>NZ_CP053845.1:1019097-1358796 GCF_013201975.1 Campylobacter sp. CCUG 57310
TAGTAACTCCATCAATGCTTAAAATTTTATCGTTTTTCATGATGCCAGCTTGTAGGGCTGCCGAATCAGGCACAACGCTTCCCACAACGGGAGCCAGTCTATCTACGCCGATATATCCAAGTGCGATAAAAAGCAAAAACGCCAAAGCGAAGTTAAAAAACGGTCCTGCAAAGAGGATAAAGATACGTCCAAGAGGAGTTAGTTTATTGTAGCTGTCATCATCCATGCTTTTTGCCGCAGGGTTTGAGTCGTCTTGCCCCTTTAGGCTTACATAGCCTCCAAGCGGGATGGCTGATATGGCGTATTCGGTCTGTCCGATCTTCTTTGAGTATAGGCTCTCGCCAAATCCGACACTAAATTTAAGAACGCCGACCTTAAGTATCCTAGCAGCCGTAAAGTGTCCAAGCTCATGGAAAAATACCAAAAACGAGATGGCAAAAACCGTTATAAAAAAATACCAAGAGTAGGCATAAACGCCTGCAATTAAGAGTAAAATAACAAATATTATACTTTTCAAATTCTACCTTTCAATCTTATCGCTAAGTAAAACGGCGATAAATTTCGTGTTAGGGTTGGCATCAAGAGCCAATTTAAGGCTCATAGTAAGCGGAACTGCCAAAAACATACCGCCGATACCGAATAAAAATCCCCAAAAAAGAAGGCTAAGCAGCACAACAAGAGTGCTTATGCCAAGCCCTTTGCCAAGAAATCTCGGCTCAATAAAATTTCCGATAGCTAAATTCACGACAAGATATAGTATCACGGTCCAAAACGTCGTGCTAATATCGTTTATAAGAAGCGAAACAAGTATCGCAGGAAACGCCGCTATGATAGAGCCGATAGTCGGGATAAAGTTTAAAACAAAAGCGACAATCCCCCAAAGCGGAGCGTAAGGCACACCAAGCATCTCAAGCCCTGCAAATATAAAAACTCCCGTCGCAAAAGAAGCTATGGTCTTTATCTCAAGATAGCGCTTTAAATTTGAGATAAAGGTATCTACGATCATCTCGGCTTGCGGGTTTTTGCTGGCAAAATAATCAACCTTTTGCCTAAATATGTGCGTTTCAAAAAGCATAAACGTAACAAGCAAAAATATAAAAAAACTCTTTGAAGCAAGCTCTGTGCTGCTTCTTAAAAGCGTGCCGAGGTTTGCGAAAATTTTATTCGGGTCATAATCGCTTGGGATGATCTTTTGAACATCTTCAACTCCGTATTTAGCCAAAATGCTTATCACTTGATCGTTGAAAATTTTAAATTTAGCTTGAAGCTCCGGAAGATGTCCTAAAAGCCCATTTATGGTACTTATAACGGTATTTGTAACAAAGCCCAAAGATACAAAAATAACCCCCACAACCAAGATAAACGCGACTATTCTTGGTAGCTTTAGCTTCTGAAGCTGATTGATCGCGGGAGAGATAACGATAGCTATAAAAACAGCTATCAAAAACGGCAAAACTATCGTGCCTGCAGCCTTAAGACCTGCAGCAACCACAACAAAGCTTGCCAAATATACTATAAATACATTGCTTTTCAAAAAATTCCTTTAAAATTTAGCAAATTATAATTTAAAATTTTAAATAGGTCGCGATGATAAAACCAAATTTACTTATCCGATTTAATATAAGCAAAAATATACTCAAACCCCGAATATAGCGTTAATCCAACCGCTATCCAGAGTAGTAAATTTGCAAACGGCCACTGCATTATCAAAAATCCTATGGCTATCATTTGAAATACGGTTTTTACTTTTCCCGCCATTGAAGCTGCCAAATTTAGCCCTTCGGCTGCGATAACCACGCGAAAGCCGGTTATGAAAAATTCACGAATCAAGATGAGATATATAGCCCAAGGACTTGCTCTATCCATCATCATGAGCCCCAAAAATGCAGCCAGAGTCAGCATCTTATCGGCCAAGGGATCAATGATGGCACCAAGCTTGGTCTTTTGATCCCACGCTCTTGCGATATAGCCGTCAAAAAAATCGGTTACACTAGCGATAACAAAAATAAGTCCCGCAAAATAATTTATCCAGCTGATATGCACATCTTCAAAATGCGTATTGGCATTTACGAGGATATAAAACATCGCAGGCGCTAGTAAAATGCGTAAAAACGCAAGTAAATTCGGTAAATTTAAGCTCATTTAAATGTCGTTCCGCCGTCTATTATAAATGTATGTCCAGTTATCCAGCTAGCCTTGCTTGAGCAAAGAAATAAGCATGCTCCGGCCAAGTCTGTCGGCTGTCCCATACGATTTAGCGGGCTAAGCTTAGCCGTCATATCGCGCACTTCTTCGTAGTTGGTAAAAGCTCTTAGTGCGTCCGTTTCGATAGGTCCACCGCTTACCACATTTACTCGGATGTTTTTTTCTCCGAGTTCGGTTGCAGCATATCTTGCCATAGCTTCAACGGCCGCTTTTGAAGCTCCGTGCCCCGCATAGTTTTCGATATAGACCAAATTTCCCGTTGAGCTAAGAGATATTATGCTTCCGCCACCTGTTTTTTCCATCCTTTTTGCAGCCTCTTGAGCGCCTACTACGAAGGCATTTACGGTGGCTGTAAAGATATTATTTATCCCTCTTGGGCGAAGCTTCATAAATTTCGTGTACCCACCCGCAACCGCGCGCCCTGAAATGATAGCGTTTGATATGAAAAAATCCACGCGATCAAAGTCATTATCAATCTGCTCAAATAGATCTTTATAAGTTTCCGGTTCAAGAATGTTTAGTCCGTAAGCTCTTGCCTTTATGCCAAAAATTTCTTCAAGCTCTTTAGCTTGCGTGTTTGCAAGCTCTTCGTTTGAGTTGTAAGTAAAAGCGATATTTGCTCCGATTTTGGCGAATTCCTCTACGATCGCTCGTCCTATTCCTCTTGTACCTCCGCTTATAACTAGCGTTTTTCCTCTAAATTCATCTGCAAATTTATCCACTATCAAAATCCTTTTATTTCGTATTGTTTCATAGTCTCTTCTATGTTTTTTAAATTTTCACTACTTGGCGCACAAAGCGGCAAGCGATACTCAAGCGTTTCAAGGAGTCCCGCGATATACATAGCCGCTTTTATAGGGATCGGATTGCTTTCGCAAAATAGCATTTTATTGATATTGTAAAGCTTATCATTTATCGCTTTTGCCTTGATATACTCCTCATCAAGCGCTAAGTGCGTAAGCTCTGAAATTTTATCCGGAAGCAAATTTGAAGTTACCGATATGACGCCTTTACCGCCGTTTGAAAGGATAGGGTAGTTTATCGCATCTTCGCCACTTATAACGACCAAATTTGGCTCGTGCGCAAGCAGATCTACGCATCTATCGATACTTCCGCTAGCCTCTTTTACTCCAAATATATTCTCACAATCATTAAACAGCCTAAAAATAGTGCATGGCAGGATATCAACTCCCACGCGACCCGGCACGTTATATAAAAGCACGGGAATTTCAACGCTGCTTGCTATGGTTTTGTAGTGCTGATAAAGCCCTTCTTGAGTAGGCTTGTTGTAGTATGGTGCAACCGAAAGGATGCCGCCCGCTCCGTGCGATTGAGCAAATTGCGCAAGCCCAACAGCTTCATGAGTCGCATTACTGCCGGCACCCGCAAGAACCTTTACTCCCGTATCCTTACAAGCGCTAACGGCTATCTCGATACAAATTCTATGTTCATCATGAGTTAGCGTAGCACTCTCTCCGGTCGTTCCTACAGGCACCACGGCGTCTATGCCGTTTTTTATCTGGCGTTTTATGAGCTTTTCGTAAGCCTGTTCGTCTAATTTACCGTTTTTAAAAGGCGTGATAAGCGCTGTCATAGCGCCTTGTATGACTCTTTTATTCACTTTGCATCCTTTCTTAAGATTACCGTTGTGGAGGTCTTTTCGGTGAAATATTTTTTGCAAATTTCATTTATATCTTTAGCTTTTAAATTTTCTATCTTGCTCTCAAGTTCAAAAAGAGGTTTGATGTCTCCGCGAGCTAGGAAGCTTCCGTATAAATTCGCCACTCTTGAAGCGCTATCAAACGAATATACAAAATCAGACTTTATGCTATTTTTTATCTTAGTTATCTCATCTTTATCAACTTTACCCGTCTTAACGCCTTCTAAAATCGCCTTTATCTCCTGCTCTAAGACTTCGGCTTTGATGTCAGGATTGCAAACGGCCATGATGATAAACAAGCTCTCGTCGATATTGTCCATATTGTAAGCGTAAATTTGATTTGCAAGGCATTTTTCATCTACTAAAATTCTATGCAAAAGCGAGCTTTTTCCGCTACTTAGATACTCGCTTAGCGCATTTAGACCGACTTGATCCTCGTGAGTAAAAGAAGGCACTTTAAACGCCATAGCAAGCATTTCAACCTCGCTATCTTTATAAATTTCAACCCTTCTTGCACCGTTTTGCTCGGGCTCTATGCAATGCAGTTTTGGTATCTCTCGTGAGTTTTTAATGCCCTCAAAGTGCTTTTTACCAAGCTCAAAGGCTGATTTTTTATCTATATCGCCGCTTATTAGAAGTATCGCGTTTTTAGGCTGATAGTAAGTCGCATGAAATTCTCTTATATCCTCAATGCTCCAGTTTTTGATATCTTCTATAAACCCTATCGGCGTCCAGTGGTATGGATGATAGATAAATGCGCTATTAAAAAGTGTAAAATACAAAAACCCGATAGGCGAGTTGTCAGTTCTCCATCTGCGCTCTTCAAGAACAACGTCGCGCTCAGGCTGAAATTCCTTGTCTTTTAGGCTCAAATTTGACATGATATCGGCATATAGTTCAAGCGATTTATCTAAATTTTGCTTTGAGCATTTTACAAAATAGTGTGTATAATCAAATCCCGTGCTTGCGTTATTCATACCGCCAAAGCCCTTTACTATCTCGTCAAATTCGCCCGCTTTTAGATTTTTAGTCGATTTGAAATTCAGGTGCTCAAGCATATGCGCGATACCGCTTTTGCCCATTACTTCATTTCTGGAGCCAACCTTATAAAAAAGATCCACACTTATCACGCCCGAGCCTTTGTTTAGGGGGATATGATAGATCTCAAAGCCGTTTTTTAACTTAGTTTTTGAATATTTTAAAAGCATTTTTTACCTTAAATTTTTATTTATTTTCTTATATCTACTCCGACAGCTTCGCTTATATGGGCAAATCCATCAGCTTCAAGCAGTCTTAAAATTTCTGAATTTATCATCTGGCAAACAAAAGGTCCTTTAAATATAAAAGCCGTATAAATTTGAACTAAATTTGCACCCATTTTTATGCGCCTATACGCCTCTGCACCGCTATCTATGCCACCGCTTGCTATGAGTATGGTCTTACCAAACAGCTCATCTGCAACAGCCTTAAAAAGCATTGCCGATTTTTCGGTTATAACTTTGCCGCTAAGTCCTCCGAAATTTTGCAGATTAGGCGAATTTGAAAGCGAATAATCAACGCTCGTGTTATTTACTATAAGCGCGTCCGCTCCGTTAACAACGGCACAGGAGCAAATTTCTACAGCTTTTTCATAACTCATATCAGGAGCTATTTTAAAGATAATCGGCTTAGAAGTAAGCGGACGGATACGAGAAAACAGCTCTTTTATAAAGTCTTCTTCTTGTAAAGCACGCAAATTTGGAGTATTTGGCGAAGAGACGTTTATCACGAAAGCGTCACAAATTTCATTAAATTCCCGCACTAAATTTTCATAGTCATCTATGGCTTTTTCATTTGGAGTAACTTTGTTTTTGCCGATATTTGCAAAAAGAGGGATAACGAAAGGATATAGTTTTTTTACTCTTTTTGATACGCTTTTTGCGCCTTCGTTATTAAATCCCATCGCGTTTTGGATACTTTCTTCTTCCACAAGTCTAAAAAGTCTTGGCTTGTCGTTTCCCTTTTGTGCTTTTGGAGTAATGGTTCCAAATTCGATATGCCCAAATCCAAGCGCGGTTAAAGGCTTTATCATTACTGCGTTTTTATCAAACCCGCCGGCGATTCCTACCGGATTATTAAAAACTATGTTAAATAAATTTTGCTGAAGCCTTGCGTCATTTACTACGCACTTATTTGCAAGGAAGCTAAGAGAGCCCGGAAATACCGATGAAAGCGAAGTTAGTCCAAACTCTGCGATTTTATGTGCAGTTTCCGGCTGAAATTTAAAAAAAATAGATTTTAGGGTATTATAATCCAAAATTTATCCTTCAATTTTCGCGAATTTTAGCAAATTTGAACTTAAATTAGCGATTTTCCTTTTAGTTTTTGATATATCTCGCAGCTATCGCTAAGCTCTTTATCGCTACCAAATCCAACTACCGTTCCGTCGCTTACAACGGCGATTTTATCGGCATTTTCAACAGTGCTTAAGCGGTGAGCTATGACAAAAATGATCTTTTCGTGCTGTAAATTAGCGATCGCATTTGAAATTTGTCTCTCGCTTTCGTTATCAAGAGCCGATGTTGCCTCGTCAAATATCAAAATTTGAGGGTTTTTATAAAGCGCTCTTGCGATTGCTATTCTTTGGCGTTGCCCACCTGAAAGATTGGTGCCAAATTCGTTTAAGACGGTGTTGATGCCATCCTCAAGCGAAATAACAAATTCATAAGCGTTTGCCATTTTAAGCGCGTCTTTTACCGCCTCTTCGTCAAATTCTCGCCCATAAGCTACGTTTTTAGCTATCGTGTCATTAAATATATAAACACGCTGGCTAACAAGCCCCACGTTATCTCTAAGCGAAGCTAGATCAAATTCGCGTATATCGGTACCGTTTATTAAAATTTGCCCGCTTTGAGTGTCGTAAAATCGCATGAGTAAATTTACGATAGAGCTTTTGCCTCCACCGCTTGAGCCGACAAGTGCTATCATTTGAGATTTTAAAGCGCTTAAATTTATGCCTTTTAAGACCTCTTTATCGTCGTATTTTAGTCTGACATCTTGAAATTCTATAGATTCTATCACGCTTGGAATTTGCTTTGTGCCGCTTGTTATTATAGGCTTTTTATCAAGCAGTTCAAATGTCCTCTCGGCGGCCGCAACTGCGTCTTGTATCTTATTATAAAGCCTTGAAATTCGCTTTACCGGAGTATAGAGCATAAAAAGTGCAGTTGAAAACGAAAAGAAACTTCCCATGGTAATTTGTCCGTCTATAACTTCCTTGCCGCCAATGATAACAACGGCTGCAATCCCGATACTGCCGATAACTTCCATTATAGGGCTTACCGACTCATCGACTTTTACACTTTTTAAATTCAGTTTGAAAAATTTATTATTATCTTCAACAAATCTTGTATGCTCATAATCTTGTGCGTTGTTTGCTTTTATTATCTCGATATTCGTAAAAATTTCACTAAGGCGCGAGCTAATATCGGATGTCTTTTCTTGAGCCGCTCTTGAAAGTTTTTTCATCCTTTTAGCAAGTAAAGATAGTGGATATATCGCAACCGGCAAAACAATAAGAGCAAAAAACGCAAGCTGGGCACTTTGATATATCACCACGCAAAGAAGCCCAAGTATCGTTATGCTTTCTCTTATCATCTCAGGAATCATCGAAGAGACGATATTTCTAATGCGCTCTATATCGTTGATATTTCGGCTTATTAACTCGCCTGTTCGAAAGTCGTTAAAGAATTTCATATCCAAATTTAGCAAATTTGCAAGCAACTTCTCGCGAAATCTCCTTACCACATCTTGTCCGATGAAGGCTGTAAAATAAGCTTGTAAAAAGATTCCGAGCCCTTTTAGGAAGCAAATCACGACTATCGCGTAAGGAAGCAGATATAAAAGCTCTTTATTTTTATCGATAAAAATTTTATTTAATACAGGCTCGATTACCCATGCAGACGCTGCCGTGCCGCCGCTTGCAAGCAGCATTCCAAGAATGGCTAGCGCAAACTGCGGTATATAATCCTTAAAGTATGGGCTAAAACGCCTTAAGACATCTTTTAGATTCATCTTTAGGCTCATAATTTCTCCCATATCGTGCCGTTAGGGGTGTCCATAATAGCTATTTGCATATCCGAAAGCTTGGTTCTAATAGCGTCCGCTTTTGCATAGTCCTTAGCGGCTTTTGCCTCGTTTCTTTGGGCTATAAGCTCATTTATAAACGCTTTTTGCTCATCACTTACGCCAAATTGAAAATATTCATAAACATCAACTTGCAATATCCCAAACACTCGCGCTATCAGCCTTAAATTCGCTAAAATTTCGCCCTTGTAAGCCTTGTCTTTTGGATTTTGATCAAGGCGTTCGTTTGCAATCTTTACAAATTCATCTATCACGGCAAGAGCTTTTGAGGTGTTTAGATCGTCTTCAAGCGCATCTAAAAGCTCGGATTTAAACTCCAAATTCTCTTCGCTTAAATTATCTTCGCCTACGCGCTTTTTAAGGCGGTAAATTTTATCAAGTCGCTTTTTACTCGCAACTAAATCCTCATCAGAATAATTAAAATGCGCCCTATAGTGCGAACTAAGCAGATAAAACCTAAGCGCTTCGCCTAAATTTTCTTTAAGCGCCGCCTTTACAAAAAAGCTATTTCCAAGGCTCTTGCTCATCTTTTCATCATTTACTTTGATAAATCCGTTATGCATCCAGTATTTTGCAAGGCTCTTTCTCTCGCCGCATCTGCATTGTGCTGCTTCGTTTTCATGGTGCGGAAAGAGCAGGTCGATACCTCCTGCGTGTATATCTATCTCATATTTGCTGCCGCTTGAGAGGTGCTTTTTTATCATCGCCACGCACTCGGTGTGCCAGCCCGGACGACCTCTGCCAAACGGACTTTCATACCACGCCTCGTCAAATTTCCAAAGCACGAAGTCTTTTTCATTGCGTTTAAGCTCATTGCTCTCCACGCGGGCTATATTTTCATTTGTTTCACTCTTGCCGCTTAAGCTTAGATACTCGCTATCTTTTGAGATTTCAAAGTAAATCCCGTCACCGGAAATCTCGTAAGCAAACCCTTCAATAAGCAAATTTCTTATATACTCTATCATCTCTTCAAGTGTTTGCGTAGCTTTTGGCTCGATATCGGCTTCAAGCACGTTAAGAGCTCTCATATCATCTTTATAGCTTTTTATATAACGGCTCGTTATAGCCTCTAAGCTCTCGCCTGTTTCACTCATCTTTTTTAAAATTTTGTCGTCTATATCGGTAAAATTCTTTACAAATCTGACATCATATCCAAGCTCGATAAAAACACGCCTAAGCAGATCAAAGCTTATAGCGCTTTTGGCATGTCCTAAATGCGAATCGTCATAGACCGTAGGCCCGCAGACGTAAATTCTAACTACGCCTTCATCAATCGGCTCAAATTTAACTTTCTCTTTTTTTACGCTATCAAAAATTTGCATCTATAAAATTCCTTAAAAATATTAAAATCAGAGCAAAAACGCTCAAGGCAGCGACCATTACGCTTAGTCTTTTAAAGCTGATTATAGCTAAAAATTCCCTTGCGCCAAAAGCTTTGATGTTTAAAGCAAGCAGCACAAAGCCTCCAAGCGAGCTGGCAAGCGCAAGCCCAAAAGCCCCATAAGGACGTATCAAGATCACTGCAAGGATTAAATTTGCCCCTAAGCATATCATCGCGATTTTAGAAGCGATTTTTTGCTGAAGTTTTGCATAAAGCCAAAGCGAAAAGAGCTTACTTAAACCAAAAGGCAAAAGTCCTATCATGTAAGCTTGCAAAACTCTAGCGGTCTCATAAGTGCTTGTCGTGTCAAAACTTCCTCTTTCAAAGAGCAGCTTTATGATAGGATGAGCTAAAATAATCCCGCCCAGCATAGCCGCAGCAAGCAATAAAAACAAAAACTCAAAGCTTTTATTCATCCATTTTAGAGCTTCTGCTTCGTTTTTGGCTTTGATTTGTTTTGTTATCTTTGGAAAAAGCGCAGTCGAAAGCGCGATGGCAAATATCGCAAGCGGAAGCTGAAAAATTCTGTTTGCATAAAATAGATAGCTTATACTTCCTGCCGCTAAAAAGCTAGCCAGCCAAGTATCCATAAATGAGCTTATCTGCATAGCCGAAGAGCCTAAAAGCCCGTGATAAAAATTTGTAAAAAATCCTTTGGAATTTGCTCTTTTGCCTTTTATAAATCTTAAAATTCCTCCAAAAAACAGCCTTGACATAGATGTCATATAAAGCGCTATAAGATGGGCTATGACTTGCAAAATTCCACCCGCCACCACGCCAAAACTAAGATAGTAAGCCACTATCTTGGGCTCTTTGCCTTGTGATAAAAAAAGCGAAGCAATCATGGCTAAATTTAAAAGCGCTGTCGAAAATGCCGTGGTAACGAAGTGCTGACGATACTGAAGCAAGGATGCTAAAAATGTAACTATATAAATAAGCGCCAGATAGTAAAAATTTATCTTTACTAAAGGCACTGCGTTAGCAATGTCCTCATTGCTAAGTCCCGTTGCGATTATTTTAGTAAATTGAGGAGCGAAGATATTTACAAGCAAAGTTAAAATCGCAATAAAAAATAGAAATTTGAAAAAAATTTCAGCCGCGAAAATTCCTTTTTTTTGCGCTTTTGTAAAATTTGGCAAAAAAGCTTGCGAAAACGCTCCTTCGCCAAATACTCGGCGAAGCAGATTAGGTATCTTAAAGGCTATAAAAAATATATCGCTATAAATTCCCGCACCTAAAGTCGAAGCCGTAAGCAGATCTCTAAAAAGTCCAAGAACCCTTGAAGTAAGTATGCCTACGCTGTTTGAAAAAAAACCTTTTATAAACATAAATTTCCATATATAAATTTAAGATACGAAATGATACGCAAATTTAGTTTTAAAAGACGTAAAACCGAGCCATAACTTTGTTTTAATCAAATTTTAGAGATAATAGGCAAATTTATGTGATTTATGAGAGAAATTTAAAGTGGAAAACAGTCAAAATAATCAACCGACTTATCTTGATCCGATAATAATGCAAACGCCAAATCCGTATGGAGAAATCCCAAATTTAGTAAGTAATTTTAACGTAGAAGCTAAATTTATAGATTTTAATATCATAACTTTTTTTACCGAGTATAAATTGCTTGGAGATAGCGAGATAAAGTCTGTTGAAGAGGATAAACTGGGTATCTTTGACGATGATAAATTTTACGTAAATCAGGTTGAAAGTATCAAACAAACTTATAAGGTGGAGTTTTTTGACATTAGAAAAAACAAACCAAAAACGCTTCCAAATATCGCTTTAAACGTAAATAAAAATTTGACTAAGATAGTAGCTACCGTTTCAAGAAGCAACGATGTGGTGTATTTTAAAGATTTTAAAGCCAAGATGCGCGAATTTATATATAAAAAGCTCATCAAGGTAGGGATTTTAATCGGTATCAGAAATAAAGCAATGCAAGCCGAGCTTAGTAAAATCTCATCCATGCTTCGTATAAACGAGATCATAGACAAAGACTACACATTTGTAGTAACTTCGGGCATCGATCCTATAGAGGCTATTGATGACGGGCTTATTTATCACTATAAAAACAAGGTTCAAGGAGCGGATAATCAAGGCAAGATAAACTACGCTAACAGAGGATATTTGCTAGGAGTTGCCGAAAATGAGCTTGTAGCCGAATACGTAAAATCAGCCGTTGGCGAATCGGGTCGTGACGTAAGAGGAAATCTTTTATCCGTAGCTCAACCTAAAACAAGCGTTTCAAAAATGCTTGAACATAGCGAAAATATAGAAGCTGTAGAGGATGAAAAGGGTATTAAGTACTACTCCAAAAAAGCAGGCTACGTATGCGAAGAAAAAGGTGTTTTTGATATCAAAGAGCAACTTGACGTAAATGAAATTTCGTTTAAAACCACAGGCTCAATAGATACAGGGCTTGATAATAATGTAACTTTAAACGTGAAAGAAAGCGACGTTACAAAAGATGCAATAGGTGCGGGAATGAGCGTTGAGGCAAACGAGATAAACGTCCAAGGTAACGTAGCTCAAAACGCAACCGTAAAAGCAAATAAAATAACCATAGGCGGACAAACCCACGCCAAATCGTATATAGAAGCAAAAGAGGCTAAAATAGCCGTGCATATAGGAAGCTTTGACGGAGATCATGTCGAGATAGACCGCTTGGAAAACGGCAAAGTTAAGGCAAAAACGGCGGTAATAAAATCAATGCTTGGAGGCGAAGTTATCGCCGAGCGACTAGAAGTTGGCGTCTTAGCGTCAAATTCGACCATCATAGTTGCCGATATGCTTGAGATAAAGCAGCTTCGCGGAGTAAATAATAAAATTTTAGTCGATTTTAGCATGGTGAAAAATAGCGGCGACAAGATAAATGAATACATGGCTCAAATAAAAGAGATAAAAGAGCAGATAGCAAAGACTCCAAAACAGCTTGAGTCCAAAAAATGCGTCATCGAAGAAAATAGAGGACCGATGAATATCATCAAAGAAAAGATGCAGGAATTTAGAGCGAGTCAAAAAACACCGCCCGTAACATTCATAAAAAAGCTTAAAGAGTACCAGCAACTTGTGCACGAATACAACACTATCTTGAAAGATTTTCAAGAAAAAAGAGCGTGTATAGCCGAGTTAAAAGAGGAGATAAAGGATATCCAGGAGGGGATTTTTAGCTCAAAAGTGATAAATCACAGCAACTGGCGAGAATTTAATGAGATAAAATTTAAGCTTGTCGATCCTCCTAAAGAGATAGTTTATAACACGAGAGAAAACGAGATCGCAAGGGTTTTGATGATCAAAAAGATCGAAAACGAAAACGGCGAAGTTGATTATGCGATCAAAAAAAGCAACAACGTAAGAAAAGTTTAGAGGGCTAAATTGTTCAAGGCGTCAAACGACAAATTTTATAGCTATGATCTGCAAAAAGGCATCTTGACTATAAATTTAAAAAACGAGTGGAATTTCAAACTTAAAAGAGCCGTTTTAAACTCTATTTCATCGCTTATATCCTCGCGAAAATACAAAAAATTGGTGCTTGATTTTAAAGAGGTAAAAGAGCTTGATTATGCGGTTGCGATATTTTTAAGAAACTGCCTTACAAAAAGTCAAAAACAATACGAATTTATAAATTTAAACGAAAGTCAGCAGAGAATTTTTAACTCCATAAATAAAGAGATAAGCCCTGATATAAAAGCGATTTTGCAAACTAAAGAAGATGAAAATATATTTGCCGTAATAGGCGAAAAGATAGCTAAATTTTACTCTGATTCTATGATGTTTTTAGCCTTTTTGGGAGAGCTTTTGATAAAGCTTTTAAGATCGGTATTTGTGCCAAAAAGCATTAGGATCAAAGAAATTTTTACGTATTTTCAAGATGCAGGCATAAATTCCGTTTTTATAGTTTGCTTAACCTCTTTTCTAGTCGGTATCGTGCTTGCCTATCAAGGCTCAAATTTGCTAGAAAAATTCGGAGCAAGTATAATCATAGTCGAGATGATGGGTATGCTCACACTTAGAGAAGTAGCTCCGCTAATAGCCGCTATCGTCGTTGCAGGAAGGCTTGCTTCAAGCTTTACCGCGCAAATTGGCGTTATGAAGATAACCGAAGAGGTTGATGCTATGAAGACGATGGGGTTTGATCCGTTTAAATTTTTAGTACTTCCTAGAGTTGTAGCCCTTATAATCGCTATGCCTTTGGTTGTATTTTTAGCCGATGCGGCAGGGATTTTTGGCGAAATGGTCGTGCTAAATTCCTACCTTGATATAAGTTTTGGCGACTATCTAAGTCGTTTTCATCAAGAAGTTGAGCTTAGACATCTTTACGTGGGGCTTATCAAGGCACCGTTTTTTGGAGCGGCTATCGCTTTTATAGGCTGCATGAGAGGATTTCAGATAAGCGGCAGCACCCAAAGTGTGGGAATTTATACTACTATAAGCGTTGTAAATGCTATATTTGGCGTAATCATGCTTGATGCGCTATTTTCAATCATCTTCACACAAGTTGGCATATGAGTATCATAAAAGCGACTCAAATAACCACGAAATTTGGCAACAAAGTTATACATGACGGAGTAAATTTTCATGTAAAAGAGGCTGAAATTTATGGACTTCTAGGCGGAAGCGGAACTGGCAAATCAACCCTGATGAAAACAATGATATATCTAAAAGAGCCAAGCGGCGGGCATATAAACATGCTTGGAGAGGATTTATGGGCTGCAAATGAGGATAAAAGGCAAGAGATAAGGCTAAAATGCGGAGTTATGTTTCAATTTGGAGCGCTTTATACATCGATGAACGTGCTTGAAAATATCTACATACTTCTAAAAGAATATAGCAACATGAGCGAA
Organism: Campylobacter sp. CCUG 57310; assembly: GCF_013201975.1. Lineage (NCBI taxonomy): Bacteria > Pseudomonadati > Campylobacterota > Epsilonproteobacteria > Campylobacterales > Campylobacteraceae > Campylobacter > Campylobacter sp. CCUG 57310. The sequence continues at coordinate 1,033,316 of NZ_CP053845.1, forward strand.
AAATCGATGAAAGAGATAGCGATGTTTTGGCTTGAAAAAGTAGGTCTAAGTCCAAGTGCGGCACTTCAGTATCCAAGTGAGCTAAGCGGCGGCATGAAAAAGCGTGTCGCTATGGCAAGATCACTTGTGCTAAGTCCAAAAATTCTCTTTTTAGACGAGCCAAACAGCGGGCTTGATCCAATTAGTGCCAGAGCGCTTGACGAGCTGGTTGTAGAGCTAAGAGATACGCTTGGACTTACCGTAGTAATGGTAACTCACGACATAGACAGCATATGCGATATACTTGATAGATTTTTGATACTTGAAGATAAAAAAGTGCTTTTTGAAGGAAATTTGACCGAGCTTGACGGACTTAAAAACAACCCTCTTGAAGAGCTGTTTAAGACAAGGAAACGATAATGGGAAATAGGGTGAATTATACGCTAGTAGGGCTATTTTTCGTAGCGGTAGTAACGGCCATAGGCGGATTTATGTGGTGGATGGGAAGCTATGGGGAGTCAAAAGACGCTTATAGGTCTTATTATATCCTTACGACCGATCTTCCAAACGGGATCAAAAAAGACTCGCAAGTAAAATTTATAGGCGTTGATGCGGGAATAGTAAAAAATATCAAATTTGCAGATCCTAAAGAGGCGATGATAGAGGTTGAGTTGCTAGTGCGAAAGGAGCTACCAATCAAAAAGGATAGCACCGCCATAGCGGAGAGTCAAGGGATTACGGGCATAAGCTACTTAAATATCCAAAGAGGCTCGCACCAAAGCGAAATTTTTAGTGAAAATGAAAAAGCCTATATCAAGCTTGAGGCAAGCCTGCTTGAAAAAATAGGCGGAAAAGCAAATGATTTAACCCAGCGTATTGAAGATACTCTTTCAAAAGTAAATAGAGTTCTAAACGAAGAAAATATCGGCAAAGTAAGCTCCATCCTAAATTCGATCGATAGTATCACAAAAGAGATTGACGAGCAAAATATCGATATAAACGAAACAATAAAGCTTGCAAATGAAGCTATTTTAGACTTTAAGCGTCTTATAAAGGCTTCTAGCAAGACGGTTGAAGCGATAAATTTCATCCCCGATAAGATAGGTAGCGGAGTAGGCGAATTTAAAAATCTTCAAATACTCATACAAGACAAGATAAAAAGCGGCGAATTTGATTTTAAAACAACTTTAAATTCACTCTCAAGCGAGGTTAGCGAAACGATGATAGAGTTTCAAAAAGTATTAAAAGAATTTAGGCAGACGCTTTTTAGACTAGAAGACAGACCTTATGAATTTTTCTTTAAAGACCCAAAAGAAGATAAGGATAAAAGATGAGAAATTTAATCTTAGCTGCCGTTTTGGCTCTAGGTTTTAGCGGGTGTGGAATCATAGCAAAAAGCGGGCCAGAGATAAGATATTTCACCCTTGCAAAAGGGGATTTTAAAATTTGTAAAGAGCAGACGGATAAAAAGCAAATTTATATCGCTACGGTAAAGTCCCAAGCCGCATCCGAAAGTAGAGATATCCTCGTAAGCGGCAATGACGGAGCAATTTATCCTCTTAAAAGCGCCAAATGGATAAGTCTTCCAAGCGAGATGATTTATGAGAGAATTCTCAACACTATGCACGCTAGTTGCCTTTTGCAACCTAGTTTTGATAAGACGAATTTAAATTTGCAAATTACTCTAATAAGCCTTGAAGCCGGTATCAAAAACGCCAAAATAACGCTTGCTTTTTCGCTTGTAAAAAATGGTCAAATTTTAAAAAGCGAGATAATTTCTGCAAGCAAGCCGATTAATTCAAATTTAGACAAAGATGTTGTAAACGGGCTAAATTTGGCTCTTGATGAGGCTGTGGATGAAATTTTAAAAAGGATTAAGGAAGTAAAATGATAAAAGCAATTGAAGGAATAATAACCAAAAAAGAGCCCGCGTACCTTCTGCTTAAAACCTCAAGCGGCGTTACATACGGCATAGTTATATCGCTTTTTTGCTCGGCAAAGCTTGAAAAAGGCGAAAAAGTAGAACTTAGCATAACTCAAATCATCAGAGAAGATGCGAATTTACTTTACGGATTTTTAGATGCAAGCGAGCAAAGGATGTTTGAGATGCTTATCAAACTAAACGGCATAGGCGCAAGCACGGCTATGGCAGTGTGTTCTAGTTTAAGTCCAAACGCTTTTACAAACGCTATCTTAAACGGCGATGCGGACGCTCTTAAATCGGTTCCGGGCATAGGCGTAAAGACCGCAAGACGTATCATAGCCGAGCTAAGCGACGCTAAACTCGTAATAGATGATGCTACGCCAAGCCATCATCATGAGGCGATTTTAGCACTTGAGAGTCTTGGATTTAAGCGAGATAAGATATCTAAGGTGCTCTCAACCTGCACGGCAACAAACGTAAGCGAGCTTATCAAAGAAGCTCTTAAAAAACTAGGATAAAGGATAGGTATGAAATTTGGAATTTTATTTGGAGCCAAAAGCTACGAACACGAGATCAGCATAGTAAGCGCAATAGCTTTAAAAAACGTGCTTAAAAGCGAACTTGTATTTGTATTTTGCGATAAATTTAGAGAATTTTATCTAATCAAAGCTAATAATATGAAGGCAAATTTCTTCAGCTCTGGAAACTATAAAAAAAGCAAAAAGTTGCTTCTTAAAAACGGCGGATTTTTTATAGGCGGGATGTTTGGCGAGAAAAAAATAGATGCTGATGTCTATATAAATTTAATCCACGGAATGGACGGCGAAGACGGTAAAATAGCTGCTTTGCTAGATTTTTTCGGTATCAGATATATCGGTCCTCGTCTTGAAGCAAGCGCGATGAGCTACAACAAAGAATTAACCAAGCTTCTAGCAGCAAAAGCAGGTGTAAAATCGCTAAAATACGACGTATTACGAAGAGAGGATATGATAAATTTATCGCTTCCTACGATACTAAAGCCTTGTAGGCTGGGCAGCTCTATCGGTGTAAGCGTGGTAAAAGATGAAAGCGAGCTTGAATATGCTTTAGACGTGGCATTTGAATTTGATAGTGAAATTTTAGCCGAACCCTTTATAGAAGGCGTAAAGGAGTATAACCTAGCAGGCTGCAAGATAGATGGCAAGATAAAATTTTCAATCATCGAAGAGCCAAAAAAGAAAGAATTCCTTGACTACGAGCAAAAATATATGAGCTTTTCAAGCGAAAGTAGGGCAAAAGAGGCTGATATAAGCGAAGAGCTAAAAGCCAAACTCAAAGGTAGTTTTGAGAAAATTTATAACTGCGGGTTTGACGGCGCGCTTATAAGGTGTGATTTTTTTGTGATAGACAATGAAGTCTATCTAAACGAGATCAATCCAAATCCTGGAAGCCTTGCGAACTATCTGTTTGACGACTTTGAAGCAACGATAAATGCACTGGCTAAAAACCTTCCTAGAGAGCGGGATATAAGGATAGATTATCAGTTTATCAACTCAATCACCTCCGCAAAAGGCAAACTATAAAACACAAATAAAATATCATCAGGCTATTAAATCGCTAAATTTAGTAGCCTGATTTAGCCGAATTTAAAGGCTTGTGTGTTATATTTTATGTAAAATTTTACATAAAAGAGCAAAAATGACTACATTTAGCAAAGATGAAATTTATACCGCAACCGAAGTCGTTAGAAATTTTAGCGCCGTACTTACCAAAGTAGGCTCGGCTCAGATAAAAAGAGCCGTTATCGTAAAAAATAATAAATTTGAAGCGGTCTTACTTAATATGGCTGAATATGAGCGATTATGCGAGGCCGTGGAGGTTTTACAGGCTATTTACTCATCAAGAAAAAAGGGTGAAAATGGCGAGTAAGGATATCAAATTCGGCGGTAAAATTTACACCATAAGCTATGAAATTTTAAATTTATCATCTAGCCCCGCCATAGTATTTTTACACGGCTGGGGAGCGAATAAAGAGATAATGAAAAAGGCTTTCGGTAAATTTCTAAACGATTTTAAACACGTTTATATCGATATGCCGGGCTTTGGCGCATCAAACATGCACGAAGATCTTTATACGAAAGATTATGCCGAGATTATGAGGCTGTTTTTGAAAGAGATAAATATCACTCCAACTCTTATCGTCGGACACTCGTTTGGCGGAAAGGTTGCGACTTTGCTTAAGCCTGCAAATTTAGCTCTTTTAAGCAGTGCGGGCATAGTTACCAAAAAGCCGTTTTTCGTGAGGTTTAAAATCGCCATTTTTAAAATTTTAAAAGCTTTTGGATTTGGCTTTTTGTATAAATTTTTTGCCACAAAAGACGTAAAAGGCATGAGCAAGCAGATGTATGAAACACTTAAAAACGTAGTTAATGAGGATTTTACAAATAAATTTAAAGAATACAAGGGCAGGGCGCTTATATTTTGGGGAGAGGACGATAGTGCGACTCCGTTAAAAAGCGGTGAGAGGATACATGGCCTCATATCAAACAGCGATTTTCATCCACTTAAGGGCGATCACTTTTTCTTTTTGCTTCATGCAAGATATATCAGCGGGGTTATCGATTCCGAGCTAAATTTAAATGAGAAAGAGGAGCTAAAATGAGCGAGAATTTAACTCAAATTTTAATAAGCGGCGGATTGATTATTACTCACTCTTTATTTACTCTTGCGATCGGATTTTATCTTATCACCTGCTTGCAGTGGTTTTCGTACAAATTCGAGCGGGTGCTGTTCCACTTCACAAAGCCTGCTTGGCACGTATTTTTTGCGATAGTTCCTATTGTGCTTTGCTATACGACAGGCAAATTTTTTTGGATATATTTTTACTTTGCGATGGTGCCAAGCTTATATCTTTGGCATAAAAGGCTTGATAAGAAGCTAGTTTTTACCCCAAGAGTTAAGCGATTTTTCATCATACTTACAATCGCCTTGGTGCTTGAAAATATATTTTGCTACATCTCGGTTAAGTGTCAAAATTTAGGCGTTATACTTCCGCTTGCAATTTCATTTATACTTAGCTTTATGCTTGAGAAGATGAATTTTAAGATGTATGAAAAAGCGGCTTTAAAAAAGCTTGAAAACATGAAAGAGCTTAAAATCGTTCTGATAACGGCAAGTTTTGGCAAGACAAGCATTAAAAATTTCTTGTTTGAAATTTTAAAAGATGATTTTAAGTGCCACAAAACTCCTCGTAGCGTAAATACCCTAGCAGGCTTGATTCAAGACGTGAATTCAAATCTTACTAGCGATACGCAATTTTATATCGCCGAAGCAGGGGCTAGACTGAAGGGCGATATAGCTGAAATCACCGCGTTTTTACGTCCTCAAATCGTAATCGTAGGCGAAATAGGGGCTCAGCACATAGAGTATTTCAAAACGCTTGAAAATATCCGCGCAACCAAGCTTGAAGCGCTTGGATCAAATCGACTTGAAAAAGCCTTCGTGCATAGCTCAACACTGGCAAAAGAGAGCGAAAAAATAGAAATTTTTGATAAGAATTTAAATGAGATAGAAGCAAATTTAGAAGGCGTAAAATTTAGCCTTGACGAGTTTAAATTCAGCTCGCCGCTACTTGGTAAATTTAACTGCGCAAATTTAGCAGCATGTATAAAAACCGCTCTTTATCTAGGGCTTAAAGCGGACAAAGTACAAAACCTAATATCCAAGCTTAAAAACGTCGAGCATAGACTGCAGCGCATTGATGCCGGCGGTAAAATCATCATAGATGATAGCTTTAATGGAAATTTTAACGGCATGAGTGCATCTTATGAGCTTGTTGCAAGCTATGAGGGCAGAAAAGTGCTTATAACGCCTGGAATAGTAGAGAGTACCGCGGAAGACAATGAAAAACTAAGCAAGATCATAAATGAAATTTTTGATGTAGTAATGATATCAAGCTCTTTAAATGCGGCTTCCTTGCTAAAATACCTAACAAAACCAAAAATAATCATCATAAAAGATAAGGCTAAAATGCAAGAGATGCTTGCTCAAAACACAAGAGCAGGAGATCTCATACTATTTTCAAATGATGCGCCTAGTTTTATGTAGAAATTTGGACTTTGATGAAAACTAATCTGCAAGGCTCTTACTTTAAAATGGGCTTTGTAGATTAAAATTATTGCTATATTTAGAATAATTTAATATAGGAATTAAATTTATACTATTATCAAGTATCAGGGTGGTAAAATTTATGGAGTATACACTCAAAACAAAGTGCAAAGTACACAATTTGTCTCTAGCCGTTATTAACATTTATCTTCAACATTTACTCATAGAGATTCCTGCAAGTTATCTTTTTGTTGATTGCGCTTTTAGTATATTTTTTCACTATTTATTAGTATCCATCACAAAAGTCTTTTTGCATTAAAATAATAAGCTAGCCACTATAAAATTCTAAAAGTATCAAAAATATAGCCGACATCAAAAAAGACTACAAAAAAGTTAAATACAAACTATTTTTACTATTTTATATTGAAAACTATAATTTTCAATTTTTTATTTATAGCTTTGAAATAACATATAAGCACTATCTTTAAATATCGACAAATACGATATTAAAGCTAATTTACGTTTTGAGTGATTTAAATTTATCCATTAAATAAAACGTATAATTTTGCAAGTTATTTAGTATATATTTTTATGTATCGGTTTCTTTGTGTTTTTAATGAAAATATCAGATAAAAATTAAAATTACTCCACTCTATATATTTATTTTTATTTTGAATATTTATGCAAATAGTTTTAGAAAAAATAATGAGAAATAATATATTTGAAAGAGTTCAGTCTTTGTTTTTATGCTTCTTTGGATAGTCAAAAAATAACGCTTTGCCGCTATGCTCTGAAATTTGAGAAAATCGGCATTCAAATTCTATACAAAATATCCCGCAAGTAGGTATATTGCCTATCACAGCATCGCTTAAAAGCTCGCAAATTTCAGTTATTGTGTCATTGTGCGAAACTATAAATACGCTACTAAACCTATCCTCAATGCCTTTTATAAATTTCAGCATATCGGCAACACTTGCTTCGTAAAACATATCTATAAATTTTATTTTTTCTTTAAATTTTACTGCATCAGCCATCTTGTTGGCAGTTTTTACGCAGCGTTTAGCAGGGCTTGAAAATATAGCTTCCACCCTCACTTTATGCTTTTTAAGCCTATCGCACATCAGCGCAAGATCTTTTTTGCCTCGCTCGTTCAAATCACGCTCAAAGTCGTTTTCGCACTCTTTTTGCGTAGCCTTTGCATGTCTTATGAAGTAAATCTTTTTCATCTGAATTTCCTATATATTCGCCCTGCTTTTGGCTATTTGTTTGATACGCTCGAGCTCGCTTGCGCTAAAACCTGATTTTAGTCTTGCCTCTTCATTTAGCTCTCTGGTTTGCAAAAAGGAATTTGGATAAATTCTTTGAACAATAGCGATATATTCGCTTGGATCAACTCTCTTGCGTTCGCATTCGAATTTAAACCACCTATCGCCCTTGCTTACGTGTGAAATTTCTTCGTCTAAAATCACTTGCAAAATTTCTTTTAAATCGGCTTTCGTATGGTCATTTTCAAGTTTTTTAAGCATAAAAGCGTTTGCGTCAAGCCCGTTTGCCTCCATATATCTTGGAAGCACAGCCATGCGCTCAAGAAGAGAATTTTCAGTCATCTTAAGCGCTACAAAAAGTCCGTTATGCGCCTGCATATCACCGTATTTAACGCCAAAATTTTGCATATATTTTTCTATCATCTTGAAGTGTCTTATCTCGTCTTCAGCCACTTCAAGCCAGTCGTCATAATACTGCCTAGGAAGCCCTCTGAAGCGATAAGCGGCATCAAGTGCGATATCTATGGCGCTATATTCTATGTGGGCGATTGAATGAAGAAAAGCGGCTTCTTTGTTTTGTTTTTGGGATTTTTTATCTAAATTTTTCATCTCCACGACATCACAAAATTTAGCGTAACTAGGCTCTTTGAGAGGTAAAATTTCGCCATCATCCACTATCTCGTAATGCCCTGCTTTGTAGCTATTATAAAATCTTTTGAATTCGGCAAATTTCTTATCCTTGTCGCCACATCTTAAAATTTCGCTAAGCTCTTTAAAAAACCTCATAAAACTCTCGCTTTCATTATCAAATACCCAACACCAAAGCCGATTATGTGAGCATACCAAGCTATATTTACGCCCATCATCAAAGGCACAAAACTCATAAGCAAGATAGCCATCAAAAGCCCTTTAGCGCTACTTCTATCAAGAAACGCAACTATACCAAGCAGCACGCTTATAGCCCCACTTGCCCCTACTAAATTTATAAAAGAGCCGTTAAGTTGATAGGCAAAATAGATACAAACAAAGCTTAAAAGCGAGGTCGCAACGCCTCCGAGCAGATAAACGGCGCTAAATTTTAAAGCTCCGAATTTATACTCCAGCATAGAACCAAACTGAAAAAGAACCGCCATATTCATAAGAAGGTGAGTTAAATTTGCGTGCATAAACATCGAAGTTAAAGGCTGCCAGATCAAAAGAGCATCGATAAAATATAAATTTAATCCAAGCACGAGATCGTTACTAAAATTTGCATAATTAACCAAAAAATATATCAGGCAATTTAGCGCTATAATAGGTGCGGTTACGTTCAATTAGGCTCCTTAAAAAGCGCTATGATATAAAATTTCTCCCTAAAATTAGCTAAAATTTCACGCTACCAAAGCCTGCAAATCTATTTGAAGCAAGGCAAGAGCTATTTTTCTTTTTACAATTTACGATGTAAGAATTTATCTCTTTATTTTGTGCTTTGTGCTTGTTTTTTTTGTTTAAATTCATAAAACCATGCTTGCTTTTTTTGCCGCTATGATGAGTAAATCTAATAGTCCCGTCTTCATAAATTTTATCCACGATTCCGATATGAGTTATTATCTTGCTTTTTTTGTAATTTTTTGTCTTATCGGTGGTGTTGTTAAAAAATATCAAATCCCCTACTTTGGGTTCGTTTTGGATAATTAAATTTTGGCTTTGATAAAGATTAAATATCGCTTCTGACTTAAGCCCTCTTTTGGTATAAAATTTATCCAAATTTCGCTCTTGAAAGTAGATATTTTCGCTTTTTTTATTGATTAAAGAGACAAAACCCGAGCAGTCTCTGCCGTCTCTTTTGTTTAGATATCTACTCATTAAATTTGATATCTCGTTTGATTTTTTTAGTCTAGATTGCATCACAATCTTGCTTAAAGCTTCATTTGCGCCTCCTTGCATAACGAAGTCAAAATCAAACCTCTCTTTTGGTTTTATCTCGGGCGACACAATAGAACATCCCGTCAGTAAAAAAACGCTAAATGTTAAAAAAGTTATATGTTTTTTAAATTTCACTCTCTATCCCTAAAATTTAATAAACTCAATTATATACGCAAATGAGTAAATATGAGCCGAAATTTAGGCTAAAATTTCTTTTTATAAGCTAAATTTCATTACAATATCTTTTTTATATAAGGATTTATTATGCACTATTTAGAGATTGAAGGCAATGCCAAACTAAGCGGAGAGGTTGCCATAAGCGGAGCAAAAAACGCCGCTTTACCATTAATAGCCGCAACGCTCATAATGAAAGATGAAGTTACTATATCAAACGTTCCAAACGTAGCAGATATCAAGACGCTGGCTAAACTGCTTGAAAATTTAGGCTCAAAATGCGAATTTGCAGATCATAATACGATTAAAATCAATACAAACGAGATAAATTCAACCAAAGCCAACTACGATATCGTTCGCAAAATGCGCGCCTCAATCCTTACCCTTGGACCGCTTCTTGCTCGCTTTGGGCACTGCGAAGTAAGCTTGCCTGGAGGTTGCGCTATAGGTCAGCGCCCTATTGATTTGCATTTAAGCGCACTTGAAAAGATGGGTGCCAAGATAGATATAAAGCAAGGATATGTAGTAGCAAGCGTCCCTGAAGGGCTAAAAGCAGCTGAGATAGTGTTTGATAAGATAACTGTAACCGGTAGTGAAAACATCATCATGGCGGCAGCCCTCGCTCACGGAGTAACAAAGCTTACAAACGTAGCAAAAGAGCCTGAAGTCGTGCAGCTGTGCGAGGTTTTGGCAAGTGCCGGAGTGCAGATAGAAGGCATCGGAACCGATGAGCTAAGCATAAAAGGCACAGGTCAAAATTTAATAAACGTAAAATACATAGAAGTTATTCCCGATCGCATAGAGGCAGGCACTTATCTATGTGCAGGAGCCATAACCAACTCAAAAATCACGATAAAAAAAGCAAATGCAAACCACTTAAAAGCCGTCTTAACCAAATTTAAGCAAATGGGCTTTGGCATAGAAGTTCAAGATGACGCTATAACCATACTTCCTGCGGGTAAAATTCTTCCTACCGAGATAGTTACTACGGAATATCCGGGCTTTCCTACCGATATGCAAGCGCAGTTTATGGCTTTAGCGCTCATGGCCGAGGGAGTTAGCACTATAGACGAAAGGCTCTTTGAAAACCGCTTCATGCACGTTAGCGAGCTAACCAGAATGGGTGCGGATATCAGGCTAAACGGGCATATCGCAAGCGTTTATGGCGGGATTAAACTAAACGCCGCAGACGTTATGGCGACTGATCTTAGAGCAAGCTCGGCTCTTATCTTAGCCGCACTTGTAGCCGACGGCACCAGCAGAGTGCATAGAATTTACCACCTTGATAGAGGTTATGAAAATTTAGAAGTTAAACTTGCAAATTTGGGCGCTAAGATAAGAAGACTGGAGGAATAGATGCTGATACAAGAGGCTCTAAAAAAGATATTTGAAAACATAAATTTAAAAAACTCGAGCGAATTTATAAGTATAGATAATGCGGTTGATAAAATAGTGGCAGAAGATATCGTTGCCGTTAAAAATCTGCCCTCGTTTGACAACTCCGCACTTGACGGTTATGCGATAAATTTTGCCGATAGAAAAGCTCCTATTAGCATTACGGATACGATATTTGCGGGAGACGGTAGAGAAATAAGCATAAAAAGCGGCGAATGCGTAAAGATAATGACGGGTGCTAAGATGCCAAAGGGTGCCGATACGGTGGTTCGTTTTGAGGATGCGATCATAGAGAGTGGCAAGCTGATAGTAGATGAGCGAACCAAGCAGTTTAGCGCGTTTAGACACAAAGGCGAGGAGATAAAATCAGGTGATGTATTGTTTGGCAAAGGCACGAGATTAAGTGCCGCTCACGTGATGATGCTAGCCGCGCAAGGAATTTCGTTTGTAAGGGTATTTTGCGAGCCAAAAATAGGAATTTTTTCAAGCGGAGACGAGATAGTAGAGCCTTGGCAAAGCGCAAGCGAAGATCAAATTTATAACGCAAACGCAATCGGCATGCAAGCTCTTTTGTCCAAATTCGGCTTTAAATCTAGCTACTTAGGAATCATAAAAGATGACTTAAACGATACTATAAACGCTATAAATTCTGCCGATATGGACGTGCTTATCTGCTCAGGAGGAGCCAGCAAAGGAGAGGCTGACTTCATGAAAACCGCCCTGCTTTCACTTGGATTTACCGAGCTGTTTAGCCACATAGATGCTCGTCCCGCTCGTCCAAGCAAGGCTTATGTAAAAGATAGTAAGATAGTTTTTATAATGCCCGGAAACCCGATGTCGGCATTTTTAAGTGCGTTTTTGCTGATAGTTCCGTTTTTACTAAAAAGACCGCTTGAGGCAACTAAAGCTTACATAATGCAAGATATTAAAGTAAAATCAGGCCGTGAAAACGTGGTTCTAGGTAGGCTTGAAGAGGATAAATTTTACGTAACGGATGATAATAAATACGGCTCGGGCATGATCATGCCGCTTGTAAAAAGTAATGCAATCTGTCTTTCAAATTTTGATCAAAGCGAATTTAGACAAAACGATGAAGTTTTGGTCTATAAATTTTCTTGACAAACGGATATGATTTTGCTAAAATTGCGACTTCTTATCCGCGGGAATAGCTCAGGGGTAGAGCACAACCTTGCCAAGGTTGGGGTCGCGAGTTCGAATCTCGTTTCCCGCTCCATTTTTTTTACTCTATTTTTTCCGATTTTTTTATTTGCAAACTCCATCACTCTAAATCCGATGTATTGTATAAATGATGATACCATAACTCTTAAGACATTAGGATTTAATGGTAGAAATGAAGAAATTTTAAATCTAAACCAGCAAAAAGCCGCCAAGATAAATTCAAACAAAATGGCTGAAATTTTAAAATTTCATCTCATAAATTTCACCGACAAAAGCGGTGGAGAGATAATCTTCGTAAAACATTGCGATGAAATTTTAAAGCTTCAAAGAGATTTTTTAGCAGCCGTTACAAACGAATATCCACGCATCAAATTCAGCCAAATTCCAACTATTTCTGCACAAAGCGAACTTCCAAAAGATTTTTCTACATATAAATTTGAAAAACTTTTCATAAACTCTCTAAACAGTCAAAAAGGAAGCTTTAGGGCTACTTTTATCCTGCCTGATAGTAGCGTTAAAAGCATATTTTTCAGATACGAATTTAAAGCTAAAATGCCTATCTTAAGATCTAGCAAGCAAATTTCAGCCAAACATATTTTAAGCGTGCTTGATTATAGTCTTGACGAAATTGATTTTGGCGATTTTTCAAAGGATTATTTTACCGAAATTCCAGTTTCAAAAATGATATCAAAACAAAACATAAAAGCAGGTGAAATACTTGCAAAAAGGCAGTTTCAAATGCTTTCGATGATCAAAAAAGGAGACAGCATTCAAGCCGTTTTTAACGACGGCTCACTAAATGTAAGCATAGAAGTAAGAGCCTTGGAAGATGGAAATTTAGGCGATGTGATAAAGGTTAGAGGAAGGGATAAAAAGGTATTTTATGCTACAATAATTTCAAAAAAACAGGTGCTAATCAGATGAGCAAAATTCTAGTGGCTATCAGCGGTGCAAGTGGGGTAAATTTAGGCGTTAAGCTTGCTAACGAGATAGCTAAAACAAGCGAGTGTCACGTCATCATAAGTCATAACGCAAAGCTTGTGCTAAGCAAAGAAGAGGAAATTTTACTTGAAGATAATAATAAATCTAGTGAACTTTATCAGATTTACAAAAATCTTAAAAATACGGCTAAAATTTATGATGATAGCGATATCTCAGCCTCGCTTGCTTCAGGCTCTTTTGGTATAAAAGCTTCCATCATAGCACCCTGCTCTATTAACACGTTAGCAAAAATTCACGCAGGCTTTGCCGATACGCTTATAACTCGTGCCGCCGCAGTTGCTCTTAAAGAGCGAAGAAAGCTAATACTTGGAGTTCGCGAAATGCCTTTTTCCACCCTCGCGCTTGAGCAGATGGCAAGGCTATCAAGTATGGGCGTTATCATCGCTCCTCCTGTTTTGGGATATTACGCAGATATCAAAAGCGTAGAAGACATGGAAAATTTCATCATCGGCAAGTGGCTTGACGCACTTGGCATAGAAAATCAAATTTATAAAAGATGGGGTAAAGAGTGAAAAAATCTTGCATATATCCGGGAACCTTTGATCCTATCACAAACGGACATATAGACGTTATCAAGCGCGCTACGAAAATTTTTGACAAGGTAATCGTGGGCGTTGCTAAAAGCGAGAGCAAACAGCCTTATTTTAGTATCAAAAAGCGCGTTGAGATGGCTAAAATCGCGACGGCAAATTTAAAAAACGTAAGCGTGATTAGCTTTGATAACTTGCTTGTGGATTTTGCAAAAAGCCATGATATAAACATCGTTATACGCGGGCTTCGCGCGGTTAGCGACTTTGAATACGAACTTCAAATCGGCTACGCAAACGCTACTCTTTGGGATGAATTTGAGACGGTTTATCTCATGCCAAGCCTTAAAAACGCCTTTATATCAAGCTCTATCGTGCGTTCTGTTTTAAGACATAACGGCGATGTAAGCAAGCTGGTGCCAAATGAAATTTTAGAAATTTTAAAGGAAAAAAATTAGATGTATATCCTGTTTGAAGGGGTTGATGGAGTAGGTAAAAGTACTCAGATAAAAAAAGTGGCAAAATTTTATGAAAACGCCGTTATCACTTATGAGCCGGGCGGAACAGAGCTTGGTAAAAAACTAAGAGAAATTCTGCTTGGCAAAAACTCACTTAGCAAAGAGGCTGAAATTTTGCTGTTTTTAGCCGATCGTGCCGAGCATTTTGATAAGGTTATAAGCAAGAATAAGGATAAGATAATTCTAAGCGACAGAGGATTTATCTCAGGCATGGCTTATGCGATGGCAAACGAAAACCGAGCCGTCAAGGCGTGTGATGAAAGCTATATGAAAAAGCTTCTTGAATTTAACAAATTCGCCCTGCAAGGAAATCTGCCCGATAAGATAGTGTTTTTTGAAGCAGATTTAGAGCTTTTAAATTCTCGAGTTTTTTCTCGCGGGCTTGATCATATAGAAAGTCGCGGAGCGGAATATCTGCTAAAGGTTCAAGAGTGCATGAAGCGCGTTTTAAACTCACTTGATATAAAATTTCTAGCCATAAATGCAAGCGACGAAATGGGCAAAATAACAAATTTGATAAAGGAATTTATAGATGATTAGCGCATTAAGGGGCATGAAAGATCACCTGCCGCCAAGCGGGCAAACTTACGAATACGTTATCAAAATTTGCGAAGAGGTAGCTAAAAACTACGGGTATGAATTTGTATTAACGCCGCACCTTGAGCAAACCGCGCTTTTTAGAAGAAGTGTCGGAGAAAGTAGCGATATCGTAGGAAAAGAGATGTATCAGTTTATCGATAAAGGCGAAAATGACGTCTGTTTGCGACCCGAAGGAACTGCCGGAGTCGTGCGGGCTTTTATCGAAGCGAAATTCGATAAGGCGGGAGGTGTGAGAAGATACTTTTATCATGGCTCAATGTTTCGTTACGAGCGCCCGCAAAAGGGACGCTTAAGAGAGTTTCATCAGTTTGGCTGTGAGTGCTTTAACGAGCCAAGCGTCTATGAGGATGCGAGCATCATTTTGATGATAGATGAAATTTTTGCCAGACTAAACATAAAAACCGCTCTTAAGATAAATTCGCTAGGAGATAGCGAGTGTATGCCGGCTTACCGCGAAAAGCTGGTTAAATTTTTAGATGAGCATGAAGCTGAAATTTGCGAAGATTGTAAAAGACGCAAACTTACAAATCCTATACGCGTGCTTGATTGCAAAGAGCAAAAATGCCAAACAATCTACAAAAACGCACCTTTAATCATAGATAATTTAAACGATGAATGCAAAGAGGACTTTAAAAAGCTACAAGAAATTTTAACTACAAACGGAGTTAAATTCGAAGTAGATCCAAGGCTTGTGCGGGGGCTTGACTACTACTGCAAGACGGCTTTTGAGTTTATCAGCAACGAGATAGGAAGCCAAAGCGCGGTTGCAGGGGGCGGCAGATACGATAAGCTGGTTGAGTATCTTGGCGGCAAATCAAGCTACGGAGTCGGCTTTGCCATGGGAGTTGAGCGCATAATGGAAATTTTAAGCTCAAGAGAAAATAGCAGCTATAGAGAGGGAATTTACATCTGCGCGCTTGATAAAGAAGGTCTTGATATCATCCATCAAGCTGGTATAAATTTAAGGAAAAAATATAAGACAAACATATCTTATGAGGCTAAAAATTTACAAAAACATCTTAAAAACGCAGACAATCTAAATGCCGAAATTTTTCTTTGCATGGGCGAAAACGAGCTTAAAGAGGGTAAAATTTGGTATAAAAATCTAAAAAATAAAGTTGAAAAGACAATAAATTTAAATGAGCTTGAAGGAGTGCTAAGTGAATAACTACGGTTTAAATTTATGGGGTGATTCAAATTTTATCATCGAAAACGGCAAGGTATGCATAAATAACGGCTCAAAGCCCGCTATCATAGATATTGTAAAAGATATTAGAAGCGAAGGCTATAGAGGACCATTGCTACTTCGCTTCCCGCATCTAATCAAAAAACAAATTCAGCAAATTTATTCAAATTTCAAATCGGCGATTAAAGAATTTGACTACAAAGGCGACTTTAACGCCGTCTATCCGCTTAAAGTAAATCAATACCCTGGCTTTGTAAAAAACCTGGTTAAGCACGGCAAAAGCTATGGATACGGGCTTGAAGCTGGCTCTAAAGCGGAACTTTTACTTGTAATGGCTTACAATAACGAAAACGCTCCGATAACGGTAAACGGCTTTAAAGATAAAGAGATGATAAATATCGGCTTTATCGCTGCTGAAATGGGTCATAATATCACTCTTACGATAGAGGGGCTAAACGAGCTTGAAGCTATCATAGCTACGGCAAAAGAGCGCTTTGCGCCAAAGCCAAACATCGGACTTCGTATCAGGCTTCATAGCTCGGGTTCGGGAATTTGGGCAAAGAGCGGCGGCATAAATTCTAAATTCGGACTAACCGCAACCGAGCTGATTGAAGCCGTAAATTTGCTAAAAGAGGCGAATTTGCTTGATTGCTTTAACATGATTCACTTTCATATCGGCTCTCAGATAACCGAAATCCATCCGCTTAAAAAGGCGCTAATAGAAGCGGGCAATATATACGCAGAACTACGAAAAATGGGAGCAAAAAACCTTAAAGCGATAAATTTAGGCGGCGGTCTAGCGATAGAATACTCGCAGTTTAAGGAAAACTCAAGCCGCAACTATACCCTAAGCGAATACGCAAACGACGTCGTTTATCTGCTTAAAACCATAGCCAATCAAAAAAAGGAGCTTGAGCCTGATATCTTTATAGAAAGCGGTCGCTTCGTAGCTGCCTCTCATGCAGTGCTTGTTGCGCCCGTGCTTGAGCTCTTTAGCCAAGACTATACCGAGGAAAAACTAGCACTTAAAAAGAAAAATCCTCAGCTCATAACCGAGCTGGTTGATCTGCTAAACACCATAAAACCGTCAAATGCGATGGAGTATCTGCACGATAGCATGGATCATATGGAGAGTATCCTTACGCTGTTTGACCTAGGATATGTTGATCTGGTTGACCGCTCAAACGCTGAAATTTTAACTCATCTTATCATTAAAAAAGCAGTTAAAATGCTTGGAACTAAGCAAAATAATCCCGAGCTTTTAAAACTTCAAGAAGAGGTTCAAGAAAGATACCTCATAAATTTCTCGCTCTTTCAGTCGCTGCCTGATTTTTGGGGGCTTAAGCAAAATTTCCCCGTCATGCCGCTTGATAGGCTTGATATTCGCCCTACCCGCTCGGCTTCGCTTTGGGATATCACTTGCGATAGTGACGGCGAGATAGGCTTTGACGATGAATTTAACCCGCTGTTTTTACACGATATCGACGTGGAAAAAGAGGAGTATTTCTTGGGATTTTTCATGGTAGGAGCATATCAAGAAGTGCTTGGAATGAAGCACAATCTCTTCACTCATCCTACCGAAGCGACGATAGATATAGATGAAAACGGCTATAAAGTGGCTCACCTACTTGAAAGCCAATCGATCCTTGATATCATGGAAGATCTTGACTACGATATATACGAAATTCAAGACACCTTAAACGAACGAATCGAGAAATCAAAACTAGTAAATGAGACTCAAAAAAAGCAAATTTTAGGCGAGATGTATCTCTTTTTAAACGATAACGGTTATCTAAAAACCATATCTTAAATTTCACAAAAAGGAAAAACATGCTGTCAAATAGAGTTCAAGTATTAAGCGAATCGCTTACCATAGCTATCAGCTCACTTGCTAAAGAGATGAAAGCAAAAGGCGAAGATGTCGTGAGTTTTTCGGCGGGCGAGCCGGACTTTGACACTCCAAAAGCTATAAAAGACGCAGTTGTAAAAGCCCTTGATAAGGGATGTGGCAAATACACTGCGGTTCCGGGCTCTCCTGATGTCTTAAAAGCTATCGCTTCAAAGCTGGAGCGTGAAAACGGGCTAAAATACGAGACAAGCCGGATCATAACAAACGTAGGCGCCAAGCACTCGCTTTTTAACATCTTTCAAGCGCTGATCGATGACGGCGACGAGGTTATAATCCCAAGCCCTTACTGGGTAAGCTATCCCGAGATGGTGAAATTTAGCGGCGGTGTGCCTGTTTATATAGATACTTGCGAAAAGAGCGGATTTAAGATAACGCCTGAGCAACTAAAAACGGCAATCACGCCAAAGAGCAAAATTTTAGTATTAAATAGCCCTTGCAATCCGACAGGTGCGATATATAGCAGCAAAGAGCTGCTTGCTCTTGGCGAAGTTTTAAAAGATACCAAAATTCTCATAGCAAGCGATGAAATTTACGAAAAACTTAGCTACGACACTCCTTTTACTGCGGTTGCAAGCGTGAGTGAAGATATGTTTAAGCGCACCATCACCATAAACGGACTGAGCAAATGCGGAGCGATGCCAGGCTGGAGATTTGGCTATATGGCAAGCGTGATACCTGAGCTAATCGCTGCGGTTAAGAGGCTTCAAAGCCAAAGCACAAGCAACATAAGCTCGATCGTCCAAGAAGGAGCGATAGCCGGACTTTCGGGACAAGCCGATGAAGATATGACTATGATGAGAGCGGAATTTATCAAGCGCAGAGATAAGGCGTGCGAGATGATAAACTCCATAAACGAACTTAGCGTGCTTAAACCTGAAGGCGCGTTTTATCTCTTTGTAAACTGCTCTAAGGTCGAGCCTGACTCGATGAAATTTTGCCGCCGCTTACTTGAAGAGGCGAAAGTAGCTTGCGTACCGGGAGTCGGATTTGGTATGGACGGATACTTTAGACTAAGCTTTGCTACAAGTATGGAAAATATCATAAAAGGCATAGATCGCATAGCCGAATTTGTGAAAGACTACTAAAAATTTAAGGACGGAATTCGTCCTTAAATACTCACTTTTTTATTATTTATTTCTAACTTAATCAAAATTTTGCTCATATTTACACTATTTATTGTATAATTATTTAAAATACGTTAATAAAGGAATTTTTATATGAAATCTATCATGAAACAAAGCTTAACCCTTTCTATTGTCGCATTAAGTTCACTTTATGCAGTAGATGTTACTATAGACAACTCTACTACTAGTCCTAACTATAGTTCATATCTACACGGAAACCATTTTTATATAGGACAAAGCGGTAATACTCTTACATGGAAAGGCACTCCTAACGACTTCAATACTCCACGTTTATATGTGTTTATTTATGGCGGATATGGAGACGGTGAGGTATATAGTAATACTTTAAATTTTGGCAATAATTCCGGATATGAAGTAGTAATTATATATGGAGGACGTTCAAAAAATAATATTGCCAGAGGTAATACCTTAAATATGACAGGAGGAAAGATTTCTGCAAATGCTTACGGAGGCTATGGAGATAAGGGGGCTATAGAAAACGAGCTGAAAATATCAGGTGGACAAATTGGTAATAATAGCGATCCTTTGATTTATGGAGGATTTGCTAAAGATGGAGAAGCTAGAAATAATAAAGTAACCATAGAAAATGGAGCCAATATAATCCTAGGAGCTCTGGTAGCGGGCGGTGAAGTTGAAAATCAAGGCAACGCCTCTGAAAACACCGTAACAATAAACGGAGGGACATTTGGAGCAGAAGTAACTATAACAGGAGGGATTTCTGGAAATAGCAATGCCTCTAAAAACACCGTAACTATAAACGGAGGAACATTTGGAGAAAATATATCTATAATAGGTGGACGCTCTAGCAATGGTAGTGCTATAAACAATACAGTAAATTTAAATGCAAATAACCTTAACCTTAAAAGAATTTTTGGTGGTATTTTACCAAACGGAAATGGCAATGCTTTTACCGGAAACACTCTAAACATAAGAGGAAAGAATATTACAGCAGACGAAATTGCAAACTTTGAATTTATAAATTTCTATATACCTATAGGATTTAATGTTATAGCAGACAAGATGTTAAATGTTAATATGGTATTAGATTTGACTAAGTCTAAAATAGGTGTAGGTATGATGCAGGGAGGAGTATTGAATAACGGTGATAAGATAACGCTTATAGAGGCACAGAAAGATATGATATATCCGGACAATATGACCAATCAAAAAGGGCAACTCCAAGCAGGAATTTCAGCTCTTTACGACTTTACTCTTAGCAAAGACACGTCAAACAAAAAACTACTTGCTATAGTTAAAAAAAATAACCAAGGAAATCAAGGTAACCAAGGAAATCAAGGTAACCAAGGAAATCAAGGAAATCAAGGTAACCAAGGAAATCAAGGTAACCAAGGAAATCAAGGTAACCAAGGAAATCAAGGTAACCAAGGAAATGGTGGTGGCGCAACACTTCTTCCCTACCCTAAAAACGTAGTAGAAACCACTATAGGAGAGCTAGGTATGCTATCTTCAAGTTCTGATATGATATCTTCCATGACTCTTCAAACAGATTCAAACGGAGCATTCGGCTCTACAAGCGCATCAAACACTAGACTTAAGTCAGGCTCGCACGTAGATCTAAAAAGCTTTAACGCGGCAGTCGGTCTTGCTAAAGAATTTGAAGGAAACAGTGTAGGAATGTTTGTAGAGTTTGGTGGAGGTAAGTATGATAGCTTTAATGACTTTGACAAGATAGATGTAAGAGGTAACGGTAAGTTTAAATATATAGGTCTTGGTATAGCTACTAAGTTTAGTCTTGCTAATAGCTTTTATCTAAGCTCAAGCTTTAAAGCAGGCAAGATAAAAAGTGATTACGAAAGTGATATACCTGCTGTAACTACTGCTAAATATGAAGCTAAAAGAAGCTACTATGGAATGCATTTAGGCTTAGGCAAGACGATAGATATAAGTGATATATCAAATATAGATATATACTCTAAAGCACTCTTTAATAAGCTAGGAGAAAAAGAGATAGAGGTAGATATAGTAGGAGATAGAATTCTTTTAAAACCTGCTAAATCCTTATCGGCTAAGATAGGAGCTAGATACAACCATACTATAAACGAAAGATTTGATCTTTATACAGGTGCTAGCTATGAAAGAGAGTTTAAAGGTGAAGCTAAAGGATATAACCTAACTCATAATGTAGATATAGA
This sequence comes from Campylobacter sp. CCUG 57310, assembly GCF_013201975.1. Classification (NCBI taxonomy): domain Bacteria; kingdom Pseudomonadati; phylum Campylobacterota; class Epsilonproteobacteria; order Campylobacterales; family Campylobacteraceae; genus Campylobacter; species Campylobacter sp. CCUG 57310. The sequence goes on from NZ_CP053845.1 coordinate 1,054,263, forward strand.
TAGTCCAAGTATCAAAGGAAGCACTTATAATGCAGAGATAGGTGCTAAGCTAAACAGTACAAATAACCTAACGCTAGACTTTAACCTACAAGGCATGACAGGTAAAAAAAGAGGTATTAATGGCGGTATTGGGGTGCAGTGGAGGTTTTGAATTTAGATAAAGGAGCTTTTTAGTTTCTTTGTCTAGCTAATATATACAAACAGAGGCAAATTTATCGCTTGTCTCTGTTTAAATTTCTGCTTTTTATTTATATGAAATTTACAAAACACAAAAAGAAAATTTAAATAGATCAAATATCTAAATTTAAATAAGCGAATAGAAATTTGCTCGTATAAAGAGTAAATTTAAGGCAATATACGAGCGTTTAAAATCTAATTTTTCTTAAAAAATCTTAAAATTTTAGCCTGAAGTTTGAAAAACTCGCCAAGCTCCATTATCGGATAAGCTCCTGCGTATTTCTTGCCGCCTTCGATATTCTTGCCGACTCCTCCACGTGCTGCAATCTGAGCAAAATCCCCAACTTTAAGATGCCCTGCCGTGCCGCTTTGCCCGCCCATCACGACGTTTCTACCAAGCTTAGTTGAGCCTGCAAGTCCTGTTTGAGCTACTATTAAGCAGCCCTGCCCCAGCTCGCAGTTATGGCCTATCTGCACAAGGTTATCTATCTTAGTGTGACGCTTGATGATGGTCGGCTCAAACACTCCGCGATCTATAGTAGTGCATGCTCCGATCTCGACAAAGTCTTCTAAAATCACGTTTCCGTTGTGATAAATTTTGATATGCTCGCCCGTTTTGGTGTGTGCGTATCCGTAGCCGTCAGAGCCGATAACGGCATTTGCGTTTATATGACACTCATCGCCGATTACGCAGTCGTTATATACGACTACATTTGGATGCAAGATGCAGTTTTTGCCAATCTTTACATTATCACCCAAAAATACTCCCGGCATTAGCACACTGCCCTCGCCCACCGTTACGCCTGAGCCTATATAAACGTTTTGCATTACTTTGGCACTGGGTGAAATTTGAGTCTCTTTTGGAGAGCTTGCAAAAAGCTCTTTTGCAAAAAATTTGCTTAAAATCGCAAATGCTAAATGCGCGTTTTCAACGATTATAGCACGCGTATCGCTAGGCACAAATTCCTTTAAATTTTCGCTTATCAGTATAGCTGCTGCCTTAGAATTTGAAATAAATTTGGCGTTTTTTTCGCCGTCGCAATAGCTTAATTCGCTACTTTTTGCATTAGCAAGCGAATTTAGTGCAGTTACCTCAAAATCATTACCTTTAAATTCAATCTCTAAAATCTTATAAATTTCACTTAGTTTCATCACATATCCATTAAAACCGACCCGCCGCGAACGATATCGGCAGGATTGTATTTTTTGATAGCTTTTAAAAAATTATTAACCCTAATCGTATCGTCAGCCACCATAACAACGATAAAATTTTCATTTGTGTTCGCAACTATTCCGTTATATGCCTTAAGTATCGCGTCAAGTCCGCCGAAATTTTCACTTAGCGGAATTTTTACGAGCGCCATCTCTTTTTCGACAAATTCGCCCGTTTCTATTACTTTATATGTCGGTATTAGCTTATGTAGCTGCTTTACGATCTGCTCTAGCACTCTTTCATCGCCTACTGTTACGATACTAAGGCGAGATAAATTTGTCTCCGGTATCGGAGCGACCGTAAGAGTATCGATATTGTACCCACGCCCTGCAAAAAGCCCTGAGATACGCGAAAGCACTCCGTGTTCGTTAAGAACGATGACTGAAATTACTCTTCTTATGCTCATCATTTATTCCTTGCTTTTTAGTATCATATTGTATATCGCAGCTCCCGCGGGCACCATAGGAAGCACATCTTCAAAGCGATCAACCCTAACATCAAGCATAGCTACCTTGCCAAGCTTTATCGCTTCTTTTAGCGCATTTCTAAACTCATCTTTGGTTTTGCAGACAAATCCTACTCCGCCAAAGCCCTCTACTATCTTTACGAAATCAGGCTGCACGCTAAGATCGGTTGATGAGTAGCGTTTCTCGTAAAAAAACGTCTGCCACTGGCGCACCATGCCTAAAAAGTTATTGTTTAGGATGATGTTTATAACCGCTATGCCGTTTTCTGCGGCTGTTATTAGCTCTTGGATGTTCATTAGTATCGAGCCATCACCCGTAAAATTTATAACCGTTTTACTAGGATCTGCGCACTTTGCGCCCATTGCCGCAGGTAGTCCGTAACCCATCGTGCCAAGTCCTCCGCTGGTAATCAGCTGCCTTGGGCGCGAAAACGGATAAAACTGCGCCGTCCACATCTGGTGCTGTCCGACGTCAGTTGATATGATCGTATCATCGCCTGCTATCTTGGCAGTCTCCTCTATGACCCACTGCGGCTTTAAAACTTCATCGCTGTCGCTGTATGCAAGCGGGTTTAGCTTGTCGTAGCGAGAGAGGATATCCTTCCAGTCTTTGATGTTTTCAGGATTTACTTCAACTCTTTGTATGAGCTCTTCAAGCACGGATTTAAGATCGCCCACTATCGGAAAATGGGCATTTACTATCTTTGATATAGAGCTTGGATCGATATCTACGTGAATGATTTTCGCGTATCTTGCAAATTCGCTTAACTTACCGGTGATACGATCATCAAACCTAGCTCCAAGCGCGATAAGCAAATCGGCTTCACTTAAAGCCATATTTGCGGCATAACTTCCGTGCATACCCGCCATCGCAAGCAAATTTTCATCATCATGAGATAAAATTCCAAGCCCCATTAGAGTCTCTATAGCAGGAATTCCGGTCTTTTTAGCAAATTTTCTTACAAGCTCGCTGGCACCAGAAGCTACAACCCCTCCTCCAAGATAAAGAAGCGGTCTTTTTGCCGCGGATATGGCTTCGGCAGCCTTTTTAATCTGCTTTGCATTGCCCTTATAAGTAGGCTTATAAGTAAGCATCTTTATCTCCTCGGGATAATCAAAATTTCCCATTGCCGCGGTTATATCTTTTGGTATATCGATATGAACGGGGCCCGGACGACCTGAGCGAGCGATGTAAAATGCCTCTTTTAAAATTCTTGGAAGCTCCTCAATGCTGTTTACCAAATAGTTATGCTTCACACAGGGGCGAGAAATTCCTACCGCATCAATCTCCTGAAAGGCGTCCGTACCGATAAGAGAGCTTGCAACCTGCCCGCTTATAAGCACTATAGGAATACTATCAGAATACGCCGTAGCAAGGCCTGTAACGGCATTTGTAAATCCCGGACCGCTGGTAACGAAAGCTACTCCGACTTTTCCGCTTGCTCTTGCGTATCCATCTGCGGCATGGACGGCGGCTTGCTCGTGGCGAACTAAAATATGCTTAAAGTATCTTTGCTTATAAGTCTCATCGTAGATATTAAGAGCCGCACCGCCCGGGTATCCAAAAACTATATCAACACCCTCTTTATATAGCGCTTCGCTAATCATCTGCGAGCCATTTAACTCTTTCATTTTTTGCCCTTGCCTTGAAATTTACACTTTATTATATCTTTAAAAATTTTAAAAATAGATGATATGTTCAAAAACCGTAATTAGAGTCTTTAAAAATAATAAAATAAAATTTCTAAACTGTATTAAAATAAAAGTTAATTTAAAAAATTCAGTTTAATTTTAATAATATAAAAAAGTAACTAAAATATAGATATATTTATTAAGATTTAAATTACAAAAGGTGTATTACAAAAAAATATAACAATAAATCGACAATATATTTTAAATAAATTAATTAATATTAAAGATTAATATTTATATAATTTTATCGATTTTTTACTTTTTAAAGAAAGGATACTCATGAGATCAGAATTTAGTCGTGCTGCACGCACTAACAAAATTGCACTATCAATTTTTGCTTGCATATTTTTAGCAAGCGGCGCAAACGCCTATAAAGAGTTAGGCACATTAGGAAATACTTTAAGCTGGGAAAGTGATGAGTATAAAAAAGACTGGGGCCTTGACTCTATGAATGCTTCTATTGCCTATGCCATGGGATTTAGCGGCGAAGGTGTAAAAATAGGAGTCATGGACTCAGGCATGCTTATGTCTCACCCTGAATTTCAAGACGGTAGATTTTCTACTATTAAAAGCATAGGAGAATACAGCAAGAACGGCATGCGCTATCCTGATACACAGTATGGAAATTCGCCGTTTAAAAAAGGATCTAGCTCCGATTATGACAAATCAAATAAGGGTGAATTTAAAAAAGGAGAGTCATTTAACGTAGGCGGAGAATGGATAGCGGGCATAAACGACTCTCACGGCACTCATGTAGGCGGCACCATAGGAGCTAGCAGAAACGGCAAAGGAATGCATGGTATTGCTTTTGGATCAAAAATTTATTCTGCCAACACAGGCGGTAACGATGGAATGACCTATGGTCCAAACCAAGATTATAACTTCTTTTTAAAAGGCTATACTGCACTAGCCGATGCCGGTGTCAGGGTTATTAATAACAGTTGGGGGTCAAATAGAAAAGTAAATTCGGCATATCCGGGAGCAACCGGCTGGAAGATAGAATATCTCAAAGATGGTATGGGAAATTATATTAGAAATCCTGACGGAAGCGTTAAATTTAAAATAATAAAAACCAATGATCCTAAAGACCATATGGATCTTAAAGATCTTGATTCGGCCAAAAAAGCATACTATCAGTTTGTGGTTTCAGGAGAAAAAAGCTTCATAGATGCAGCTTACGAAGTGGCAGTTAATAGACGAATCATTCAAGTGTTTACCGCAGGAAATAGAGACAATATGGAAGAATCATTTACTCGTGCCATGCTTCCATATTTTAGACCCGATGCAGAAAAATATTGGGTTAACGTAACCGGACAAAAAGAAAATGACGGACAAAGATTTAATCTTGCGGGACATTCTAAGTGGTGGACTATAGCTGCACCCGGCATGAACATTTACTCCTCTATAGTTGATATAAAAACAGGCAAATCAGGATATGCCAGCTGGGGAGGTACATCTATGGCTGCCCCTCATGTATCAGGAGCACTAGGAGTAATATTTTCTCGCTATACATATATGAGCGCAGATCAAGTCCGCGATACGATGCTAACAAATGCTAGACAGACTAAAAAAAATACATCCACTCCGCTTGAAGGATGGACTTCGGCACTAGGTACGCCTGATGCAAGATGGGGTTGGGGTATCCTTGATCTTGGTAAAGCGATGTTTGGTCCCGGACAATTTTTAGGAAAATTTGATGTTAGTATGGAAGTGGATGATATCTGGTCAAACAACATTTCGGATGTAGCGATCAAGCATAGAAAAACGGAAGATGACAATGAAGCTGCGACTTGGAACGCAAGGAAGGCTTTACTTAATACAAAAGCTTCTTTAACGTCTGAAGAAAAAGCCGAGATAGTGTTTGAAACGGCAAGAGAAAAAGCAAGAGCTCAAAGAGCAACAGAAGGATATGAAGGCTCGCTTGTTAAAAGAGGAAGCGGCACGCTTACTTTAGTCGGAGATAATACCTTTACTGGAAATACTACTATCTACGGAGGTAAAATTTCAGCCTTAAATCAATCTTTAACAAAAAGCAATGTAGTCGTAGAAAATGGCGGCTCGCTTGAAATTTTAAAAGAAAGAAAATACTATGTGCCTTCAAGCACAGGCTGGAAAGAGGTAACTAAAACAAGCACATCGGATGTCGTAACGGCAACTATAAATAATGGCGGTGCGTTTTTGCTTACTAGACCGGGAAGTGCGAACGTAAATGTAACTTTCAAAGACGGTTCTCTAGTAGGAATATCTGAAAATGCCGATGAATTAGTCGAACTAATGAAGTCTCCTTCATTAACTAGAGGCTATAGCGCTCAAGGAGCATTTATCGGGTATGAAAAGACAAAATTTGCTAAAGAGTATGCGTTTTTTAACCTTACAAAAGAATTTGCAAATGATAAATTAAAAATCAATGTAAAGAAAAACTCAAAGCAAATGGGAGATTTTGCCACTTCGTCAAATCAAAAAGAAGTTGCAAATTTCATAGAGCAATCAGCGATTTTAGCTCCTTCAAATGCTAGTGTCGGATTTAGATCGGTGACTAGAAACAGTCTTAAAACAAGCGATCTATATAGAAATTTACTTTTTGCTACACCGGATCAAGCAAAAGCTACATTTAAGACGCTTGCAAACGATGGAAATTTTGCCGCACAAAACACATCTGTTTTAAATAGCATTTTACTTAGAAATTCTATCTCGGGACACAAAGCGAATATAAATGCCGTAAATACCAACGATACATATAGCGGACTATCTTTTTGGACTACAACTATAGCCCACAACTTCAAATACGATAGCGTTGATGCCAAATCTCAAACATTTGGTCAAATCTTTGGCGCAGACGGCATGGCAAGCGATAACACAAGATTTGGCGGTGTGCTTGGACTAAGCAAAACATTGACAAAAATAGATGGCGAAAAAGATTATAAAGTTCTAAACTCAAATTTGGGTATCTATACTCAAACCGACATAAATGACTTTAAGCTAAACACTATGGCAACTTACACGATGGGCAAACGCCATAAAGAAAGCAGCTCCAGCATAGTCGAGTATGTATCAAACACAAAAACCAAAAATAAAGAGGCTATCGCAATGGTATATGCAGATATTAGTCATAAAGGCATAGAGTCGGCAAATTTCGCTCTTTCACCTTATGTAGGATTTGGCTATATAAATGCAAAAGTTAAAACAAGCGAGCAACAAATAGGTGTTTATACTATGACCACAAGTAAAGATAACAGAGATGTTACCGTAGCTACTATAGGTATAAAACCAAGCTATGCTTTTGGTATTTTTAATGCAAATGCAAATATAGCTTATAATAGACTATTTGGTCAAAAAGCTCCTAGCACAACCGTAGGATTAGGAGCAAACGGTAGCATAGGACTAGAAGGAGAAAAACTAACCGATCTAACTACTATAGATGCCGGTTTAGAAGCGAAAATATTTAAAAACGGTTCCGTTAGACTATCTTACATAGGAGCTTTTGGAGATAATGTCAAATCAAACGGTTTAAATGCTAAATTTAGCTTTATGTTTTAATTAAACACAAAATAGCCCTCTAAATTTGTGAGGGCTATTAAATTTTAAAACGGCCAGATAGCCTCCATAAGCTTCGTTCCCCAAGGTTTTCTGGTAGATTTATCCACATCCCCTTCAGTCTTATATAAAATTTTCGCATCAGCTATGTATTTTGAGTCGATTTCGTTTGAATTTGATATATCATAAGGTCTTATTACGCCGCTTAGTTGCACTATCTGCTTTTCGCCGTTAAGCAGTAGCTCGCGCGAGCCTTCGATGAAGTAGTTGCCGTTTTCAAGCACTTTAATAATGCGAGCCGATATGGTTGTCTTAAAGCTTTCGGTGCGAGAACTCAAAGCTCCTCCGCTAAATTGATTTTTAGTGCCCGCTTTAAAGCCTATATCGCCGAATTTATTTAACTGATCCGCCGCGTGAGAAAGAGGCGAAGATCCTGCGGTAAATACTCCTCCTCCAAGCCCTATAGTGCTGTCTTTGTTAGTGTTTCGTTTGCCTGTGGAGCTTTGGTTTGCACTCTCGCTTATCACTACGGTTACGATATCATTTACGTTCATAGCCTTTCTATCCGAGAATAAAGGATTATCCCCCCGTCCAAAAAGACTACCCGTATTTGGCTGATTATTTATCTGCTTGGCGGGAAGCTGCTCTACATATACGGGCGGCTTCATGTCTATTTTAGGATCGGCACTCGGCACACATCCGCTAAAAATCAGTCCGATACAAGCCATAGATAAATAAAATTTAGCTTTCATAAAATTTAACCTTAGTATAGATATTTATGATAAAATTAAGCAATTAAAGTTCCACTAATCAAGGAAAAAAGATGAAAACTGATAGGATTTATCTACTAACTGCTAATTTTTCAAAAATTTATGAAATTATATCAGCAAAATTTAAAAATATAACGATTTTTGAGCCTATCGGCGGATTTGTAAGCATTGAAGAAGCGATTTTGGCCTTTAGAGAAGATAGGGAAAAAGAGCTGATAAAAGATATCATAAAAGAATTTGATAGACTTAAAAAAGAGTACGAATTTATCGCGATTAGAGGATGTGAAGCCTTTGGAAACATAGGCAAATTCGAGCTAAATTTAATGCTTGCCAAGCACCTTAACGCTCCTGTTTATTGCACCGAGAATTTAAAAGCGATAAACAAAAACTCAAAGCTCTTTATAAGCTCAAATTTGGATGAAATTTTAACTTATAAACAAGACATTATCACTCCTTATAAATTCGAAAAAGAGCTTGTAGATAAAGCAAAATCAGATAAAAAAACCATAGTTTTGCCCGAAAGCGCCGATGAGCGGATATTAAAAGCTAGCGAGCTTTTAATAAAAACGCAAGCGGTAAATTTAATCCTACTTGGCGATGAAAGCGGGATTAAAACCGAGGCAAAAAGTCTTGGGGTAAATTTAGAAGGAATAAAATTCATAAATTTAGACAAAAACGAGTATCAAGACAGCTTCGCAAGCAAGCTTTATGAGCTTAGAAAACACAAGGGCGTAACGCTTGAAAAAACAAAAGAGATGATTTTGGACAAAACTTACTTTGGCACCATGATGGTTCAAACAGGCTTAGCCGACGCCATGGTAAGCGGAGCCATAACCACCACCGCCGATACCATACGCCCCGCATTTGAAATCATAAAGACAAAACCGCAAACACCGCTTGTATCAAGCTCTTTTGTGATGTGTATGGATGAAGAAATTTTAATCTATGCAGATTGTGCGATAAATCCAAAGCCCGACGCGCAAACTCTAGCTAGGATAGCGATTGATTCGGCTAATACTGCTAGCTACTTCGGACTTGAGCCTAGAGTCGCCCTGCTTTCATACTCTACGGGAGATAGCGGATACGGAGAAGATGTGGATTTGGTTCATGAGGCACTTAAGATAGCAAAAGAGCTTGAGCCAAATTTAGTCATCGACGGACCTATGCAATATGACGCGGCTATAGATATGCAAGTAGCCAAAAAAAAGCTGCCAAATAGCGACGTAGCCGGCAGAGCAAATGTATTTGTATTTCCAAATTTAAGCTGCGGCAACATCGGATATAAGATAGCTCAACGCAGCGCAAACTGCATCGCCATAGGACCGCTTTTGCAAGGACTTAAAAAACCCGTAAACGACCTAAGCAGAGGGTGTTCGGTAGAAGATATAGTAAATACGGTTTTAATCACAGCCATACAAGCAGGAGGCAAATAGTGAAAATTTTAGTTTTAAACTCCGGTAGCTCATCTATAAAATTTCAGCTTTTTGATATGAGCAACAACAACGCAATCGCGACGGGACTTATCGAGCGCATAGGAGAAAGCAACTCTTATGCGAAATTAAAAGATACAAAAACAGACAACGTTTACGAAGAAAAGCTGGCGATCAAAGATCACCACGAGGGTCTTGAGATCATGAATAGACTATTTGCGGTATCAAATATCTTGCATAACCTAAGCGAGCTTGACGGCATAGGGCACAGGATAGTTCACGGCGGAGAGAGTTTTAGTGCTTCGGCTAGAATTGATAGCGAAGTAATCGCTAAAATCGAGCAAAATTCAGCCCTGGCCCCGCTTCATAACCCGGGACACCTAGCAGGCATAAGAAACGCCATGAAAGAAAGTGGCGAAAACGTCCCTCATGTGGCGGTTTTTGATACGGTATTTCATCAAAGCATGCCGGAATTTGCTTACAGATACGCACTACCTTATGATCTAGCCAAACGCTTGCATATACGCAAATACGGCTTTCACGGCACCTCTCATCACTACGTTACTAAAACCGCAGCCAAAATGCTTGGCATGGAGTATGAGAATTTTAACGCTATATCGCTTCATCTTGGCAACGGTGCTTCGGTTTGTGCAGTTAAAGAGGGTAAAAGCGTAGATACTTCGATGGGGCTTAGTCCGCTTGAAGGTCTTATAATGGGCACAAGAAGCGGGGATATGGATCCTGCGATCATCACTTATCTGCTAAATTTAGGCGAACTAAAGGCTAATGAGATCGATACTTTTTTAAACAAAAAGAGCGGGCTTCTTGGAATTTGCGGTTCAAACGATATGCGCGAAGTGGTTGCTAAAATGGAGCACGACGAGAGAGCTCATCTTGCTTTTGAGATGTTTTGCTACCGTATCAAAAAATACATAGGAGCTTACTATGCCGTGCTTGGACGGGTTGATGCGCTTATATTTACAGGTGGTATCGGTGAAAATGCACCAAATACAAGAAGTAAAATTTGTAGCGAACTACCACACCTTGGCATCAAGATAGATCACGAGCTAAATTTCGCCAGATCAAGCGGCGCAAGATGTGTTGACGATAAAGAAGCGGTCATAAAAACATTGATAATACCGACGAACGAGGAGCTAGAAATAGCGCTTGAGACGAAAAGAGTGATAGAAAACAGTTAAAATAATGCGCAAATTTAAGCATTATTTTTTCTTATATGGTATTAAATATGTTAAAAAAGCTGAAGCTACTAGGTATAAGACAATTCCTATAGCAACCGAAACTAAAAATGTGCCGTCAGCATTTGAAAACAAAATTTCTTGTGTAAAATGGGCAAAAACTATTACAATAACGGGAGATAGAAAAGTAATGTTCTCTACCCAAAAAGTAAAAAAGCCTGATGGCTTAAATTCGCTTTTGCAGTTTTTGCAGACCAAATTTCTTTTGACAAATAAATCTTTGAATTTTGATATCTTCTTAATTTCATTACCGCAGTTTGTGCATTTAAAATATAGTAAGCTCATACAAATTTCCTAAATTTACAGTTGTTTTTCATCACGCTTTGCTTTCTTTTTCTTTTTTACTTTTGGCGGTTTAACAAATTTAGGTTTTGTAAAATCTCTGCGGTTTAAAAACCATACTATAAGCAGTAAAAAGACGGCTATATTTATACATGTATATATCAAATTTCTATCTTTTTGCGGAGTTTTAAGCTCCTCTTCATAGTCATACTCTATATGAATTTTACCGTTTTCATCTTCTAGCTGAAGGATATCTTCTCCTAAAGGCATAGTCTTGCTATAGATAGTTACCCTTTTGCCTATAACGGGTTCATAAATTTTCTTATCTCTCTTATCTATATAGTAACGCATATAGCCACCCTTATCGGACTTTACTATGAGCTTACCTTCTCCTTTTAACCAGTAATTTGCCGCTTCTACTAAGCCTGTTGTTTTAGTAAGCTCATTTAGGGGCTTAAAGTCGCTATAAAAAATCATATTTTTTATAACAACAATAATCATAAAAAAACAAGCACAAACCAAAACCATCAAAGAAGCAGATGTAAGAGTTCTTAAAAATGAGCCGTTGCCTTTAAAAGGTCTTTGTATAAAAATTATAAACGGATATGAGGATATGATTTTTTCTTTAATTTTTTCCAAGATGATTCCTGTTTGCTTTTTAAAAGAGATATTTTACTATGTATTTGAGAAATTTAGGCTAGCAAGCTCATACAAATCTCTTTTGCTTTAATAAATTTACACTTGCTTTTCATTACGATTTGTTTTCTTTTTTACTTTGAGTGAACCCTCTAAGAAACTTTTACTAATTTTACTAACTTCGTCAATTTTTTCTTAAAATATTAAATGCTTTATTTATTAGATTACTAAATTTACTTGAATTTTGATCTATTTTTTTATCTTTTGAAATCACGAATCTAGCAACAAATAAAAGCAAAATGACCCATTCTAAAAGCATGCAAAAAAGTGATGACAAAAACCAAGTGGCTACAAAAACCAAAACCGAAATCAACCAATGAATATCAAAATTATCCTTCACATATATACTAAGCCCGATAGAAAAAAATAAACAAAAAATAGCATAGCAAGTCTGTATTATATTTGATAAAAACAGACAAAATTTGATATTGAATATATCATATTTTAACCTACACTTTTTACATTCTATTTCACTATCAAATTTAAAATTAGATAAACATCCTAGTTTATTTATTTTATTTCCGCAAACTTCACATTTTTTATAAAGTATTCCCATGTTTTTCTTTTATTCTTTTATTTCATCAAAATAAAAATTTAATTCTTTAACTTAAATTTTAGCATATAAAAATTATAGTTATCGAATAAAATATCGATAATAAATAGATCTAAATCCATATTTTATGCTTATAGCCAAACAAGGTGTATAAAAAATTGTCATAAAAGAGATGATGCTACTAACTAAACTTTATATAGGCTAGCCAAGATAGCTAGCCTAGCGCCTAAAAGGCTAAATTTTATAGATATTTGCAGGCAACGCTTGTCTAGCGCAGGTGCCTACAAGCCAGTCGTTAAGGCTAAATCTGCCTTTGCGTTTTGGATCAAGCAGACCAAGTAGGTTGTGGTTTATACCCACTTCGGTTCCTTCTATCCTAAGTGCCGGTTTGCCGTCTATATAGTGAGTTCTGGCACCAAATTCGGTGTGTCCAAAGCCGTGTTCAAGGCTTATAACGCCTTTTGCAACGCCGTTTGTCACAAACGCCGTGCCTTTTGCGCTTGCGTACGGAGTTACGATTTTTACCTCATCGCCCGTTTTGATATCCTGCTCTTTTGCTATATCTTCGCTGATACGCACGAAATTTACGGGATGTATGCTTCTCATCCTATCGCTCATGATAGTGTAGTAGTGCTGCGCGTTTGATTTTTTCGAGCTTACCAGATACTTCCACTCGGATTTCGGGAAGAATTTTTCAAGCGGAGTTCCGTCGCTTGCTACCGGCTTCATCAGCGTAGGAGTTCCCGGCATGTATTCGCCCGTGATAGAGTGGCGATGTCCGCCAAGCGGCTCGTAGTATATCGAGGCGGGATTTGGCGCAGGCACTTTTACAGTCGCCTTATCACCCTTATATGCAGTCGTATAATCATCGTATCTTCCGCCTTTTGCAAGCACGTGAGCGACCTTTGCCACCTCTTCTTTTTTGAGATATTTTTCTATCTTTGGCATAACTCTGTGAATTTTACTAAGCTCGGCATCTTCTTTGCTGATGTCGCTTACCGCTTCGCCGTCAAAGGCCAAATTCGCAAGTGCGGCTGCATAAAACTGCTCTTTAGTGTCAAGATCCATAGTATTGCCGTCTTTATCCTTAAACGCACCCTTGCCAAAGCCTTTTAGCTCAAGCTTTTTAGCGATAGTTATATAAAAGAGCTCCACGTCTATCGGTGTGCCGTTTTTATCCCTATCTTGTCTTGGAGTTACCGCAGGATAGCGCACGACTGAAGTTTTGGTTATAGTTCCCCAAAGAGCGTTTGGCATACCCCAGTTTTCTAAATTTAACCCGTCAGGCACGATGTAGTCGGCATAGGCATTTGTTTCGTTCATAAACGCGTCTATACCGATAAAAAGTGGTAGATCGCGACTATCTTTTAGCGAATCTTTAACCGCCGTTTCAAGCCCCGCTTGTCCGTAGATGACGTTTGTCATGTAGTTAATGAAAATTTTAGCTTTATAAGGATATCCAACCGCATGGCTTGTAAGAGTTTCGTTTATAAGTGGCATAGAGATAGGATACCAAGGCTGCTGTGCAGGATAGCCCGTGCCTCCGGCTGCTACCTTGCGCTTAAACTCCGAGCTTGTTTCGTAGTATTTGCCCGAGCGGGACAAATTCACACCGTTTGGCTTATATGCGCCCTCAAATTTCTCAAGCTCATATCTGCCGCTCATAAATTTATGCGTGCCTGCGCTTGCGTTTACGTTTCCGCCCTTGTAGCCGTAAGTGCCCATGAGTGTATTTAAGCAAAGTATCGCGTAAGTACTCATTGCGGCTTGCGTATGCATCATACCGCCGTGCACGTTCGTGCTTACTTGGCGACCGTTTTTGGTGAAGTTGTCACAAAGCCAAAGTATATCGTCCATGCTCACGCCGCAAAGCTTTGAATACTCTTTCATAGTGTGCTTGAAGGCTGACTCTTTAAGAAGCTGCATAGAGCTTTTTACGGCTACTTTTTTGCCCTCTATTTCTATCTTGCCTTTATAGTAGAGCTTAGCAGGCTCGTTTACTTTATAGCTTTGAATTTTACCGCTTTGCGAGCATACTTGCCACTCGTCATTAACTCGCGCAAATTTGCCGTAGTCTTTGTGTCCTTTTTCGGTGATGACAAGGTGAGTTGCATTACACCAGTGAATTTCGCCTGCTAGCTTGGCTTGCTCTAAATTCGGCTGGATGAGGTAGTTTGTCGCGTATTTTTCATTTTCGATTATCCATCTTATCATCGCCATAGCAAGCGCTGAATCCATGCCGGGCTTTATGCCTATCCAGCGAGCCTTATCGCTTGTGGCGTATTTGATAGAATTTGAAACCGTCGGATCGATGACAGCGTAAGTAAATCCGTTATCCGAACTTCTTGCATAAGATACCATCTTAGCTTGCTTTTGGAAAGGATTTCCGCCATTACCAGGCGAAGTGCCCCAATAAATGCTAAATTTAGAGTGCTCATAATCAGGCTTAGTATGAGCAAATCCGCCCGCGTTGTGAGCTATCTTGCCGCCCGCTCTAAATCCGCCGCCGCAAATTCCGCCGTGTGAGTAGTGATTAACGGTGCCAAATGACTTTTTCATAAATCTATCAACGATATCGCTTCTACCGTCATATAAATAAAAGCTTAAGAGCTGGTTGCGCCTGGTGCCGTATTCGGGATTTTCGGGATCGATTAGCTCATCGGAGTAGATAGCACGAAGTCCGTCTACGTGTCCTTCTCCAAATAGATTGCCACCCTCAACAACCTCTTCTATGAGCTGCTCAAAGCTGATAGTCTGCCACTTGCCCTCGCCTCTTTTGCCAACTCTTTTAAGCGGAGAGAGAATTCTAATCGGCGAATAAAGCATCTCGGGAAGCATAGCGCCCCTAACGCAAACGGTAGCTCGCTGATCGTCATTGCCGCTTCTGGTTGTAGCTATTAGCGCGTCGTTTATAGAGGTGTTGTAAGGCATCCAATGGAAATTTGCAAGCGGATGGAAAGGATTTCCCACCGAGCGAAGAACGCGATCGTTTTTATCGTCTATATGAAGCCTAAGACCGCATTTTGTGGTGCACCCGTGACACATAGAAAATACTATGGAGTGCCCTTCATTCATCACGACTTTACCGTCTATTACTTTAAATTCCGGTTCATGGGAATTTCCTTGAACCTTATAATCATCTATCTTTTCATCTTTACTTGCAACGGCAGCCACAGGAAGAGCCGAGGCAATCATAGCTTTTTTAATAAAATCTCGTCTTTGCATCTTTAGCTCCTCTTAAAGCGTTATCTCTTCGTTCCAGTGAACGACTCGTTTATAGCCTGCTTCCTTCTCCGCTTCTACGTCGTTTTTGGTTAAAACCTCGCTAACACCGTAGTAAAACACCTGCGGATTTGTATTTTTCGGACTATCTATAACCATAGTCTCGTGAGTTGCTAAAAATTTTCTGATATTTGAATTCGGATCGTTTAAGTCGCCCATTATACGGCTTCCGCCTACACAGGTTTCCACACAACTTGGAAGAAGTCCCGCACGAAGTCTATGATCACAGAATGTGCATTTATCAGCTTTTAGAGTAGTTGGATTAAAATATCTTGCGTGATACGGACAGGCCTCAACGCAAAGCGCGCAGCCTATGCACTCGCTGCTGTTTATCTTAACGATACCGTTGCTTCTTTGATGGCTTGCGCCGGTTGGGCACATATCGATACAAGCAGGGCTTTCGCAGTGATTGCAAAGTCTTGGAAGTGAAGCCATAGCAGCTCTTTTGCCGTCTTTTGCGTAAGCTTCATATTCTGAAACTATAGTTCTAAACATCCCTGCGGGAACGTCATTTTCCATAGCACAGTTCATAGTACAGGATTGACATCCGATACAGCGCGTAAGGTCTATCACCATACCAAAGCGCTCCCCTTTACCCTCTTCAAACTTAGTCGGTGCGGCTTTTAAAGCGGTAGCCGCAACAAACAGTCCCGCAGCAGCCATAAAACTGCGACGCGAATTACAGGTTGATTGCATTCTTTTCCCCTTTATCAAAAAGTTTAAAACTTGAGAAATTTAACATAAATTAACTTAAAGTTATTGTTAAATTTAACTTTTTATTTTAATTATATTTTCAGGTGTATAAATTTGATATAATTTCCATTATTTAAAATTTGGCAAGGAAAACATTTGAAATACCCGCTTGATTGTAAAGATAGTTTTGAAAAGTCATTTCTTTTTTGGCTAACGAGATACGTTAAATTTAAGCTAAGTTCGCTTTCAAACAAAGAGCTAAGAGATCCAAAAGCTCTTGCTAGCGTAAATTATTCCTTAAGCCGTAGCGTAAGGAGCATAAACGAGCTTGACGGACTTGTAAAATCAGCCAGAAACGCTGGGCTTACAGGCATAAATACCTATTTTAACCCGCTTAAAAAAATTTATGAGACGCTTTGTTTTTACGAGCTTGAGAGCTTAAAACAGATAGACGAAGAGCTTTTAAGCGAAATTTTAGCTAGCACGACGGGCGGACTAAGCGATGCAAGTAAGAAAAACTACAGAATTTCTGTTATAAATTTCTTTTCATTTTTAGATAAGCAAAACGAAGAGGACGGCAGAGCCCACATATACGATATCTCGCTTAAAAACTGGGGTGGCATAAGCGGGACGCGAGGACAAAAACTGCCTGAATTTATGAGCGAAGAGGAAGTTAAGAGGTTTTTAGAGGCTATCGAAAATAGCGACTTTAAGGTAAATACAAACAGAAACAAGCTCATCATAAAGACGATAATATTTACAGGAATTCGCGTGAGCGAGGCTCTAAATTTAAAGCGTAAGGATATAACGGAAGATGGCGATTTATACACTATAAGAATTCGCGGCAAAGGCAACAAATACAGAATAGTAATGATAAAGCGCCACCTCATAGAAGCTTATCTTGATGCGATAGCGATAAACTATATAAATAAAGAAGGCTATCTCTTTATAAACAAAAAAGGCACGCGCCTAACGCAAGCTTACGTAAGCAGAATAGTGGAGCAAATTTTGTTTAAGGCCGGAATTCGCAAGGAAAAAAATGGCGCTCACATGCTTCGACACACCTTTGCGACAATGTTATATAAAAAGCAAAAAGATCTCGTTTTAGTCCAGGAAGCACTCGGGCATGCAAGCTTAAATACATCGCGAATTTATACGCACTTTGATAGCGAGAAGCTAAAGCTGGCAGCCCAAATCGCAGAGGATATGAATTCAAAAAACTAAGATAAAGCTAAAGCTTAAAACAGCTTTGAGGTATATAAATATTTGACTTAAGTTTTATTAAAAAAGCTGTTTATGTCGCAAATTTTACTGCAAATTATCGCGACTAATCAAAATAATAAAGAGTAAGTAAAGAGCCTTAAATAGGCTCTTTAAACTATCTTAAAACTTCTATGGATGTATCTTCACCGTTTGAGTTTATCACGATCTCATCACCGCTTTCAAGCTCATCTTTTAATATCATATCGGCTAAACGATCTTCAACAAGCTCATAAAGTGCGCGTCTAAGCGGTCTAGCGCCATAGACTATATCAAATCCGGCTTTGGCTATAAATTTCTTAGCCTCTTCATTCATGCTAGCCTTAATGCCGCGATTTAGAAGCGTTTTTTCAAGCTCTTTAAACATAATTGCTACGATTTGAACAAGCCCTTCTTCGCTTAGCGGATTAAAGATGATAGTATCATCAAGCCTGTTTAAAAATTCAGGCTTAAAGTAGCTTTTCAGCTCGTTTTTAACTGCCTCTTCCCTCTCTTCGCCCTTTAAATCCATAATAAAATTTGAAGCGATATTTGAGGTTAGGATAATGATCGTATTTTTAAAATCAACAGTAACACTCTTATTATCCGTCGCTCGCCCGTCATCCATGATACCAAGCAGGATATTAAACACATCCTTATGCGCCTTTTCTATCTCGTCAAATAGTATCACGCTATATGGACGCCTTCTAACGGCCTCTGTTAGCTGCCCACCCTCATCATATCCTACATATCCCGGAGGCGCTCCAAGCAGGCGGCTCACACTGTGCTTTTCCATATATTCGCTCATGTCAAAGCGTATAAGCGCCCTTTCGTCATCAAACAAAAATTTAGCCAGAGCCTTAGCCGACTGGGTCTTGCCCACGCCTGTTGGACCAAGGAAAAGAAACGATCCTATCGGACGAGAGCCTTCATTGAGCCCCGCTTTATTTCGTTTGATAGCTCTTGCTAAAGCGTGAAGCGCAGGATCTTGCCCTACCACGCTATCTCTTAAATGATCCTCTATCATCAAGTATTTTTGCTTCTCGCTCGTTAGCATCTTTGAAACCGAAATTCCCGTCCACTTGCTTAAAATTCCCGCAACCAGCTCCTCATCAACTTGATTTTTAAGCAGCACGCCAGCTTTCTTCATCTCTTCCCACTTTATCTCAAGCTCTTTTTGGCGATTTGAAGCGTCTAAAATTTTGCCGTATTCTATCTCGGCGGCCTTTTGAAGATCACCGTTTCTACGAGCTATCTCGGCCTCGTTTTTAAGAGTTTCTATCTCTTTTTTTGCATTTGAAATTCCGTTAAATACGCTCTTTTCGTTTTCAAATTTCACTTCAAGAGCTTGCTTTTTCTCGTTTAGATCGGCAATTTCTTTCTCTATCTCTTTAAGACGCTCTTCGTTTTTAGCCTCATCTTCCATCTTAAGCGCCTCTTTTTCAACCTGCAATGTCACTATCTCGCGCTTAATCTTAGCCAGCTCATAAGGCTCGCTTTCTATCTGCATCTTAAGCTCAGCCGCCGCTTCATCGATGAGGTCTATAGCTTTATCAGGTAAAAAGCGGTTTGAGATATAGCGGTCGCTTAGCTTTGCAGCCGCTACCAAAGCGCTGTCGGTTATGCTTACGCTATGGTGAACCTCTAAACGCTCCTTTATACCGCGCAAAATTTGCAAAGCCTCATTTACACTTGGCTCTTTTACGTCAATAGGCTGAAATCGGCGCTGAAGCGCGGCGTCTTTTTCAAAATATTTCCTATACTCTTTTAGTGTCGTTGCACCCACGGCATGAAGCTCTCCTCTTGCAAGTGCAGGCTTTAGTATATTTGCCGCGTCCATACTTCCTTCGCTCGCTCCCGCACCGACGATAGTATGAATTTCATCGATAAAAAGTATGATATTGCCTGCGCTTTTTACCTCGCTTATGACGGCTTTTAGCCTATCTTCAAATTCACCTCTATACTTTGCGCCCGCAATAAGAGCGCTCATATCAAGCACTATAACTCGCTTGTTCATAAGACTTACGGGAACGTCTTTTGAAACTATCTTTTGAGCTAGCCCCTCGACTATCGCTGTTTTTCCAACGCCCGGTTCACCAAGCAAGATAGGATTGTTTTTGCTCTTTCTTATTAGAATTTGCATCATCCTAGTTATCTCTTCATCTCGTCCGATAACCGGATCAAGCTCGGCGTTTATAGCCTTTTTGGTTAGATCGATACCGAATTTTTCCAAACTATCAAGAATTTCGTCGCTTGTTTGAGTGTCTATCTTGCGCCCTGCCCTTATGGCTTCTAAGCTCTTTTTGATCTCAAGAACATCGGTAAATTTAGCTAAAATTTCTCTTATCTCTTTAATCTCTAAAGCGGAAATTATCCAAGTATCAACCGCTATAAAGCTATCGCCCATACTTACCATAAGAGCCTTTGCGCTCTCAAGCGAATTTAAAAGCTCGCGAGAAATTTGGATATTTTCTTTGCTTACATTTGAGCTTGTTGCAAGGCTTGAAATTTTGCTTTTGACCTCTAAATCAACAGCATTTTTTGAGATTGACATCTGATTGAAGACTTGATTTAGTATGGAAGCCGAGTCCGTAACCAAACCCCAAAAAACGTGCAAAGGCATAACTTGCGGATTTTTAGTGTGCAAAGCTAAACTTATACCGTTTTCAAGGGTTTCTTGCATCTGTGCGGTTAAGCTTTCTCCTATGTTTGACATTTTACTCTCCTTTATTTTATAATGTTTATATTATATATATTTAGTGAAGTATTGTCAAGTTTCATTAGTGATTTTACTAACCTTAATCTTTTGAGATATCAAATTTGAACTGCACAACAGCTAAAATTTAATAAATTTCAAATTTTAATTTTGATACTTTTTTAACTCATAACGCTTAAAAATTAATGCGTATTCAATCAATTCAATATATTATAAAATCTTTTAAATTTAGCCGATTTTTAGCCAAATTTCATTAAAATTAATCTCATTTAATTAATGTATAGGAGAATTTTTTGAACAAGAAAAAACTTTTTTTTGCTTCAGGCTTTATCTCGACAGTTCTTGCGGCCGGCTTAATAACCATAAATTTAAACGCAAAAAACAACGAAGATGACGCAAGCGCTAGACTCGAAGCTTTATCAAAATTTACAAAAACAATATCAACCGTTGAAAAATACTATGTAGATGATATGAAATTCAAAGAGATCGTAGATAAGGCAATCGAAGGGCTTTTAAACAACCTTGATGCGCATTCTGGATTTTTAAACGAAAAAGCCTTTAAAGATATGCAGGTTCAAACAAACGGCGAATTTGGCGGACTTGGCATAACGGTCGGCATAAGAGACGGCGCACTTACGGTTGTATCGCCTATTGAAGGCACTCCTGCAGATAAAGCCGGAATAAAAAGCGGCGACATCATCTTAAGAATAGACGGAAACGCGACACTTGGAACAACTATAGAAGAGGCCGTTAATAAAATGCGCGGCAAACCAAAGACGCCAATTACTATAACGATAGTGCGAAAAGGCGAGCCAAAGCCGTTTGACGTAAACTTAATCAGGGACATAATATCGGTAGAATCGGTATATGCCAAGATGATAGAAAATGAAAATATCTTATATCTTCGCGTTACAAATTTCGACAAGCACGTAACTAAAAAAGCCGAAGAATTCATTAAAAAATATCCAAAAGCACAAGGCATAATTCTTGATCTTAGAAATAATCCGGGCGGACTTTTAAACCAAGCCGTAGGTCTTACGAATTTATTTATAGATAACGGCGTGATAGTATCTCAAAAAGGTAGAAACGCAAGCGAAAATTCAGAATACAAAGCCTCTAAAAGCAACAAAATAACAAACCTTCCGCTAGCAATCTTAGTAAACGGCGGAAGCGCAAGTGCAAGCGAGATCGTAAGCGGTTCCTTGCAAGATCATAAGCGCGGTATAGTTATCGGCGAAAAAACATTCGGTAAAGGAAGCGTGCAGATAATCCTTCCGGTAGATGACAAAGAAGCCATCCGTCTAACTATCGCAAGATACTATCTACCAAGCGGTCGTACTATACAAGCCGTAGGTGTAACACCTGATCTTATTGTTCATCCAGGCAAAGTTCCGCTTGAGGATACTCACGCTTTTGCCATCAAGGAAAACGAGCTTAAAAAGCACCTTACAAATGAGCTTAGCAAGCTAGATGACGGTAAAAAAGATACAAATTCAACTGCCAAAAAAGACGAAAGCAAAGAAGATAAAACGATACTGTCGCAAGAAAAAGTAAATGAAGACTTGCAATTAAAATCAGCAATTGACGCTATAAAAGTTCTAAAATTCAAATAAGGAGACAAGCTTATGGAAAAACGAGAGTTGGTTTATGAAGGAAAAGGCAAAAGGATGTACGCAACCGATGATCCTGATCTTTTGATTGCCGAATTTAAAGACGATCTGACGGCTTTTAATGCAGAAAAAAAAGGCAACGAAGTAGGCAAAGGAGCGCTAAACAACAAAATTTCTACGCAAATTTTTGGACTTCTTAAAGAAAAAGGCATAGCCACCCACCTTGTAAGAACCATAAGCGACACAGAGCAACTTGTCAAAAAATGCCAAATAATACCGCTTGAAGTCGTAGTAAGAAACATCGCGACAGGCTCTCTTACCAAAAGACTAGCCATACCTGAGGGGACTGTTTTGCCTTTTGCTTTGGTTGAGTTATATTACAAAGACGACGCGCTGGGCGATCCTTTAGTAAATGACGAACACTGCCTTGCTATGGGACTTGTAAAGAGCGAAAACGATCTTGACAGACTTAAACATATCGGCAGAGAGATAAATTCCACTCTGTTTAAATTCTTTGCGGATAGGAATTTAAAGCTGGTTGATTTTAAAGTCGAATTTGGTGTAGATAAGGACGGAAATATCCTGCTTGCCGATGAAATAAGTCCTGATAGTTGCAGATTTTGGGATGCAACCACAAATGAAAAACTAGATAAAGATAGATTTAGACAGGATTTAGGAAGCGTAAAATTGGCTTACGAAGAAGTATTAAAAAGAATTTTATCTTAAGGGCAAAAATGAAAGCAGTAGTAAATGTATCGCTTAAAAACGGTGTCTTGGATCCTCAAGGAAAAGCGGTAGAACACGCGCTGGAATCACTAGGTTTTAGCGGGATTTCAAACGTTCGTATCGGCAAACAAATCGTACTTGATATTAACGCCTCATCATCGCAATCGGCAAAAAAAGAGCTTGAAAAGATGTGTGAGGAGTTGCTGGCAAATACCGTGATAGAAGATTACGAGATCATAGTATGAAAGTCGCCATAGTCTTATTTCCTGGAACAAACTGCGAAACGGATACCGAGTATGCTTTTGAAATTTTAGGATGCCAAACGGAGATAATTTGGCACAAGCAAGATGAGATAAATGCCGATCTTATAGTGCTTCCGGGCGGCTTTAGCTACGGAGACTATCTTAGAACGGCAGCGATAGCTAAATTTTCTCCTGCCATGAAAGCCGTCTTAAAGCACGCTCAAAAAGGTGGATATATCTTAGGAATTTGCAACGGCTTTCAAATGCTTTGCGAGCTAAAACTGCTTGCGGGAGCAATGAGAAGAAACGAAAATTTAAGCTTTATATCAAAGTATCATCATCTTAAAGTTATAGCCAACTCAAATAAATTTCTTTCAAATTTAAAAGTCGGCGAGATAGTAAATATCCCGTTAGCTCATGGAGAAGGGAACTTTTACACCGATGAAGACACACTAAAAAGCATGTACGACAACGAGCAAGTGCTTTTAAAATACTGCGATAAAGACGGCAAAGAGCTAAATCCAAACGGCTCGGTTGATGCGATAGCGGGAATTTGTGATAAAAGCAAAAGAATTTTCGGACTCATGCCTCATCCTGAGCGAGCTTGCGAGAAAATTTTAGGCACGGATGACGGGCTTAAGATGCTTAAAGGGCTAGTTTGCTAAGGCTTTTTACCGCTCTTTTTGTGGCTCTTTTTGCTTTAGCTCAAGAGCCAAGTGTCTTTGATATGATGAAAGAGGAGCGAAGCGATAAGGTTATAAAACGTCCAAAAATTCCTGAAAACATCGCTCCTACCAATGAGCCTGAATTTAACCTAAAAGATACGCAAATTTATCAGCATGTAGAGCCAAATAAGCTCATTTTAAAGCCTTCAGGTATGCCAAAACAAGCTTACGAAGGCGAGATTTTTAAATTTACTCTTACTGCCGATACTCAAGATAATATAACCGTTGATATACAAACCATAATCGAAGAGAGCGAAAACATCAAATGGCTAAATCCGAATTTGCAGTGGGAGCATAGCGGAAACGGAGTATATAAGAGCGAAATTTATCTAGAAGCTAACTCCTCAAAGCCTAAAAACCCGAAAATAACTCTGAATCTAAAAAGAAACGGCGAGTTTTTTCAAACCGCAAGCACAATCGTTACTCTGCCTAAATTTAACGAGGTAAAAAGCGACGAGAAATTTAGCCATGTGGTAGCCGATCTTCTTGAAGTAAAAAAGCATAAAACGAGTAAATTTGATGACAAAAACTTAATAATGGTCGTAGAGATAGGCTCTAAAAACGGTAATATAGCCGACTTTTATATGGACGATAAGAGCATTATCAAACAAGGAGTTGATTCGATAAGCGGGAATTTAACTTCTCAAAACGGATATTATTTTGCCGTATTTGAGCCGACAAGAGAGAATTTTGATTTTAATTACTTTAGCCTCAAAGAGAAAAAATTTATCAGCTTTTCGCTTCCTGTTATAGTTGAAGATGACGAGATTAGCACTCAAATAGGACTAAATCCGAAACAAAGCAAGTTTGAAAACTATAAAAACATAGCAGGCTACACCCTGCTTGCGGTTTCTTTTGTGATGTTTTTAATCAAAAAAAGCTACATATACCTAATCGCGACTCTCATTTTTGGCTCTTACGGACTATACACCTACAATCCGTTTGGAAGTGCGACTCTAAAAGAAAATATCAATGTAAAAATTTTGCCTACTCAAAATTCAACCGTTTTCCACACTGCCAAAGAGCAGCAAAAGGTTGAAATTTTAGGTGAGAGAGAGGAGTATAAAAAGGTGCTTATGCAAGATGGCAAGATAGGATGGGTGCTAAAAGATGATCTTTTCAAGAATTAAAGCGGCATTTTTCACCGTTACTTTTATCCTGTCTGTCTTTTGGGTAGTTTTTTTTATGTGGGCTTTTAATAAACACAACCGCCCTATCAGACGAATTTGGGGAAGATTTCAAAGGCTCTGCGGAGGATACTCGCTAAAGATAGAAGGCGAATTTAACGACGAAGCCAATATGATAATAATGAATCACCAAAGCATGCTTGATATCATCGTCTTAGAAGAGGTTCATCCTAAAAACATCTGCTGGCTTGCAAAAAAAGAGATCAAAAAAATCCCTATCATAGGTAAGATAATCGATATACCAAAGATGATTGCGGTAGATCGCGAGAGCAAACATGCTCTTGTAAAGATCGTAAAAGAGGCGGAAGATAGAGTGCAAAACGGACGAGTCTTGGCGATATTTCCCGAAGGCACTCGCTCTCGCACAAACAAACTTTTGCCGTTTAAAGGCGGAGCAAAAATTATCGCCGACAAGCTAAATTTAAAGATACAGCCTATCGTGCTTGTAGGCACGGATATCCTTGACGTTACAAATTTCAGCTTTAAAAATGGCGAAGTGAAGATAATCTGCCTTGACTTAATAGATACAAGCGACAAAAACTGGCTTGAAAACGCTAGGGAAAAGATGCAAGAAGTATACGACGCCGAGCTTAAATCAAGACAAAACGCCAAAGAGTAAGCTTATTTATCATTGGCGTTATGCCTATTTCTACCCAAGTGGCTTACTATCTTAATCTAGCGATTTAAATCAGATGTCAAATTTGAACCTAGCTTAAAAAAGGAAAAACATGAAAAAGATTTTTGCTATTTTAGCCTTTATATTTACGCTCGCTTTTGGTTATGAGTTAAATTTTGAAAAATTTTATGACGAAAACATCACAAACGAGCAGGTAAATGAGTATCTTGACGATCTGCTTGCGGCCTTGGAGAAAAATCCAAATTTGATAAATAAAGAGACAAATGAATACAACGAGCGAATTTTTTCATTTTTCATTATAAATAGCAAAGTTGGAAATACAGGCAAATTTGACTTTGAACGCATAGAAAAAATTCTTAAATTTAAGCCTGACCTAAACTACGATATGTACCGCATAAACAACTCTTCTGTGCTTCATATGGCTATTGCTTTAGGTTTTGATCATGAGATAAAAAGTGGCATAAGTGAGGATGAAATTTTAAAGCTAGTTAAAGTCTTAGTTAAGCATGGAGCCGATATAAACGCCAAAGAGCTTTTAGCGACGGCTTACTCGGTTAATAAATTTGAAATTTTTAGATACCTTATCGATAATGGCGCAAGAGATACTACTAGAATCATGCTTTCTATAGCTGCCGATACAGCCATATTTATAGGGCAAAACAACCTTAGTATCCATAGAGACAAATTAGAAAACAGTAAAGAAAGAGAGTTTGCAAAAACACAAAAATTTGATAAATTTTATAAAGAGAGGATTAGGTTTTTAGAAAAAATTCTAAAATTTCAAGAGTTAAAAGAAATAGACTCAAAAGAGATAGAGCTTTTTATCCTCGTAAATGTAATATTAGATAACGATAGAGCGATTGAACTTTTACTACAGCACGGACTTTGCGAGCTTGAAAATAGCTACAAATTTTTAAAAGAGCAGGCAAAAGTTTATAACAGTAAGAAAATTTTGAAGATAATAAATGGATTATATTAAAATCAACAAATTTATACTTATTGTATTTTAACAGAGAAAACATTGCTTGATATATCGTTTGCTTGCCTAAAGGTTAAACTCGTTATGATATACATTTTACGAAATAAACCTTTTTTCTTTTTTGCTATCTGTACATGCTCGGGAGAAAAAGTATGACTAAAAACATAACAATAATCTATCTCTTCAGCATTTATAATAGTATCTTTAAATAAAAATCTACCAATCACAATTCTGTCTTCATATATTTCTATGTAGTTAAAAAATAACAGCGAGCATAAAAACCAAATTGAAAATACAGTAAGCAAAATTCCAATGACTTGCAGAAACTTATTATCACAAATCAAAAATAACATTGTAAGTACAAATAAAAAAGCTGACATTGTAAAATCTTGTATTACAAAAAACGGATTTCTCTTATCAAGCCTATACAGAACTACTTCGGCCTTATCTTGCGACTCGTTTTTTGATTGCAAGCCTATCCTATCTGAAAGTATTTCCGGAAAAATATCATCTTTTTCATTATTTTTGATATTTTCTCTTCCGCTCCTATCTTTTAACGAAATCAACTCTTTTAGCATTTCATCAGATTGATCCGGATTTAAGCCTATTATTACGAACAATCCATTTATGAAGTATTTTCTCTTCCAAGTTATCCATACTTTATCAGGCATAAAATCATCCATAAAAATACTAAAACCGACCTCCAAATCTTCGGCTTTTATAATCGTATCTTTAAATGCAAATCTATTAATAACAATCCTATCTTCATAAATTTCTGCGTAATTAAAAAATAATGATAACTGCATCAGCCAGACCAAAAAGATAGAGCTTGAGATTCCAAGCATGCATACCCAGCCATCTCCAAAAATAGACAAAGGCAGTGCAATCAAAAATAGACAAATCAAATATAATATAAAATTAAGTCCGACTAAAGCCGCTTCTCTTTCGTAAATTTTATAAAACGGCTTTGAGTTTTGAATGTTTAAACCCATCTTATCGCCTTGTAAATTTATCTTTAACGCTATAAATTTAGATAATTTTACAATCAATTTTATTAAGCTCGCTTAAATTTAACTCACTCTACTTACTACGAATTTGCTAAAACTTGATACCATCTATATCAAGTTTATTATATTTATCTTGAAAATATTAGCAATTTGTAGTATAATCTGCTAAAAATTTTAAAACAAAAGGAAAAATATGCCAAAAAAAGCAGACAAATTTGAATTCCAAACAGAAGTAAGTCAACTCCTTGATCTTATGATTCACTCTCTATACTCGAACAAGGAAATTTTCTTAAGAGAGCTTGTGTCAAACGCTTCAGACGCGCTTGATAAACTAAATTATCTATCTTTAACGGATGAAAAATACAAAGCCCTAAGTTACACGCCAAGAATTGATATAAGCTTTGATAAAGATAAAAAGACGCTAACTATCAGCGATAACGGTATCGGAATGAACAAGGAAGATCTAATCAACAATCTAGGCACCATCGCAAGAAGCGGCACAAAGAGCTTTTTAAAAGAGCTTAGCGATAAAGCAAAAAAAGATAGCTCTCTTATAGGTCAGTTTGGAGTGGGCTTTTACTCGGCATTTATAGTTGCGGACAAGATAGAGGTTTTAAGCAAGAAGGCGCTTGAGGAAGAAGCGTTTTTATGGAGTTCGGATGCAAAAAGCTACGAGATAAAAGAGGCTAAAAAAGAAGGTCACGGCACAACCATAACCCTACATCTTAAAGATGATGAATTTAGCAATATCTATAGAATAGAAAATATCATCAAGAAGTATTCAAACCACATCCCTTATCCGATATTTGCCGATAAAGAAGAGTATATACCGCCAAAAGATGGAGAAAAAGAAGGAAGCTATGAAAGCAAAAACACGCAGATAAACAAGGCTTCTGCTCTTTGGAGAATGAATAAAACTAGCATAAAAACCGGTGAATACAATGACTTTTATAAGCAAATCAGCCATAATAACGTAGATCCGCTGCTTCATATACACACTAAAGCTGAAGGCAAGATCGAATACAGCACACTATTTTACATCCCTGCGACTGAGCCGTTTGATCTGTTTCGCGTTGATTATCAAAGCGGCGTGAAGCTATACGTTAAGTGCGTTTTTATAAGCGATGACGCCAAAGAGCTTCTGCCTCCTTACTTGAGATTTGTACGCGGAATTATCGATGTAGAGGATCTGCCGCTAAACGTAAGCCGTGAAATTTTACAAGAAAATGCGATAATG
The DNA here is from genome assembly GCF_013201975.1 of Campylobacter sp. CCUG 57310. Lineage (NCBI taxonomy): Bacteria > Pseudomonadati > Campylobacterota > Epsilonproteobacteria > Campylobacterales > Campylobacteraceae > Campylobacter > Campylobacter sp. CCUG 57310. The sequence goes on from NZ_CP053845.1 coordinate 1,082,612, forward strand.
AGAAACGTAAAAGAGCAAAGCGTAAAGAAAATTTTAAGCGAGCTTTCCAAACTTAAAGATAAAGATAGAGAAAAATACATAAAATTTTACGCAATGTTTGGCAAAGTGCTTAAAGAAGGACTGTACGGCTTTGGCAACGACAAAGAGCAAATTTTAGATCTGTGCCTGTTTAAATCAAGCAAACGCGATGGTCTAATTAGCCTTAAGGAGTATAAAGAGGCGATGAGCGCGGATCAAAAAAGCATTTACTACATAAGCGGCAACAACGAATCTATGCTTAAAAATTCTCCTTTGCTAGAGAGCTTTAAGAAAAAGGGCATAGAAGTGCTTATAATGGACGAAGAGATCGACACTATCGTTATGCCTATGGTAAATGAATTTGACAAAACCGCTATCAAATCTATCACTCACTCTGACGTAGATAGCGAGATAAAAGATGATAGCGAAGCTGTGGACGAGAGTAAACACGTGGGAATTTTAGCCAAGATGCGCGAAATTTTAAAAGATGAAGTAAAAGACGTAAAGCTTAGTTCGCGCCTTAGCGAATCGGCAGCCGTTTTAGTCTATGACAAGAACGATCCTGATTTTGCTATGCAAACTATCTTAAGGCAGATGGGGCAGTCAAATATACCAAATGCCAAGCCTATCCTTGAGATAAATCCAGATCATGAAATTTTTGAAAAACTATCCAAAAATGAATTAATGGTGCATGATGTTTCAAATTTATTGCTTAATATGGCGAAGCTAAATGAGGGAATGGATCTAGAAAATCCATCCGAATTTAGTAAGAGTTTGATTAAAATAATATTAAAGGCCTTGTAAAAAATATAATTTTATAATACTTTAAAATTAAAAAAAATATAATTACAAAACTTAAATTTGACGCGGAGTAAGGATATTACGCTCAATGACGAAGATAGTTTATTCGAAAAATTTTCAGAGAGTTGTTACTCTTTTTTGTATAGGTTTTATAGTTGCGCTTGGTTGTGTCTTTTTAAAAATGCAAGAGACATCAGCCAAGCTTACAAATTCTTCAAGCAGACAGCTTATTTCATACAAGCTGGCCGACGAGCTGCGTCAAAGCTCGGATGATTTAACCAAATTCGTTAGATTATTCGTTGCTACAAACGGTAATGAAATATATGAAAAAGAGTATAATAAAGTCCTAGATATCAGAAACGGCAAAGTCCCTCGCGCAGGCACAAATGAAAAAATACCGTTAAAAGAACTTATGAAAAAAGAGGGTTTTAGCGATAGTGAGTTTAAAAAACTAGAAGATGCCGAAAATAGATCCATTGATCTGGCAAAGCTTGAATTTGAAGCTATAGATATGATCAAGTCCGCTTCTTTGCTTCACTATAATCCAAGTGAAGCAAAAGAAAAAGCTATGAATTTGGTATTTGGCGACAACTACAATAACCACAAAGCAAACATCGCTCAGCCTATAAATGAGTTTTTTACTATGGTTGAAAATAGAACCGCAAACGAATTTAGCATATATAAGCATAAACTTGATAATATGCAAAATATATTTTTAGTCCTTTCTGCGGTGGTAATTCTAACGATATTTTTCTTCGCATATCTTAGCACAAAGGTTACTGAAGGAATTTTAGGAGCAAAGCCTGCCCGCATCGAAAGCGTTATGAAAGAAATTTCAAGCGGAAATTTAGCTGTAGAAATCAGTACCGATTTTAAAAATAGCGCATTAGGACTTTTAAAAATAGCCACGAGCAACTTAAAAAGCCTGATATCTGAAGCCAAAAATTTATCAACTGAAAATTCATCAGTCGCCTACGAGCTATCGGCTACATCTTTGCAAACCGGACAAAACGTAGAAAAATCCTTGATAACAACAAATGAAACTACCGCAAAAGCTTCTTTAATCAAAGATCAGATAAAAACCTCCATAGAAGAGGCAAAACAGAGCAAAAGCGATATGCAAAACGCCATAAACCAGATCGATACGGCAAACGAAGCCATATCTCGCCTAAGCGATAAAATAAACTCAAGCGTTCAAACCGAACTTGCGCTGGCAAATAAAATTTCAGAGCTAAATAAAGACGCCGAGCAAGTTAGAAACATACTATCGGTTATAGACGAGATCGCCGATCAGACGAATTTGCTCGCTCTTAATGCCGCCATTGAGGCCGCTCGCGCAGGAGAGCACGGAAGAGGATTTGCCGTAGTTGCTGATGAGGTAAGAACTCTTGCTGAAAGAACTCAAAATTCACTCATCGAAATAAATTCGACCATAAATATCATAGTTGGCGCTATATCTGATTCAAGTGCGCAGATGAATTTAAACTCAAAGCAGATCAGCGAGCTAACTTCGGTTGTCGATGAGGTTAAAGGCAAGATAGTTTCGATGAACGAAAGCATCAAAAAAGCCGTTTTGATGTCAGATAAAGCAGTTGAAGACTATATCAAAACGGGCCAAGACGTAAATGCGATCTTGCAAGGCATGTCTGATATAGCCGAATGCTCGGCTCAAAATGCAAAAAGCGTTGAAGAGATCGCAAGCGCAACCGAGCATTTAAGCAAAATGACCGAAACGCTAAATAACAAGCTATCTAAATTTAGTACCTAATTTTGTAGTCCAGTGTAGTTAAATTTACAATAGTTATTGCTTGATCGCTAATTAAATTTTATATGTATATCAAGTCAAATTTTCATAAATTTAGCTTTTAAAAAGCGAATTCATGAACTTATATTATTCAACCCAAAAGCACTTATTTAGTTTTAAATTTACGGCTTTTCTATTTCTTGCGTTTCATAACCTTCAAACAATAGCTTTGACATACCGCCGCTTAAATTTATAATCTCTTTAAAAAGTCCGCTTGAAGCTAAAATTTCAGCCCCCATCAGACTTCGCACCCCTCTTCTACAAATAAGCGCCACGGGTTTATTTACATCCACGACGGCTAAAATTTCTTCTAAAAATTTTGGATTAAAGACTCTGTCATTATCATAAAAATACACTAGCTTAGCGCCCTTGATAACGCCTGTTTCATTCCACTCGTAAGGAGTTCTTATGTCGATTAACTGCTCAAAATTTTCGGCATTTTGCTTTGTGATCTCTATACTTTTTATCTCGTTAAAATTTATCTTTGGCACAATATTTCCTTAAATTTCACTCTTCGCCATCCCTGCTTCTACCAAAAAACAGCTTGGATGATAGTTGATTTTCTTAATTTTATCGTATTTTGCATAACTTAAAAAAAGCTCATCTCTAGCTCTTGTAACAGCTACATAAAACAGCCTTCGCTCCTCTTCCAGGCTTCCGCCCATACTCATAAGCTTTAAATTCGGAAAGCGATTTTGCGCAAGATCCACGATAAAAACCTGCTCAAACTCAAGCCCTTTACTCGCATGCACGCTTAAAAGATTTACCCCTTCGCCACTACTCATCTCGTTACTGCCTAGTGTGATGAAGTTATAGAAATTCTGCGCTTCGGAGTAGTTTTTAGACAACTCGCTTAATACTTCGGTCTTTGCCATTATCCGCTCTTTAGCCTCTTGCTTAATGCCTTCATCTACATTGCCGTTTTTCATGGTGGCACGCTTGGTTGCTAAATTTTCAGCCACAAGAGCGTAAATTTTGCTTGTTTTTATCTCATTTATCAAAGAATTTGGTCTAGTAAGCCTTTTTGCTCTAATTAAAAAGTTATAAATTTCATACAAAAACGTCGCCCCGCTCTCGCTTAATTTTTGCATTTTAAGTATAGGATGAGCAAAAAATTTCTCTCCAAAACCAAGTTTAGAAAATCTTGACATCTCGCCGACCTCATCAATCTCATCAAAAAGACCAAGCTGATAGTTTCGCATCTTTTTTTCAAACAAATTCACACTATCGTCAGGATTTAACAATCCCTCAACCGCGTTTCCATGCCCAAGCTTAACCAAAGCATCGAAAATTTCCTTGCTAAGTGCGGCGCCGACTCCTTTTGCGTATTCAAAGATATGGATAAACGCCATGATATCTTTTGGATTTATGATAATGCCCATAAGATCCATAAGTGCTTTTATCTCCCTACTTTCAAAAAAGCTTATCCCGCCTTTGCGCTTGGAATTTATCCCACGCTCTCTAAGCGCAACCTCAAGCCCGTCGGCGCTTGAGTTGTTGCGAAAAATGATAGCGATCTCCTCGTGCTTAAATTTTGAGTTTGATATTATTTCAGCGATATTTGAGTACTGATCAAAAAGCTCCTCATAAACCAGCAGGCGCGGAGGTGCAAATTTCTTATCATCTCTGCTTACGATCAGCTTTTTTTCATACAAGCGCGGGTTGTTTGAGATGACTTTATTAGCAAGTGCAAGTATGCTTGAACTACTTCGATAATTCGTATTTAGAGCATAAATTTTAGCATTTAAGAAGCGATCCTTAAAAGAGCCGATTATCTCGATATTTGCTCCGTTAAAAGCATAAATGCTTTGATCAAAATCACCGACGCAAAACAAGCTTTTGGTGTTAAACGCTTCAATGAGCGAGCCTTGTAAGGTGTTGGTATCTTGATATTCATCGACTAAAATTTCATCAAAGCTTAACGGGGCTCCCTTTTTAAGCTCTTTTCTCATCTTTATAAGCAGATCGTTAAAGTCCGCGTAACCAAATTTAGCCTTTTCTTCTTCAAATTCCCTTAAAACATCTTCGTAAATTTCAGCATATACGGCTTGTTCGTCACTTCTATCTTTTAGCCAGTCGGAGAAATTACCGTCTATGACGGAATTTTGAAATAGCGAATAAAGATCGTAAAGATAGGCTCCGCCGTAAGCCTTGATATCGCTTAAATGATAAAATTTACGCCTATCCACAAGGCTTTTAAGAAGCGTTTTTAGTTCACTTGGCTGCTTTAGAGTTACGCCCTTATCAAGCGCTTTTAAAAGAGAATAAGATACAGAGTGAAAAGTGCCAGCCGTGATCTTAGAAGTAATTTTTTTATCAAAATACCTATTTAAACGCTCTATCATCTCGATTGAAGCTTTATTTGTAAATGTTAGCAAAAGTATCTTTTCCGCCTTAACACCCAAATTTAGCAAATGAGCTATGCGCGCTACGATGGTAGATGTCTTGCCTGTGCCTGCGCTTGCTATTACTAGATTGTGCCCGGCTGGAGCGGTAGCGGCGGCGTATTGTTCGGTATTTAGTCTTGAAAGGGGCATATAAATCTCTCTTTTAAAAAGACGTGATTATACGATAAGTTAAATTTGAAGTTGATAAATTTAATAGGCTTTTGTGAATCTAAATTTTAAATTAGCACGAATTTGCAATACCGCAAAAACAATTTTCGGCTTTAAATTTTATAAATTTTACATATCCATTTTGCTTTATAAATTTAACCTTAATAATCGCAAATTTCTAATACGAATTAACATCTTTGTAAGTAAATTTTAAGTAAAATCAAAGCCCAATTTAAAAAGCGGAGAGAGATTTTGCAAGTAGATCGACAGATATTTTACGCCTGTGTAGCACTTATTACTATAGGCATTATCTTTTCGCTATCTTTGCCTGTTTTTGCGGTGCTTTACTTCAACTACGAAACATATCATTTTTTTATCAGGCAGCTTGCGGTAGGTGCATTGGGCATATTTTTGATGTGGAGTATATCGCTACTTAATCCCGACAAAGCGCTTGTTTGGATAGGGTTTGCGCTTTTTATCGTTTGCGGGCTATCCATGGGGCTTATGCACGCACTTCCAAGCTCGATGGTAACGGATGCCGGAGGAGCTAAACGCTGGATACGCTTGCCCGGTTTTTCACTAGCTCCGGTTGAGTTTTTCAAGATCGGATTTGTGTATTTTTTAGCGTGGAGCTTTGCAAGAAAGATAGATGACAGTAAAAAGAGCCTAAAAGAGGAATTTAAGCTTATCCTGCCTTACGCCTTTTTGTTTTTGATCGTGGTTTATCTTATAGCCGTGTTGCAAAACGACCTTGGGCAAGTGGTGGTTTTAGCCCTTACTCTTATCATGATGGCGTTTTTTGCGGGCACAAGCTTAAGACTGTTTGGAATTGGCGCGATAGCTGCAATCGCGCTTGCAACTCTTGCCATAGCAACCTCCGAGCATAGAATTTTACGTATCAAATCATGGTGGGGCACGATACAAAACATGGTCTTATCAATGCTTCCTGAGAATTTAGCAAACGCTCTAAGAGTAGCTGATGCTCCTGAGCCTTATCAAATTTCACACTCGCTCAACGCTATAAAACATGGGGGATTTTTCGGTGAGGGGCTTGGTGCAGGAGTATTTAAGCTTGGATTTTTAAGCGAAGTTCATACCGACTTCGTGCTAGCAGGCATAGCCGAAGAGATCGGGGTACTTGGCGTATCGGCAATTACTTTTATAGTGATTTTTTTACTTTATAGAATTTTTAGAGTCTCTTCAAGAAGCGAAAACAAAGTGTATCACCTATTTAGCCTAGGTATCGGGCTTCTTATCTCCCTTTCATTTCTAATGAACTCCTACGGCATCACATCAATCACACCGATCAAAGGAATCGCCGTGCCGTTTTTAAGCTATGGAGGAAGCTCTATACTTGCGCTTTGCATAGGTATAGGCATGGTGCTAATGGTAAGTAAAAGGGCAAAGGGATGATCATCATAAGCGGAGGCGGAACCGGCGGTCATTTGGCGATTGCTAAAAGTCTAAACGAAGAGCTTGTAAGAAGAGGCGAAAAGACTATATTTGTCGGTTCATCCAGCGGGCAGGATATGATGTGGTTTAAAGACGATGAGAATTTTGAAGATAAAATTTTCTTGCCAAGCAAAGGAGTAGTAAACAAAAGAGGCTTTAGCAAGCTTGCTTCGCTTGTGAATATACTTAATCTAGCCTTTAAATGCAGTAAAATTTTTAAAGAGGTTGACGCTAAAGCCGTTATAAGCGTAGGTGGATATAGTGCGGCTCCTGCGGCATTTGCAGCAATTATCTCAAATTTGCCGCTTTTTATCCATGAACAAAACGCCGTAACAGGCAAGCTTAATAAAATTTTAAAACCTTTTGCCAAAGGATTTTTTAGCTCTTACGAAAAAGTTAAATTTGATTACCCTGTCGCAAGCAAATTTTTTGAAAAGTCAAGAGTTAGAAGCGAACTTAAAAACATAATCTTTCTAGGCGGTTCGCAAGGTGCGGCGGCTATAAACGAGCTTGCTTTGAATTTGGCTTTAGACTTAAAAAATATGGGTGTAAATATCATTCATCAATGCGGCAAAAACGGATTTAACGAGTTAAAAAAAGAGTATCAAAAGCTAGAAGTTGAAGTTGATCTGTTTGAATTTAGCAAAGAGATAGAAGCCAAGATGAGCGCTGCCGATCTTGCCGTAAGCAGGGCCGGAGCGAGCACTCTATGGGAGCTTTGCGCAAGCGGTTTGCCGACGATATTTATCCCCTACCCTCACGCGGCTAAAAATCATCAATTTTACAACGCTAAGTTTTTGGTAGATCAGAATTTGGCTAAATTTTGCTTTCAAAAAGATGGCAAAATTGATAAAAATGAAATTTTAGATATTATAAGTTCAATAAATTTAGAAGAAATCTCAAGCCGATTAAGCGCTCAAATAAGCCCCAACGGCTCTCAAAAAATAGTCGATGAAATTTTAGCTAAGATAACTTCTCACCAATAGAATCGACCTTAAGTTCTTTTAGCTCATAGGTCAAATAATAATATATCAACTCATCGGTCTTTAGGCTCTCATCGCTAAATATCGGCTCTATCATAGATATAATCTTGTCCGTCATTCCTGCAATCTCAACCAAAAGTAGCTCATCGTGTCTCTCTTTGGCAAGTTTGATACTATAAAGAAAAAATTTATAAAGCATCTTAAATTCTTTTAAGATTACATTAGATATAACTACGGCTCTAGTCTTAAGAGTTTCGTCAAGTCTCTTTTGAAATTCTATGAGTTCGGCTAAAGCGGTTTTGATCTTACGTCTTTGACCACCATTTCTTGAAATCCAACGCTTTGAGTCCTCTTTGAGCAAATTTCCATACTCTACCGTTAAAACGCCGATTATAAATTTTATATTTTGACAAGCTTTTGCAAGCATATCGCTAACTTCTAAGCTTACGCCTTTTTTTTCGGTTTTTATAGAAATTTTTCTAATTATCTGATCAAGATATATGCTTATGTTTTTATAATAATCCTCGTTGTCAAAGACATTTTTAAAATACATACTATCCTTGCGCTCATCCAAAATATCATGCTTCTTGATAGACTCAACCAAAGAGCTAAATTCAGCGACACTGATATTTATAGACTCGTCTTCTATCTTAGTTTGACAAAGCACCTCAATCTCGTTTTTTATCTCTTTTATATCTTTAAAAATTGAAGAATAATCCATCTTTTATCCACGTTGCAACTTATGAACCAACTCGTCATAAGTCGTATTGTTTTCTTTTAAGATTTTTTCAAGCAACTTGCTTGAAGCATCCATCCCACCGCTCTTTTCAGCCTCTAAAAGCTGCTTATAAACGCCTTCTATAAATTTTACGGCATTTTCATTCGGCCTTCTTCTTACCGAGTGATATCCCACGATATTGCCTTGAGCGTCCAAAGAGGCTGTAACGTTTGCAAAAACCCAGTAAAATCCGCCGTCGAAACTTTTGTTTTTTACAAAGGCGAAAATCTCTTGTTTAGCCTTAATTCTATCCCACAAAAGCTTAAAAACCACTCTTGGCATATCGGGATGACGTATGATATTGTGAGGTTTGCCAAGAAGATCGGTTGCCTTTGCTCCGACTATGCGTAAAAACGGCTCATTGCAATAGGTAATTTTACCCTTTGTGTCAGTCTTTGAAACGATAAATTCATTCTCTTTTACAAAGTACTGTTTTTCTGCGCCCATACTATCAAAAACTCCTTAAAATCACATCTAATAATCAGCGTATAATATAAAATTTCGAACTTTAGCAGTTTTGCGTAATTTTAATGTAAATTCCCAAACAAATTCAGTTGCCGATATTTATTTTTTATTTTATAATATAAAAAATAAAATACAGATATAATTTTTAAGATTTTTATAGATATTTTTAAAATTTGTTTATATTTTTACAAAAAAGTATAGATTATATGATTTGCTAGAATAGATTCAATACGGCTTGATTCTTAAGTTAAATTTAAAAAGCTTTTAAAAACTAAAATTTTTTATTAAATTTTATAGCCAAAGTTATATTGTTTAAACAAAATCCACTTATAGCTTTACCACCTTCCGCTAGCTCCTCCACCACCGAAGCTTCCGCCACCACCGCTAAAGCCACCACTACTTCCACCGCTAAAGCCTCCACTGCTGCTACTGGCACCAAAGCCACCGCTTTTCAAAAGTCCTATTGGCATCTTTCTTATGCTGTTAAAGACAAACACAAAAACTGTGATCGTCACAATCATGGCCACCACTATTGCGGTCATGGCTGAGCCAGTAAACAAAATAGCCAAAACTCCGATAAAAAATCCAAGTGCTCCAGATATCAGCATAGAAGTAGCAATATCACTTACTATCCTATGTTTAAATAGTCCACTAAGAAAAACCAAGACAAACGAGCCACCAACAACACCAGATAAAAGCGTATAGAACATATCTTCGATAGGATCTCCCACATAATCATTCCCGCTGTCTTCATCTATGAAATCTATTATTTTAGCTACGCCGTCTAATATACCTTGTTCGAAATTTCCATCTTTAAATTTGGGGATGATTACTCTTTGTATTATCTCATGGCTTATAGCATCCGTTAATGATCCTTCTAAACCGTATCCTACTTCTATGCGAATTTCTTTTTCGTTTGGAGCTACTACTAACAATACTCCGTTATCTTTATCTTTTTGTCCTATAGCCCAGTATCTACCAAGCTCAAGAGAGTACTCTTCCAGACTTCTTCCTTGAAGAGAATTTAAAGTTACTACAACAACTTGATTTGTAGTATTTGATTCATGATTTGCAAGAATTTTAGTTAAATTCTCTTTTGCCGAATTACTTAGTATATTTGCCTCATCGACTACTCTGCCGGTAAGGTGGGGGAAATTTAACTCTGCAGCAAAAATAGCCGCAAAAAGAAGCAAAACCGACAAGATCTTTTTCATAATAGCTCCTTTTGGTTGCTATTTAAACGATACTTCCGGTGTCTTTTGCTCGCTCTCAGCGGCTTCAAAAGTATCTTTCAGCTTAGCCTCGGGATGAAAAATTTGAGCCACAAATTTTCCGGGAAAAGTTCTAAGAGCTAGGTTATACTCCTTAACCGAAGCTATATAGTCCTTCCTTGCTACAGCGATACGGTTTTCAGTGCCTTCAAGCTGAGACTGAAGAGCTAGGAAATTTTGATCCGCTTTTAATTGCGGATAATTTTCACTCACAGCCATAAGCCTTGATAAAGCGCCTCCAAGATGTCTTTGAGCCTCCATAAACTCTCTTATCTTCGCAGGATCGCTAGCATCGTTTGCATTGATGGTTATCTGAGAAACCTTGCTTCTAGCCTCGGTAACTTCTGCAAATACGCTCTTTTCATGAGCCGCATATCCTTGCACGGTGCTAACCAAATTTGGTATCAGATCAGCACGCCTCTTATACTGGTTTTGCACCTGCGACCACTTCTCTTTGGTTGTCTCGTCAAGTGTTGGAACTTGATTGTAATACTTTAAGAAAATTCCTCCAAAAATCGCAACTACGACTAAAAGTCCTGCTAATCCTTTCATTGGCTCTCCTTTTAAATTTGATTTCATTAATCTACTGTTATTAAATTTCTTATTTTGATTATACTGCTTTTTTAATTAATAGAAGCAATCAAATTCATACTAAATATTTAATTGCAAAATCTTAAATGTAGGAAAATTAAAACAATGTTGATTTGTATGAAATGAATAGGTAATGTAGAGAAACAAAGTATATTTATAGATGTTAAATAAAATGGTGCGCTCGAAGGAATTCGAATCCCTGACCTTTTGAACCGCAATCAAATGCTCTATCCAGCTGAGCTACGAGCGCACTATATAATTAAGTAAGGCTCGAAGTATAACCAAACCTTTCTTAAATCTTTCATAAATTTTAAAAACTCTTTGGAATTTATGAAATTTAACCATAAAATCTTAAAATTTATCAAATTTAATCATCAATAAAAAATCTTTATGCTATCGTTATGAAATTTAAATTTTAGTTTGTCAGTAAAAATAATCAATAAAGACAAGGCGAAGCATTTTGGGATTATTTTAAAATTTCAAAATAAAATTTTGTATAATTCTTAAAACTCCCAAAAGCCTTAAGAGTGAGGAAAAAGTGATACATAAAATTTTAATCGCAAACAGAGGCGAAATAGCGGTTCGCATAATTCGCGCCTGCAAAGACCTGCATATCAAAAACGTAGCCATATACACAAAGCCCGATCAAGATTGTCTGCATGTAAAAGTAGCTGATGAAGCATATCAAATCGGCATAGATCCAATCAAAGGATATCTTGACGCAAAACGTATCGTAGAGGTTGCCAAAGCCTGCGGAGCGGACGCTATACATCCGGGATATGGATTTTTAAGCGAGAACTACGAATTTGCAAAAGAAGTTCAAGATGCCGGGCTTATTTTTATCGGTCCAAACGCCGATGTCATCCGAAAAATGGGTAATAAAAACATAGCACGCTACCTCATGAGCAAAAACGGAATTCCCGTAGTTCCCGGTACCGAAAAGCTAAATAACGAAACAATGGAAGACATCAAGCTTTTTGCCGAAAAGATCGGCTATCCGGTTATATTAAAAGCAAGCGGCGGAGGCGGAGGCAGAGGAATTCGCGTAGTATGGAAAGAGGATGAGCTTGAAAGTAGCTTTGAAAGCTGCAAACGCGAAGCTAAGGCGTTTTTTAATAACGATGAGGTATTTATGGAAAAATACGTCATCAACCCGCGCCACATCGAATTTCAAATAGTGGGCGATAAATACGGCAATATCATTCACTTAGCCGAGCGCGACTGCTCCATACAGCGCAGACATCAAAAAATTTTAGAGATCGCGCCAAGTCCGAGCATAAGCGAAAATTTACGTAAAAGCATGGGTGTTACTGCGGTTGCTGCGGCAAAGGCGGTTAATTATACAAACGCAGGAACGGTTGAGTTTTTGCTTGATGATTACAATAACTTCTATTTTATGGAGATGAACACAAGAATTCAAGTCGAGCACGGCGTAACGGAAGAGATAACGGGCGTGGATCTTATAGTGATGCAAATAAGAATAGCCGCAGGCGGCATACTTCATATGCAACAAAGCGATGTCGTTACTCAAGGTTTTGCCATAGAAGCTCGTATCACGGCAGAAGACGCTTGGCAAAATTTCATCCCAAGCCCTGGCAAAATTTCAGGTTATTACCCCGCTCTTGGCCCTAGCGTGCGCGTGGATAGTCATCTTTACAAAGACTATCAAATTCCGCCGTTTTACGATAGTTTGCTAGCTAAACTTATCGTTCGTGCGACAAGCTACGATTTGGCGGTAAATAAACTTAACCGCGCGCTAGATGAATTTACTATAGAAGGCGACGTAAAGACTACGATTCCGTTTTTGCTAAGCATAAGCAAGGAGCGCGACTTTAGACGCGGGTTTTTCGACACTTCATATGTAGAAAATAAAATGCCTGCCCTGCTTGAAAAGATGAAAACAAAAGAAAACGAAAGCAATGAAGAGGTCATAGCGGCCATTACGGCGGCGATTCAAAAGGTAAAAGACGCCAGAAAGTTAAAGCAAAGGAATTTGGATGAATGATTTTTTTGACAGCTTAAAAGATATAAAAAAAGAAATGATAAAAGAACTTGGTACACAGCCTAAAAAAGAAGTCAAAAAGCACACGGTAAGCAAGGAAGAAGCTATCGCCCATAAGGAGCAGATTCTTCAAGAGGAGTTCATGAAATACGTAAAAAATAGCGATATAAGGAAGATATGATAATCCCTTTTTCCACGCTTCCAAGCCTATGTCCGTATCTTAAAGATAGAGACTCAAGAATGGAGTATAACTATGTAAGCGATTGTGATTTTAACCTTAATGACGCGCTTACAAGGCGTGGATTTAGAAGGTTTGGCAGATATTTTTCCAAGCCCAACTGCAAAGAGTGCAAAGAGTGTGTAAGCATAAGAGTTGATGCGTTAAATTTTCATTTTGGCAGATCGGCTCGCCGCACCATAACTAAAAATATAGACACCAAAATATACATCTCAAGTCCCATAGTAGATGAAGAGCATCTAAATTTATACCGCAAATACCATAAATTCATGGAGCAAAAGCGTGAATGGAAGTATTACGAGCTTGATTTTAGAAAGTATTATGAGCTTTACGTTGCGGGACACGACGAGTTTGGCAAAGAGGTTTCATATTATGCCCACGGCAAACTAGTAGGAGTTGATCTGATTGATGTTTTAAGTGACGGAATTTCTGCGATTTATTGCTATTACGATCCTGATTTTTCGCATTTGTCGTTAGGTAGATTTTCGCTCTATCAGCAAATTTTTTTAGCAAGACAGAATAATTTGCACTGGATTTATCTCGGGTATTACGTCAAAAACTGCCCTAGCCTAGCCTACAAAGGCGAATTTAAGCCTTATCAGGAGCTAGCCGGATATGTAGCAATGGACGTCGAGCCCGTTTGGAGTAGCATGGAACGCTAATTGCTTTAATTAACGTAATTAAAATTGGAGAAATTTATGGACGTTAAGCAGACTTTAGAATCCTTAAGCATAGAAACAACCGACAGCAAGCTGTTTTGCGAGCTTAAAAGCGTGATGAACAAAAACTTTTCCAAAACACTTGGGCAAAAACATAAAGTTATATCGTTTTATGACGAGAGTGAACTTGTGCAACGTAAATATTTTTTTAAATTTATAAGCAAACTTTACCAAAAAGCGCATAGCCAAGAGCTTGATATAAAATTTGCCGAGTATAAGACAATCAAGCTCCTTTACAAGCAGCCAAATTCGCTTAAAATCATAATATCTGCCGATGTAAAATTTGCAAAAAACGAAGTAAATTTCAAATTTGAAAAACCAAACGCTCTTTTTATAAGCTACATCTCTCAAAAATTTAAAAACTCGGAAATTTTCACAGATGAAAACCAAGATAATCTAACGATAATAATCAAAAATAGCAGCCAAACCAAAGGGTTTGACGAGCTATTTAGCAAAAACGAACATATGTATTTTGCCGTGAATTTTAACTATAAGCAGAGCGAATTTATCAAATTCAAAAGAGAGATAAACATACAAAATTCACAAAAATTCGTAAAAAGATTTTCAGCGCTTGCAGGGCTTTTTGACGAGCATTTTAAAACGCTTGAATGCGATATAAACAGTAGCTTTCAAAGCGTTAGAAGTAGATATCTTGAGCTGGTTAAAATCTATCATCCCGATCGTCATGCAGGCAAATCGGCTAAAATTCAAGACGAATATCGCATGAAATTTGAAAATATCCAAAACGCCTACGAAAGCTTGAAGCCGTATTTTAAAGAGCAAGAAATTTTCATAAGCGCATAAATTATGGTAGCTTAAAAGTGTTTTAAGTGCCAATAATATAGATGTATTAAAATTCGATGTAGAATTTAGACTAAACCCTGCACGCCAAACAGTATAAAACAATGTCCGGCTTAACCTTGCATCAGATAAATTCTCTTGCGCTGGCTGGAGCTAGCGATATTTAGCGCCTTGCGATATTTCGTAATAGTTCGCCTGACCATATTTACGCTAAATTCCTTTTGGATAAGCTCTAAAATTTTAAGATCGCTTAACGGCTTTTTAGGATTTTCATTTTTAACTAAATTTGCGACGAAATTTTTAAGAGCGGCATTTGAAATCTCCTCGTCAACAGCAGCCGAAAAGAAGCTTTTTATCGGTACCATGCCTCGTGAGCAGACAAGATATTTATTTGATATCGCGCGCGAAATAGTAGAAGGATTGCGCCCTAAATCATCCGCGATATCTTTTAGTCTCATGGGCTTTATATCGCCTCCAAAAAAATAATCATACTGATACTCAACTATCATCAAAGCAATCTTTTTTAGCGTAGCTTTTCGCATATCAAGAGCATCTACAAGGTCTTTTGCCTCTTTTATACGCGTGCTTACAAACTCGCTTTTCTCATCAAGTCCTTCGGTATCAAGCAAAATTTCAGGGTAAAATTCATCATTTATAGCTATCTCAACTCTTCCGCCGGAAGTATTTATAAAGATATCTGGAATTTTAGCCGGCGAGTCGCTTAGATGCTCGATCGCGGGTGGGTTTTTAAATTTACGCACGATAGAAATAGCCTCATCGTATCGCTTCATTTTTTTTAAATTTTGCGCCAAATTCTGCAAATTTTCAAAATTCTCTATAATAAATTTAACATCTTTTTCAAGCTCGCTATCAAGCTCAAATTCACCCATCTGAAATAAAAAACTCTCTTTATAATCCACCGCACCCACGCCACAAGGCTCAAGATAAGCAAAGCGCGCCCTAACCCGCTCTACTTCGCTCCTATCAAAGCCCGCAAAAACTTCATCACTCCACTCAAAGTACCCCTCATCGCTAAGACACTCTATGATTTTATTTGCGATAATTTGGGATTTTTCAGTAGGAAATAACGGCTTGTTTATTTGAGGCAAAAGCTTATCGTATAGACTCTCTTTAAAAACGCTGTAAGTTTCGATATTTTCACTTGAGGATTTTTTTGAAATTTCGCTAAAAAAGTTCTTTTTAGATGAATTTTGATTTTTATGCTCGATCGTGACGAATGGATTTTGCGCCACAAAAGGCTCAAGAGTCTCTTTTAGCTCTTCGATACTTGAACTAAGTATCGGAAGCCAACTTCTAAGAGTATGCGAAAGCTTGCCTTTGGGGGCTATAGATGCGGTTTGCTTTAGCATATTATTCTAAAAGCTTAAAATCTTGTCCGAGATAGTGCGTCTTAACAAGCTTATCGTTTGCAACCTCTTTGGCGTTTCCCGAGGCTAAAAGCGAGCCGTCTTTTATAACGTAAGCTCTATCGCAAATCGCCAAAGTCTCACGCACATTGTGATCTGTTATCAGCACTCCTATGCCTAAATTCTTAAGGTCTCTTACTATGCTTTGTATATCGCTAACGGCTATAGGATCAACGCCGGCAAAAGGCTCGTCAAGAAGCAAAAATTTTGGCGTTATTATGAGGCTTCTTGCGATTTCGCAGCGCCTTCGCTCACCACCGCTTAGACTTACGCCCTTTCTTAAGCGAATCGGCTCGATATTAAGCAAATTTAGCATCTCATCTACTTTTTGCTCCTGAACGGCTGTATCTTTATATAAAATTTCAGCCCCGAGCAACAAATTTTCTTCTACCGTTAAATCCTTAAAAATGCTTGATTCCTGAGGTAAGTATCCTATGCCCATGCGAGCGCGCTTGTGCAAAGGTACATTTGTGATATCGACACCGTCAAGATGGATATTGCCGCTACTTGGGGGTATCAGCCCGCAGATCATATAAAAAGTAGTCGTCTTGCCGGCTCCGTTTGGACCAAGAAGACCTACAACTTCACCACTTTGTATATCAAGCGAAATGCCTTTGATGATATTTGTCTTTTTTATTGTCTTTTGTAAATTTTTAACTTCTAGCTTATGCACCGCAAACCTCGTATTTTCTTCCTTTTTCATGAGGAGTTATGCAAATTTTTATATAATCTATATTAAATTTATTAAGCATATTTTCAAGTTCGTCATCGCCCCACTCTACTAAGTGCAAGCCCTCTTCAAAGAAATTTTCAAAAAGTCCGTTTTTTATGATTCCTTCAAAGCCGTTTTGGTAGATATCGTAATGAAAAATTCCGTTTTCATACCCTTGCATAACCGAAAACGTAGGAGAGGTAACGTCGGAATTTACACCATGAGCCTTTGCTATGGCTTTTACAAGAGTTGTCTTACCGCTTGCAAGATCGCCCTTTAGGATTATAACTCCTTCTCGCGGCAAAATTTTAATCAGTTCATCAAGCTCGTCTAAATTTAGTATAAATTCTTTTTTCATAGCTCTTTTACATACTCGCTTTGCGCTGATTTTGGGATACTTTTCGTCACAGGGATAGCCAAAACCTCATAACTCATCTCTTTGGCTAAAAATTTAATCGTAATTTTATCGCCGATTTTCACCTCTTTAGCGGGCTTTGCCACAACTCCGTTTATGCTTACTACGCCGCTTTTACACATATCTTCGCTAATCGCTCGACGCTTGGTAATATTAACCGTATTTAAAAATTTATCTACTCTCATAAAAGCGATTTTATCCAAAAAACTCTTAATCTAGTAAGTAATTATAATTTTGCGAGCTTCAAAATCAGAATTTGATATCAGCTTAGGCACCCAAAAAACGATAAATTTTTAGTAGAAATTAATTAAATTTGGCTAAAATTACAAATCTAACTTTTATAAGGATTTTGTTATGAAAAAAGACGTTAAAAAAGTAGTTTTAGCATATTCGGGCGGTCTTGATACGAGCATTATTTTAAAATGGCTTCAAGACGAATACAAATGCGAAGTGATAACCTTTACCGCAGATATCGGTCAAGGTGAAGAGCTTGAGCCTGCAAGAGTAAAAGCGCTTGAACTTGGCATAAAACCTGAAAATATCTTTATAGAAGATTTGAAAGAGGAATTTGTAAGAGATTTTGTATTTCCGATGTTTAGAGCAAACGCCATCTATGAGGGCGAATATCTGCTTGGTACATCCATCGCTCGACCACTTATAGCAAAAAGACAAGCCGAGATAGCGGCAAGCATAGGAGCCGATGGAGTAAGTCACGGCGCAACCGGCAAAGGAAACGATCAAGTTAGATTTGAGCTTGGATACTACGCCATAGGAGATAATCTTACTATAATTGCCCCTTGGAGAGAGTGGGATCTAAACAGTAGGGAAAAACTACTGGCTTATGCGGAAAAAAATGGTATCAAAATAGAAAAAAAACCGGGCAAAAGTCCATACTCTATGGATGCAAATTTACTTCACATAAGCTATGAAGGCTTAGTGCTTGAAAATCCAGCCAATGCACCAGAAAAAGATATGTGGAGATGGACAGTCGATCCGAAAAACGCACCAAATGAGAGCGAAATCATAGAGATAGGATACGAAAAAGGCGATCCCGTAAGCATAAACGGCAAGAGATTAAGTCCTGCGGAAATTTTAGCCGAACTTAACCGCCTTGGTGCAAAACACGGCATAGGAAGACTTGATATAGTAGAAAATCGCTCGGTAGGCATGAAATCTCGCGGTTGCTACGAAACTCCGGGCGGGACGATAATGCTAAAGGCTCACCGCGCCATAGAGAGCATAACTCTTGACAGAAGAGCCGCCCACCTTAAAGACGAACTCATGCCAAAATACGCCGAATTAATATACAACGGATACTGGTTTTCGCCTGAGCGAATCATGCTTCAAGCACTAATAGACAAAAGCCAAGAAAACGTAAACGGAAGCGTAAAAGTCGAGCTATACAAAGGAAATGTAATCATACTAGGCAGAGACAGCAAGAGCGATAATCTCTTTAGTGAAGCGTTTTGTACCTTCGAAGAAGATAACGTGTATGATCAAAAAGATGCCGACGGATTCATAAAGCTAAATGCGTTAAGGTTTATTATAGGGCGCAAAAACGGGCGCAAATTTAACTAAAATTTAAATTAAATAAGGATAAGCAATGAAAGTATTACTGATAAAAGACGTAAAATCTCTTGGCAAAGCAGGAGAGATAAAAGAGGTAAAAGACGGCTATGGAAACAACTTCTTAATAGGCAGAGGCTTAGCAAAAGCTGCAACTCCCGATGTGCTACGCCAATATGAAGCGGCTCAAAAAAGAAAGGCCGAAGAGCTAAAATACGAGCTTGCAAATTTAGAAACTCTAAAAGAGCAACTCGAAAATATAAAGCTGGTTATAAAAAAACCGCTTGGCGCTAACGGCTCGCTGTTTGGCGCTGTTACAAAAGACGAGATCGCTCACGCCCTTGAAGAAAAGCACAATCTAGCTATAGACAAAAAGAGCTTTGATACCGACGGACATATAAAATCAACAGGAATTTTTGACGTAGATGTGAAGCTAGGACACGGAATTCACGCTAAACTTAAGTTAGAAGTCGAGGGCGAATAGTGTTTCATGCAACAACCATACTAGCCTACAAAGGCAAAAATAAATCCGTGATCGGCGGAGACGGGCAAGTAAGCTTTGGCAACACGGTTCTTAAAGCAAATGCAGTTAAAATTCGCAAAATTCATAACGGCAAGGTTCTAGCGGGCTTTGCAGGAAGCACTGCCGATGCGTTTAATCTATTTGATATGTTTGAAAACAACCTAGAGCACGCTAAAGGCGATCTGCTAAAGGCTGTGATAGAATTTAGCAAAGAGTGGCGTAAAGATAAGTATCTGCGCAAACTTGAAGCGATGATGTTGGTACTAAATCGCGATAAAATTTTTCTGCTAAGTGGCACGGGCGATGTGGTTGAGCCCGAAGACGGAAAGATAGCTGCTATCGGAAGCGGAGGAAATTTCGCACTTTGCGCAGCAAGAGCCCTTGATAAATTTGCACAAATTGACGAAGAAGAGCTTGTAAAAGAGAGCTTAAAAATAGCAGGAGAAGTCTGCATATACACAAATACAAATATAAAAACTTATGTTTTAGAAGAGAATAAAGAATGAATTTAACCCCAAAAGAGATAGTGAAATTTTTAGATGATTATGTAATCGGTCAAAAAGACGCTAAAAAAATCATAGCAATTGCACTTAGAAACAGATATCGCAGAATGAAGCTTGAAAAATCGATGCAAGATGACATTGTGCCTAAAAATATACTTATGATAGGTTCAACAGGCGTTGGTAAAACCGAGATAGCACGTCGTCTTTCAAAGATGATGGGCTTGCCTTTTATCAAAGTAGAGGCAAGCAAATACACCGAAGTCGGTTTTGTTGGGCGCGATGTGGAGTCTATGGTAAGAGATCTGGTTGCGGCTGCTATAAGTCTTGTAAAAACAGAATTTAGAGAGAAAAATCAAGATAAAATTGATGAGTACGTCGAGGATAAAATCATAAAAAAGCTTCTTCCACCGCTTCCAACTGGAGCAAGCGAAGAGAAAAAGGCTGATTATGAAAGAAGTTATGAGAAGATGAAAACGAGACTTAAAAACGGAGACCTTGATGATCTAAACATCGAGATCGAGATCACGCAAAGTAGCTTTGACGCGGGAGCTAATGTGCCGCCTGATATGGCTCAAATGCAAGAGAGTTTTGTAAAAATCATAGGATTAAGCAACAAAACTACAAAAAAAGAGATGAAAGTAAAAGACGCAAAAGAAGCTCTTAAAAACGAAGCTAGTGAGAAAATTTTGGATATGGAAAGCATTAAGGCCGAAGCGTTAAGAAGAGCCGAGAACGAAGGCATTATATTTATAGACGAGATTGATAAAGTGGCTGTTAGCTCGGGAAATTCAAGCAGGCAAGATCCTAGCAAAGAAGGCGTGCAAAGGGATTTGCTACCGATAGTAGAAGGCTCAACGGTAACTACAAAATTTGGCGTTATAAAAACAGATCATATCCTATTTATCGCAGCAGGCGCATTTCATATAAGTAAGCCAAGCGATCTCATACCTGAACTTCAAGGAAGATTTCCTCTTAGGGTAGAACTGAGCAGTCTTGACGAGGATGCGCTATATCAAATTTTAACTCGGCCTAAACACTCGCTACTAAAGCAGTACGAAGCTCTTTTGAAAACCGAGAACGTAGAGCTTAAATTTAGTGATGAAGCTGTAAAAACTATCGCTAAAATAGCCCAAAACGCCAATGAAAAAATGGAAGATATCGGCGCAAGAAGGCTTCATGCGGTGATCGAGCGAGTAATAGAAGATATAAGCTTTGAAGCTAGCGAAAACAGCGGAAAAACGATAGAGGTTGATAAGGCGCTCGTAGAAGACAGGCTGGGAAATATCATAAAAGATCAAGATTTGGCAAGATACATACTATGAAATCGGGCTTCGTAAGCATAATAGGAAGAACAAATGCGGGCAAAAGCTCTCTTTTAAACTTCTTACTTGATGAAAAAATCACTATCGTGTCGCATAAGCAAAATGCTACAAGGCGCAAGATAAGCGGTATAGTGATGAACGGCGAAGATCAGATAATCTTTACCGACACACCCGGGCTTCACGAAAGCGATAAAATGTTAAATAAATTAATGATAAACGAGGCGATAAAATCAATGAGCGATTGCGATGCGATTGTTTTTTTAGCCTCGATTCACGACCCAGCTAATGAATATGAGAAATTTTTAAATTTAAAACCTTCAGCGCCTCACATCTTGGTTTTAACTAAGGTTGACAAAGTATCAAATGATAAAATTTTAAAAAAAATATCTGAGTATTCTAAATTTCAAGATAAATTTACAGCCCTAATGCCTTTTAGCATCAAAAAACAAACTTACAAAAAGCCGTTGCTTGATGAAATTTGCAGGCTTTTGCCAGAGCATGAGTATTTTTATGATCCTGAATTTTTAACGCTTACCAATGAAAAAGAAATCTACAAAGAATTTATACTTGAAGCGATATATGACAATCTAAGCGACGAGTTACCTTACTCAACGGATGTACTAATAGATAAAGTTAAGGAAAAAAGCGAAATAATAGAAATTTTTGCCTCAATAATAACGGATAAAGAGCTACACAAATCAATGATAATAGGAAAAAATGGCGAAACAATCAAAAGAATTGGTATAAATTCACGAAAAATGATATCAAAATTAACAAATAAAAAAATCTTTTTAAAGCTCGTAGTTATCGTAAAAAAAGGATGGAGCAAGGATGAAAAAATTATAAAACAAATAAATAACTATTGATTTTTAATTTGTTTTTTATTAAAATAGCAGTTGATTGTTTACAAATTTTATAATTTAAAGTGATTTTAAAATGTTTGGAAAAGATAAAATTAAAATTAAAAAAAACGGCAATAAGATCGAAAATGGCATTGTCTCGATAGATCCATATACACAAGATTCATATATATTTTCAAAAAATGAATTTGCACAATGCAGCATAGATAAAGTGAGTAAAGATAACTTCTTTATAACATATCTGAAATATAAGGATCTTATGATAGGCACAGTAGAGATTCCTGGAACCACTGAAGATAGCGATATTCCAGATCTTATAACCATAAAAGCCTATGAAGAATTTGATCTTGATACTTCAAAAGACTATAAAATAACTTATAGCGAAGCGAATAATATAGGATCGGAAAACAAAACATTTAATCTATTTGTTATAGAAAGTGCCGCTATCAGTAATTTTTTTAACCCGATAGCTAAAAAAACCTCGTACATAGACTATATAGTTGCCGCTCCTTTGATGTTTGGAGCTTTATATAAGAAAAATTTAATACCTATTCAAAATACAGACGCATTTATAGTTATACAAAACGACGATGCGTTTCTTGCGGTTTACCAAAACGGCGAGTATGTCCAATCAAGGCCATTAAGATACTCTATAAAAAACATGAACGAAAAATTCTCCGTTCTTCAAGAAAACAGAATAGACGAGTATACTTTTATACAAATTTTGCAAAACAGTGAAAATGAAAAAGACAAAGAGCATTTGGCTCAAATTTTTGACGAGATAGCTTATTATCTAAGCGATATACTAAATAGTATAAGCAGAGTGTATAATGTAAAAATTCAAAATTTATATGTATTAAGCGATATAAACATAAGCGGTCTATGCGGAACCATAGAAAACAGAGTAGGAATACCTACAAGCAACTTTGATATCAAAATTTCGATAAATACAAAAGATATTCAAGTAAGCAATTTAAGCACCACAATGACTCTCTTTGCACAAAACTACAAAGAAGAGCATAATGACAATTTTAACTTCTCAACATTTTTACGCCCTCCTCCTTTGTTTAAGCGTCATAGCGGAAAGCTTATAATGTATGTAGCTGCAGGATTTTTAGCGGCATTTGCTTATCCTGCATATCAATATGCAGTAGGATTTATAACTCAGCAAGAGGTAAACAAGCTAACCGATGAATACAATATTGCACATGCCGAAGAGACAAGGATCAAAAACGAACTTGCAAGAATCGGAGCTGAATACGAAGAGATCAAAAAACTGCTTGATAGTGAAAACGAAAAGATAGATTTTAGAAAAAATCTTCTAACCGAAATTCATGATAAAAAAGCTAATTATCCCATGAAGAGTGTAGTATTATACGAACTTACAAAACTAATAAGCGAAAAAGATATAAAAGTAGGCAAGGTCGTAAATAACGATAAAAATATGACGATAATGCTTTTAAGCAACAACGAAAAACAGCTTACGGAATTTATACAAAACGTAAGCAACGAGATAAAATACTCTATAACAACACAAGAGATTATCTTTGATAAAAATAAACCAAATCCAACTTACGAAAGTAACGTTACGGTAAAGATTAAATAATGAAAAAAGACAACACTTTAGTAAAAATAGACAACTATTTCGATAGTAAAAAAGGCAGTGAAGTATCCATGATACTTTTGGGGGTTTTAGTTTTAGTAGGATATCTTACATATGTTTTATCTTGGGATCCTGCGCAAGATTTTTACGACGCTACAGCCAGAGAACATCAAGATATAACATCTAAGCTATATCAAACAAACAATTATTTGGCTACAAATAATACAAGTAAAGTTCAAGAGCAACAAACTAAACTAAATGTACTAAAAGATAATCTTGAAACAGCCAAATTCACAAATCAATATTTTGACAATAAGCTAAAAGAGTTGTCTTATCTTTTGTTCAATGAACAAAATTGGGCTAAATTTTTAGATAGTTTAGCATTTTTAGCAGACAAAAACGATATAAAAATTGTAAAAATAGCCAACGAGTTTAAAAATCCTACACCCCAGAAAATTGAGCAGGTGTTAGACATTAAAATAGACTTTGAAGGAAGCTTTAAAAATATAGTAGGATATATAAATTCTATAGAAGAATCCGATTTGGTGGTAGATGTAAATTCAATGGATATAAACTCCACCAAAAAAGATCTAATAGGAAATATAGGAATTTATGTATGGGGGATGAAATACTAATGAAATTTTATAAGATATCAATAATTATTGCATCTTGTTGTTTAATGTTTGCAAATGAAACACTGAAAGAAACCAATCAGGAGAGCATACAGGAGTATGATCAAATTTTTCAAGCTATCAATACTCCAAGAAAAGGGCTAAATGACAGCAATATAAGCAAAATTCCTGATCCATTTTTAGTTCAAAAATCGACTCCAAAAATAATAGATGCAAATAGCTCTGAAAGCGAGGGATTAACTCTTAGCTTGCATGCTATATTTGGAGATAGAGTTAAAATCAATAATAAATGGTACAAAACGGGCGAGAAAATAGGTGAATATAAAGTTGGCAAAATTAAAAAATCAAGTGTAATTTTAGCCAGCAAAGAACAAAATTTAGAATTAAATATTACTCAAGGAAAAAACAATGTCGGTATTAAAATTAAATAAAGTATTAGCAATTATTGCTTTTTTAGCTTTTTCTTTTTCATCAGCATTGGCTACGGATAGTTGCAAAACTAGAATTTTTAATCTGAAAATAAGCGAACAGGTTTCCATACAAGAAATTTTAACACAACTTTCAGATCTTTGTAATTTTAGTGTTATAACAAAAGATCAATTTGCAAAAAATGCTATAAACGAAGAAGTTTCAGGAATAAACATCAAAGACATGACGTTAAATGAAATTTTTAATATTTTGCTTCATGAAAAAAACATCAACTATACTTTTGAAAAAGGGACATTAAAAATTTCAGCCCTTCAAACAAAAACATTTAAGATAGACTATATAACATCAGTTAGAGAGGGAACTGCGATAACAAAAGCTTCTGTGGATTCGGCTCCTATAGAAGTTGGCAGCGAAAACGATGATGAAGGCGCGGATGATCTTAAAAAAGGTGGCGGAAAGCTTGATAATCTTATTAGAACAGTTGAAAGATTTGATTTCTGGGAAAAGCTTGATGCCGAAATTAAAGCTATCTTAAATAACACCACAGAAACTATAGTAGCCCCTGATCCAATCATAAATGCAAATGCAGGGCTTGTTACGGTAACAGGAACTGCTGCACAAATAAAAAGAGTTTCAGAATACATTGAAGATGTTCAAAATCGCCTTAGAAAACAAGTCATAATAGACGTTTCAATAATATCTGTTGAGCTTGCAAATAGCTATACAAAAGGCATTGATTGGAGCAAATTCAGTATAGGATTCAAAACAGGACTATTCAATAGATTTATCCCTATAGGAATGACAGAGGAAATTCAAAAAGATGCTGCCGGTAATCCAATCAAAATACAAAAATTTACTTATGGACAAACACCGGGAAACACCATACATTGGTCTACAAGAGACGGTCAAAATAGTCTAAATAAAGGTTTATCTCAAAGTATAAACTTAATACCTGGTTTTACATTTAATCTTGACGGAGTTATAAACTTCCTTGAAATAAACGGAAAAACCAAAGTAGTATCAAATCCAAAAATAGCCACTTTAAACAATCAGCAAGCTCTTATATCGGTTGGTGACAATATCAACTATAGAGTCAAACAAGAGAGCTCAAACGACAATGCCTTAAACGGCAAGACAACAATTACATATAAACAATACTCCGTATTTATAGGAATTTTATTAAATATACTTCCTGAAATTTCAGACGATAACAAAATAATGCTTAGAATCAATCCATCTTTAAGTAGCTTTAAATATAATGAAGATGACACAAGACAAACAACAGCCATAAGAGAAATAGCTCCTGACACAATCCAAAAGAAGCTTTCTACAGTAGTTCACGTAAACAGTGGCGATACTATAGTTCTTGGAGGTCTTATAGCTCAAAGCAAAGGCAAAGAAAACACTAAAGTTCCTTTCCTTGGAGATATCCCTGTTTTAGGTCATGCGTTTAAAAGCACAAAAGATCAACTCAAAACAACAGAGCTTGTATTTATAATAACACCAAGAATTATAGACATCTCATCGCCTACGCCTATAAAACAGACTTTAAAGGATTTAGGCTTTTCAAGGTCAACGTATGAGCAATAATAAATACACCGTAATAAAACATCTTTTTGCCGAAGACAATAAAGATAGCAGTTTTATACATTTGGATAAATCTTTTGCAGCATATAAAAAGATTATAAATTTAATCGAAAAGCCTGTTAAGTTAATACTATTTTATGGCAATCCGGGTTGTGGTAAAACGTTTTTGCTAAAAAAAGTTGTAGAAGATTTAAAAGATAGAGAAGATATAGTATTTTTTTCATATCCGTTTTTTAATGAAAATGAATTTATGACATCTCTTTATGAAGAAATTTTCAAGGAAAAACCTATAGAAAAAATTCAAAACTACGAAGAATTTACAAGGATTTACAAATCAAAATTTAACCAAGAAAACAAAAAAGTTTTTACGGTTTTGCTTGATGAAGCACAACTTTACCCTGAGCTTTTGATAGAAAAACTCCGCCTGCTTTCAGATAGCGGTTTTTTTAAATTTCTATTTGCAATTCGCAAAACAGATGAAGAACATGTCTTGACAAAAGACTATTTTAAAGCTAGAATTTGGGAAAGTATAGAGATGAGTCCTCTTGAAGTTAATGAGATGAGAGTTTATATGGAAAGTAAACTGCAATCTAAAAAATTTGATTATCAATTTTTAAAATTTACAGATGAGCAACTAGAACTTATAAACAATCTTACAAGAGGAAGTCTTACAATGCTCAATAGATTTATGTTTAATTTCTTTGAGCTTTATGAATATTTTGAAGACAATCAACCAACAATAATTAGTACAGACACAATGAGTACAAAAATTTTAGAGATGGCAGCCATCAGATCGGAGCTTATAAATGCTTGAAGTACAAGAAATATTAGAATTAGAAAAAAAATGGAAGGCTTATGATAAAAAAAGAGCGACTCCAATTTCTAAAGAAAAAACCCATTATAACTATTTATTGG
This sequence comes from Campylobacter sp. CCUG 57310, assembly GCF_013201975.1. Classification (NCBI taxonomy): domain Bacteria; kingdom Pseudomonadati; phylum Campylobacterota; class Epsilonproteobacteria; order Campylobacterales; family Campylobacteraceae; genus Campylobacter; species Campylobacter sp. CCUG 57310. The sequence goes on from NZ_CP053845.1 coordinate 1,109,584, forward strand.
TAGCCTTGCTTGCGGCTTCTGTTACGACAGCTTCGCTTGTGTTTTTTTATCTTGAAGAACCAAAAATGAAAGTTGCAGCGGCAAACACCAATAGTACAACACAAGAAGTTAGACAATCTTTTGTAACAAAAGAGCCTAATATAAATAGCTCATACACTACAACAACAAAAGAACCTGAAGCTTTAGCAGAAGAGCTACCAAGCGGAACTCTTTTAAACCAAAATTATAATAATTTTGCAAACAATGAAAACAACATTGAAATAGAAAAGCAAGATATAACATCCTTAGCACAGACGAATTCTCAGCAAAATCAGCAAGGATGGATATATTTAAATGAAAACGCTCAAGCTTCTTTTGAAACAAAAGCAAGTGGCGAAGTAGAAATACAAGAGTTGAGAAAACAAGTCTTATTTACTGCCCCAAATGAAGAGGCTATAAATCTAGAAGCCGACACTTATAGTATACAAAGTAGTATTATGACTGATAAAAATGAAGACAATTCATTTAAAATTCAAATCCAATCATCAGGTCCTGAAATATCGGTTGATGAGTTAAAGTCAAAATTTGATAAAACAAACAGTTCTGAACTTGCTACTTTGATAGCTAAAAAATATTACGATATACAAGACTATAAAAGTAGCGAAAAATGGTCTGTTATAGCAAACGAGCTTAACAGCGACAACGAAGAAAGTTGGGTTATTTTTGCAAAGTCAAAATATAACTTAGGGCAAAAATACGACGCCGTTAGAGTTCTTAAAATATATAATGAAAAAGCAAATTCAAAAGAGATTGAAACCCTAATAAAACATATTGAAAATAGTTCAATATAAATTAACATTTTTGCCGAGTCTATTTAAATAAATTTAATAGGCTCGGCTTTTTAATAAAAATATCTATTTAAACTATACAATGTTTAAAAATTAGTTAGTTATTATAACAAGGAGTGTTTGTGATAGATATGCCTTATGAACTATTCTTATCTACCGCTTTAAAAAACAATCTAATATCCCAACAGCAAAAACAGGAAATAGAAGAGCTTTTATCCCAAGATAATAAATTTGAAAAAATTATCAAAGAAGTTGCACCAGATATCCAAGAGCAAACAATCATCAATATTTTATCTGAACTTTACAGAACTCAACGCATAAGCATAGCAAATATCCTAGAAAAATTCATCATAAATTTAAGCGATTTTTTAAAATTTACAGCCAAAAAATTTGAACTTGAATATATGGATTTAGATACTATAGATATAGATTATAGGCTATCTGAAAAAACTTCTCTTTCTCAACTGAAAAAATACGAAGCTTTACCTGTAAAAGAAGATGAAGTAAGGGTTTATGTAGCCTTTAGAAACCCATTTGACATAGCTGCTCAAGATAGACTTCAAAATATATTTAACAGAAAACTTCTAAAGGTAGTCATAGCAGATCCATTTCAGATAGATAAGCATCTTAATAAAATCGAACTAAGCGAAAGCATAAAAGGCATAGTTGCTGACATAAGAAAAGAGCTCTCAACGACCGCATCAACGGGAGATGAAAATAGTTCCGGAATTTTAAAGCTGATTGAAGTTATCCTAAAAACCTCAATACTAGGCAGAGCAAGCGACATACACATAGAACCTACGGAGACAAACTGTATCGTAAGAAGCAGAATTGATGGCATGCTAACAGAAACCTTTATCTTTGATAAGGACATCTATCCTCCTATGGTATCTCGTATGAAGCTTTTATCCAACATGGATATAGCCGAGCGTAGAAAGCCTCAAGACGGTCGTTTTTCAGCTCAGATAATGGGCAAGGAGTATGATTTTCGTATCTCTACTCTTCCGATACTAAACGGAGAAAGTATTGTTCTTCGTATTCTTGATAAGTCAAAAGTACTAATAAGCCTTGAAAATTTAGGCATGCATCCTCAAAGCTTTGCCAAATTTAATAAAGCAATGAAAGCTCCTTACGGCATTATCTTAGTAACCGGTCCTACGGGCTCCGGTAAAACCACTACACTTTATGCTGCACTTAATGATATAAAGAGTATAGAAACGAAAATTATAACTGTCGAAGATCCTGTCGAGTACCAGTTAAATATGATACAGCAAGTTCATGTAAATGAAAAAGTAGGACTTACTTTTGCTTCAGCACTTAGGTCTATCCTTCGTCAAGACCCGGACGTCATAATGATCGGCGAGATCAGAGATCAAGAGACGCTTCGTATAGCCGTGCAAGCGGCACTTACCGGACACTTGGTATTTTCCACTCTGCACACAAACGATGCTATAAGCGCTGTTACAAGAATTGTAGATATGGGTATTGAGCCATATCTTATAAGCGGTTCTTTGGTAGCCATAGAGGCACAAAGACTTGTTAGAAAACTTTGTCCAAATTGCAAGCAAAAGACAACTATCCCTCTAACTCTTCAAGAGCAGTTTAAAGACTATTTGCCTCAAGATTATCAGTTCTATAAGCATGTAGGCTGTGAAAAATGTTCTCAAACGGGATATACCGGAAGAGAGATGATAAGTGAAATTTTGCCTATCAGCGACAAGATCGCAAGCATGGTAGCAAATGGAACAACAAAAGAAGAGATTAAAAAAGTAGCCTACGAAGAAGGCTTTATAGATATGTTTAAAGACGGTATCATAAGAGCTGCAAGAGGCGTAACAACTATAGATGAAATTTTAAGGGTTGCTAAAACATGAAATATTTTGAAATAGAATATATGTCAAAAGGCCGCAAACAAAAGATGGTCTTAAGAGCAAATAATCAAAATGAAGCTAAAAACGTAGCTAAAATGAAAAATGCCGGCGCTATAGTTAAAATCGGTGAAACTAAAACTGTTCCTATTGAGGAGCAGTTTCAGGACTTGCTTTCAAGAGCTAAAAATTTTGTTCAAGGCTCAAAGGTAAAAACTCCGAATTTAGTAGCTGCCGTAAGACAATTAAGTGTAATGACAAATGCCGGAATTTCAATCCACGATAGCATAAAAGAAGTTGCAAACGCTACAGAAGATAAAAGACTTAAGGCTATTTTTTCAAATTTAAACGATGATTTAAATCAGGGTCAAAGCCTAACAGACGCCATCTCAAATTTTAGAACCGAGCTTGGAGATGTAGTAATAGCCATGGTTAAACTTGGCGAAAATACGGGTAATATGGCAGAGTCTTTACAAAAACTAGCAGACATCTTGCAGGAAGTTTGGGATAATCAGCAAAAGTTTAAAAAAGCTATGAGATACCCAATGATAGTAGTTACAGCCATAGTCATAGCTTTCGTAATACTTATGATGTATGTCGTGCCTAAATTTAAAGAGATATTTGAACAACTTGGTGCAAATTTACCGCTACCTACAAGGATTCTTCTTGGCATAGAAAACGCCTTAAACAACTACGGTCTTTATATATTAGGAGCTATTATACTCATAGTGTATGGCATAAGATATATGTATAGGACAAATGAAGACTTTAGCTACAATTTTGATAAATACCTGCTTAAAGTCTATCTAATAGGCAATATTATTTTTTATTCAACCATGAATAGATTTAATCTTATCTTTACAGAGCTTGTAAGAGCTGGAATTCCTATCGCTGAAGCTCTTGATACTGCAACTTTAACTGTTGCCAATCAGGAGATAAACAAAAAACTATCGACAGTTAAAATCGCTGTACAAAGAGGCGTTTCTCTTACTGATGCGTTTAGAGATACAGAGCTTTACGAAGGTATGCTTATACAGATGATTAGTGCGGGCGAGCAAAGCGGTAGCATAGATGCGATGATGGAAAAAGTAACGGATTACTACAAGGTTAAATTTAATGACATAGTAGATAACATATCCGCTTACATTGAGCCTATTTTGATAGGATTTATCGCTGTTATGGTAGTATTTTTAGCACTTGGTATATTTATGCCTATGTGGGATTTAGCAAGCGCGGTTAAAAATTAAAGCAAAAGAAAAAAGATGAATTTAACTACAAATTCCAAAGAGCGTCGAGTAAGTAGCGACGCTTTTTTAGTATCAAAAACCGACACAAAAGGCAAAATTACGTATTGTAATATACCCTTTGCGGAAATTGTAGGCGCAAAAAGCTCAGAACTTATAGGTAAGCCTCACAACATCGTAAGACATCCTGATATGCCAAGAGTTATTTTTAAATTTCTTTGGGAATATATAAAAAACAAAAGAGAAATTTTTGCATATGTCAAAAATAGAAGCTTTGACGGATCGTTTTACTGGGTGTTTGCAAATGTTACAGCTTCGATTGACGAAAGAGGCAACATCATAGGTTTTTACTCGGTGCGCAGAAAACCAAACCCAAAGGCACTTGAGATTATTATACCTCTTTATAAAGACTTGCTTAATGCAGAAAAAAGCGGTGGAATGGACGCTTCGCTAAAGCTCTTTGAGCGAATTTTAAAAGAGAAAAATACAACTTATGATGAATTTATGAATAATCTGCAAAGATTATAAGAGGAAAATTATGTTTTTTAATAAAAATAAAGTAAATTATGACGAAATTTTAGATGTAATTTCTCAGGCAAGAAACGGAATTTTAGAGCCAAGAATACTAAATATAAATCCAAACGAACCGTTGGGTCAAATAGCTCTTGGCATAAACGATCTGCTAGATCAGATAGAGGCTTTGCAAAGAGAGATGGGAACTTGCGTAAAATCGGCCGAAAGCGGAATAGCATATAGAAATATTTTTATAGACGGTTTTAGAGGTCTTTTTAAGACAAATGCCCAGTCTATGAGCGAAGGCGTAGAGGGTATAAAAGCGGGACAAAAAGGCAAAACTAGAGGAATTCTTTCTGAGAAATTTAGTGAGCTTGGCAATGGAAATAGCGGCATAGCAGACGCAAAAAAAGATCTTGATCAAAGCATAAAAGACCTAAGTGAAATTTCAAGCGTGGCGCAAGATACTTCAAGCAAAGCAAGCGAAGGTATAATCGCCGTAAATGAATTAAGCTCAAATATGAACGATCTTGAAAATTTGATTACCGACTCAAGCGAGGCAATTAGAAATTTGACCAACAGAACAGCCGAGATCAGCTCTGTCGTAAATTTAATAAAAGATATCGCAGAGCAAACAAATTTGCTAGCTCTTAATGCGGCTATCGAAGCGGCGCGTGCAGGAGAGCATGGGCGCGGATTTGCCGTTGTAGCAGATGAAGTTAGAAAACTAGCCGAAAACACACAAAAAGCGACAAGCGAGATCGGCATAAATATCCAAACCTTGCAGCAACAAACAAACGATTTAAACGAAAATTCAAACAAAATAACACAAATAGCTCAAGTAGCTAACGTAAGCGTTGCGAATTTCAGAGAGGCGATCAATGTCTTTAGCGAGGGTGCTACAAAAACGGCTCAAATTTCAAAACACGTTGAAAATAAATCAATAGGAATCATGGGCAAAATCATCCAAGTGATCTACAAGCAAACCGCCTATAATAACGTTATCAACGAACGCGGATTTGACGAGGCTATGCAAAAACAATTCGAAAATATGCATAATTGGTATGAAAATGACTACAAAAAATATTTTGGTTCAACCAAGAGCTTTGACAGGATTAAAGAACCCGCTAAGCAGCTTGATGAACTGATGCTTAAAAATTTAGAAGAGTCAAAAGACGGCTACACAATGGATGATATTGAAAAATTCGTAAGCAGATTTAAAAAGCTAAAAGATACTAGCAGTGATATATTTAAGATTATAGACGCGGTCATCGAAGAAAGTAAAAAATAAAAGCAAAATTTGCGATTGCGAAATTCAAATTAAATTACGAATTAAAATACAAAACTTTGCAAACGAGCGTTTGTATTTTAAGAGCCAATTTCAAATCAAACATCTTTATCTTGTCTTTAAGATCAATTTCAAATTTTGAAGGCAAGATAAAGACAATTCAATAAAATTCTTTTGTTTTAAGCATAATACACGCCACAAATTTAAAAGGCAAAATAGCCTTTTAAATCTTACACAAGAAGTTTTTTAGCACACTCCCCTATTCTCTTAGCATCACAAGTTGCACCCAGTCTTTCTCTTGCCAGCCTTGATACATTTCCTATGTCTTTTACGCTTGACGCGCCAATCTCGGCGATGATATCTTTTATTTTGGTTTCTAGCTCTGTGTCATCCAGTTGCTTTGGCAGATACTCACTAATGATCTTCATCTCGTCTTCTTCAGCCTTAGCCAGATCCTCACGCGCGCATTTTGTGTATTGCTCTATAGAATCAACCCTTCTTTTTACTTGAGTTTGCAAAATTTCAAGCACTCTTTCATCGGTCATCTCGACTCTTTCATCCACTTCAACCTGTTTTATAGCCGAATTTAAAAGTCTTAGCGTATCTCTTCTAAAATTATCCTTTTGCTTCATTGCAGTTTTTATATCTTCTAAAATTTGCTCTCTGATCGTCATTTCTATCCTTTAAATTTGATTTTGAATTATAACAATTGTAAATTTAAAGCAAAATTTAATATAATCAAACAAAAAGGATAGACATGCTACTTGGCGTAAATATAGATCACATCGCGGTTTTAAGAGAGGCTCGTCGCGTAAACGACCCGGACATCCTTCAAGCTTGCTTTAGCGCCTGCATGGCAGGAGCCGATCAGATAACGATCCATCTTAGAGAAGATCGCAGACATATAAACGAAACTGACACGCAAAACATCATAACTCACTCCAAAATTCCTGTAAATTTAGAGTGTTCAATGGATAAAAGCATTATCGATCTGGTTATCAAACTAAAGCCTGCAAGAGCTACTCTGGTACCTGAAAAAAGACAAGAACTAACAACCGAAGGCGGGCTAAATTTACAAAGTCCAAATTTACAAGAAGTTATCAAAACTCTAAACAAAAACGATATCGAAGTTTCGCTTTTTATCGATCCTAAACAAGAAGATATCATGCTGGCTCACGAGCTTGGTGCACAGTGGATCGAGCTACACACGGGAGCTTATGCAAATACCTTTTTAATGCTTAATTCAAATTTATCCCACAGCAAAGACTCTATAAAAGAGCTTCAAAAGAGCAAAAAAGAGCTAAGAGAGATTTTGGAATTTGAGCTTTCAAGGATCAAGCAAAGCGCAAAAGAGGCGAAATATCTTGGGCTAAAGGTCGCAGCAGGTCACGGATTAAACTATCAAAACGTAAAATTTATAGCTGAAATACCTGAAATTTCCGAGCTAAACATCGGGCAAAGCATCATCGCAAGAAGTGTATTTGTAGGTCTTGAAACAGCTATAAAAGAGATGATAGCATGCATAAAATAGCCGTTAGCGTTGGCGATATAAACGGAGTGGGCATGGAAATCGCTCTAAAAGCGCATGAAGAAATTTGCAAATTTGCAGAGCCGATTTACTGTATAAATGAAGATTTGCTAACTAGCGCTCTTAAAATTTTAGAAGTAAGCAAGCCTGCAAATTTTAAAATTTATGAATGCGGAGAAAATTTTAAGATAAAGCCCGGCAAGATAAGTAAAAAAAGCGGAAAATTTTCTTTTGATTCGTTTGATACGGCTATAAATTTAGCCCTGTCAAAAGATGTGCAAGCCGTCGTAACTATGCCTATCAGCAAGGAGGCATGGAGTAAAGCCGGGATAAAATTCGTAGGACATACAGACTATCTTAAGCATCAATTCAAGCAAGACGCTATCATGATGATGGGATGTGAGGAACTTTTTGTGGGGCTTTATACCGATCATATCGCGTTAAAAGATGTTTTTAAAGAGATAAAAACAAAAAAGATTTATAAATTTCTTATAAATTTTTATGAAAATACGAAATTTGAGCGTATCGGAGTTTTGGGATTAAATCCGCACGCAAGCGATAACGGCGTGCTTGGAGGAAGCGAAGAAAGACGTATCAAAAAGGCTATAAATTTGGCAAATAAAGAACTTAAGAAAGAGATCTTTACAGGACCTTTGGTGCCTGACGCGGCCTTTAATCCTCGCTCGCTTAAAAATTTAAACAGACTGGTTGCAATGTATCACGACCAAGGACTTGCTCCGCTTAAGGCGCTTTATTTTGATAAAAGCATAAATGCAAGTTTAAATCTGCCGATAATTCGCACAAGCGTAGATCACGGAACGGCATTTGATATCTCATACAAGGGCATAGCCGACAGTTCAAGTTATATCGAAGCTGTTAAATTTGCCGTTAAACTTTGCAAAGAGAGAAATCTATAAAAACAGCAAATTATTTTAATGAATTTCAAATACGACTAGCCAAATTTAGCTAGTTTAAAAAATTTGTAGCTATAATAATTTTAAACAAAACTACTCATTGGAGGCATTTTTGGCTCGCGACAACCTCTTTGCATTTTGTATGTTTATGATAGCCTCTATAGGCTTTTTTATCTGGGGTTATCAGTATATCCCTTCTCACCACTTCTTGTTATTTTTGGTTGCTAGCATATTTGGTATCTTTATGGCGTTTAATATCGGCGGAAACGACGTAGCCAACTCCTTTGGCACAAGCGTAGGAGCCAAAACCGTAACCATCAAGCAAGCCCTTGTCATCGCCGCTATTTTTGAGTTAAGCGGGGCTATATTTGCAGGCGGAGAGGTTACTAAGACTATAAGAGAAGGCATTATCAAATTTCCTGAAGCGGGAATGGATCCTATGCTCTTTGTCATCATCATGATGTCAGCGCTTCTAAGTTCAGGACTTTGGCTCTTTATCGCTTCTAAAAAGGGCTTGCCGATCTCTACCACTCACTCGATAGTAGGCGGTATCGTGGGTGCTGGACTTATAATGGGTTTTACTACGATGGACGCAAAAAACGCTATAAATATGGTCTCTTGGGCAGGTATCGGCAAGATCGCCATAAGTTGGGTCATATCGCCTCTGCTTGGAGGAATTCTCTCATACATCATCTACGGTTACATAAAAACCAGAATTTTAACACCTACTAGAAAATATAACCTTGAGCTAAAAATGCTAAAAAGAGAGCGCAAAGCCTATAAAGAGCGATATTTGCGCGAGCTTAAAACAAAGCCGGTTGAAGAGCAGATCAAAATTCTAAGCAAGATCGCCATAGTTGATGAGGACGAAGAAGGTAGCGAAAAGAGCGAATACAAAACGATGATAAAATCCATGAAAGAGCGTGAAAAGAGCATAGACACAAGCCGCGCAATGAGAAAGCATATCCCTATAGTTGCTGGCTTTGGTGCTATCATCATATCGTCCATGATGCTATTTAAGGGTCTTAAGCACCTGAATTTAGGCATCGGCTTTATAGGTACTGTTTGGATCATCTGTGTTATCGGTATAGTAACATACCTTGCCACGCTTGCGATGATAAACGTCATGAGCAAAAACGACGCAGAAAAGAGCACAAATCGCATATTTTCATGGTTTCAGATCTTTACGGCTTCATCTTTTGCATTCTCGCACGGCGCAAACGACATAGCAAACGCCGTAGGACCTTTTGCCGCAATACTTGACGTGCTAAAAACAGGCAACATAAACGCCACGGCTCCGATCCCTAGTATCGCTATGATAACGTTTGGCATTTCGCTTGTGGTCGGGCTTTGGTTCTTAGGCAAAGAGGTTATCACCACTATCGGCTCAAAACTTGCCGAAATTCTACCCACTACGGGCTTTAGTGCGGAGCTTGCGGCAAGTACGGTTATCCTGCTAGCTACCAAGCTTGGTATCCCCGTATCATCAACCCACATCTTAATAGGAGCCGTTCTTGGCATAGGCATACTAAACCGCGATGCAAATTGGGCTATGGTTAAGCCTATCGTGCTTGCTTGGGTTATCACCCTACCGATAGCAGGCGGATCGGCGGCGATAATTTATATGGTGCTTAAAAGCCTGCTTGGGCTATAAAATTTCATTTTGATACTACAAATTTGAGGCAAAAGAAGCCTCAAATTTTACTTTTTGTTTCTTTGCATAATTACCCCTTAAATCAAAATTATAAAAAAATATATTTTACATATTGATTTCTGATTTTATTTTTTATAGAATTATAAAATCCATGCAAATAATTTAAGCTCTTTGATACAATTGTTATAAAAAATGATTTCGAAGAGCTTAGAAAGATAAGCAAACTAGATATGAAAATTTAAAACAAATTTGACTATTTGATCGTGACTTATAGGCTTTTATAATTAAAATTTGAGGGCACAAAATCAATTAACACTCACTTTATACTTCCTGGTTAAGATTTCAGCATAATTTATCACAAGGAGACAAAATGAAAAAGTTAGTTTTAGTTGCGCTTGGCGCTATGTTTATGGTTGGTGGTGCTATGGCGGCAGATATGAAAAAAGATGATATGATGTCTAAAGATATGCCGATGGCAAAAGAGATGAAAGATGATATGAAAATGCATAAAGACGAGATGAAAGGCGACATGAAAAAAGATATGTCTGATAAAAAAGATGATATGATGATGAAAAAAGATGAAATGAAAAAAGAGATGAAAAAACCTGAAGGCATAATGTAATGACAAGAATTTTGCTCGTAGAAGATGATGAAATTTTAAGCGAAATGATAACCGAGTATCTAAGCGAGAGAGATTATAAAATAACCGCTTGCATAGATGCTAAAACCGCTCTTGATCTAGCCTATGAGCAAAAATTCGACATCTTGATACTTGACGTTAAAATTCCTAAAGGCGATGGATTTTCGCTTCTATCGTCCTTAAGGAAGGCTGACGTAACTACGCCTGCGATATTTACGACCTCCCTAAATACTATAGAAGATCTTGAGGTGGGCTACAAAAGCGGTTGCGATGACTACCTTAAAAAACCCTATGAGCTTAAAGAGTTGCTTTTGCGTATCAAAAATTTACTTAGGCGAAATTTCTCTCATACAAACGATGACTTTATCGAGATTGCCGACGGGTTTAGATTTCACATAGATAGCAAAACAGTTCAAAAAGACGGCGAAAACGTAAATATCTCAAATAAAGAGAGTGAGCTTTTAGCGCTATTTTTACAAAACAAAAACAAGCTTCTTACAAAAGAGGTTATATATGATAAAATTTGGGGCTATGACGAAGAGCCAAGCGAGCAAAGTTTGCGCGTATATATAAGGACTTTACGCCAAATTTTAGGCAAGGACAGCATCATAAATAAACGAGGTGACGGCTACATCTATGTCTGAAAAAACCAAGATAATATCTAAAATTTTATCCCTCTATCTACTAACTAGTGCCATATTTTTGAGCTACTTTTTTACAAATGATTATAAAGCGGCAAAAGAGGCGCTTATCTCAAACGAAGTAAAAAATCTCAAAGAGATAAAAATGGGAATTTATATGAAAGCCAGCATGAACGGCATAAATTCCGCCGCTGCACTCATGCAAGAAAAGCAAGTAAGCGCATGTATCATCTCAAAAGACGGCAAGATAATCTATCAAGACACCGAATGTTTGCAAGATACCAAAAAAAACGTAGCGTTTTTAAAAGAGGGTAAAGTGGTTATATATGAAGCGCTTCAAAGCATGGAAAGCAATGGCACCGGAGAGCTCTCAACGGCAAATATATTACTTGAAGGAAGGGATATAAGAAGCGATTTAAATATCTTAAAGCTTAAAATTTTAGGAAATTTACTTCTGATACTTACAATTATCATGGTTATAGCCTACTACTTGGCAAAGCTTTCTTTGGAGCCGCTTCACGCCAAGATAAATGCGCTAAATCGCTTCATAAAAGACTCAACACACGAGATAAACACGCCTCTTAGCATAATAATGATGAGTATAGAAACAACCGATAAAAGCACGCTTAGTAGCAAAAATTTAAAACGCCTTAATAATATCGAACTGGCAGCCAGAAGCCTAAGCAATATCTACGAAGATCTTACATACCTATCCTTTAGCAAAAGCGACGCAAGCAAAAAAGAGCAGATAAATTTAAAAAATCTATTTAACGAACGGCTTGAATATTTCGCTCCGTTTTTTGCCAAACGCTCAATCAGCCCGCAAATAAATTTAAGCGAAGCGAGTATAAACGCAAACCTCTATGAGGTAAGAAGAATGATAGATAACCTCATCAGTAACGCTATAAAATATTCAAACATAGGCGGATTTGTAAGCATAAATTTAAGCAAAAACGAATTTGCTATCACAAATAGCGGCGAAGGTATCAGTAAAGAGCAGCAAAAGAAAATTTACGATCGCTACACACGCTTTAACAACGACCAAGGAGGATTTGGAATAGGACTGAATTTGGTAAAAAGAGTTTGCGAAAGCAATAATTTAAGCATAATTTGCGAAAGCCAGATCGGTCAAAACACGACTTTTAAAGTAAGCTGGAGCTAAAATTTATCCTCAAGCAAGGAGAAATTTTTACACCCTACCTCATCGCCAAGTTCGCAACCCATCTTATAATACTTCCTAGCCACATCTCTGCTACCACCCTCAACCCCTAAAGAGAAATGATGCATACCGCCTAAATTCGTACAACTCTTTGAGTGCTTAAGATCTATGCAGGCTTTTTCATACAGCTTTATGGCTCGCACGAAATTATGCCCCGTCTCGGTGCCTAGTCTATATGAATTGCCCGCGTTATAACAGCCGTATTTGCTGTTTAGCTTGCAAGCTTTTAAAAATAGCGCTATAACTTCGCTATCGTTTTCGTGTCCGTCAAATCTCTGATAAAGCGAACCTAGGTTTGAACAAGCTACTCCAAGCTCGCTTTTACAGGCTATTTTGTAACAAATTTCTGCACTTTTAAGATCGTCTGCAAGCTCAAATTCAACGCCCATATCATTGCACTCGCTTGATGTTTTATCCTTGCATATATGCTCTTGCTTGACCTCAGGTTTGCTTGAATTGCTATGTAAATTTTGATTTTTAGCTTGGTTTAAAGAGGCGCATCCACTAAATAAAACCGTGATAAAAACAAGCTGATAAAAACTCTTAAAGCTCATTTTGCATCCTTAAATTTCATCTCTTTTATAAATTTTACCGATAAACTTATCTACCTTATATGTTATGCCAAATAGCGCAGGTACCAAGAAAAGTGTAAGGATAGTCGAGCTAATAAGTCCTGAGATGATAGATATAGCCATAGGCGAGTTGCCCTCATAGCCCGCCCCTCTTGAAAGAGCAAGCGGAAGCATGGCAAATATCATCGCAAAGGTTGTCATCAGTATCGCTCTTAATCTCTTTGAGCCCGCCTTTATGATGGCCTCATTTACATTCATGCCCTCGTTTGCGTATCTGTTTGCAAAGTCCACAACCAAAATAGCGTTTTTGCCAACCATTCCAAATAGCAAAATCGCTCCGACCATCACAAAAAGACTAAACGAATTTCCGCTTAGATAAAGCCCCACGGCAACTCCGCCAAATGCAAGCGGCATAGATATCATGATGATAAAAGGCATGATAAGACTCTCATAAAGTGCGGCTAGTATCATGTATATGAGAATTACACTAAGGCTAATGGTGAATATAAACGCCTCGTTCGTATCATTCATTAGCTCTATAAAGCCCGTCATGCGGTAATCATATCCTTTAGGCAGTATGCTTGGGATTTGCTCATCAACAACTTTTTGCACGTTATCAAGCGGGATATTATCCACATTTGCTACGATTAAAATTTGACGCTGTTTGTTAAATCGCATAATCGATGAAAAGGTCTTAGTAAGCTTAAAATTTGCGACCGAATTTAGCGCGACAGATTCGCCGCCTGCACTTCTTATACGCAGCTTTTCAAGCGAAGATACATCTTTTCTATGCTCGTCATCAAACCTAAGCATTATGTCGTATTGGTCATTACCGTCATCAAAAGAGCCGAGGAAATTTTGCCCAAAAGAGCCGTAAACTACCCTTGTGATATCATATTCGCTTATGCCTAGACGCTTAGCTTTTTCTTTATTTACCGAAATTTCAAGCTGATTTATCCTATCTTCGTTGTCGCTGCTTATATCGACAACTCCGCTAACGCTCTCTAAAATTTGCCTAGCCTGAGATAAAATTTCATCAAGTTTTTCTAAACTATCGCCTGTGATAACCAGCTGCACAGGCTCGTTTGCTCCGCCTGCATCGACCATAGGAAGGGCTGAAATTTTGATATTTAGATCATCGATCTTAAGCTTCTTTCTATACTCTTCCATGATCTGAGGCTGCCTATCTCTTCGCTCTTTTATATCTTTTAATTTAGCGTAAATTTTAGCCTTAAAAGCATCTTTCGCGTCAGTATATCCAACAAGCATATAGGCATAATCCACACGCGGGTCTTTATTTAGCTCATCAAGCACGACCGAGGACTTTTCACTCATAGCAACAAGTGAAATTCCGGGCTGGGCTTTAATGAAAATTTCAAATTCGCCATTATCCTCAATAGGCATAAAATCCATGCCGACTTTCATGGCAAGACTCATACAAAGCGCAAGCAATGCAAGGCTTAAAACAACAAATAGAGTTTTAAATTTTAAAATAATCGCCAAAAGCCACGCATAGCCGTTTTCAAGAGCAACGAAAAAAGGTTCGGTAAGATGAAAAAATTTGCCCTCTTGCGCGTTTAAAAACCTAGCCCCAAGGCTTGGTATAAGCATAATGGATACAAAAAACGACACCACTATACCGCCCGCTACGCTCATGGCAAAGGAGTTAAAGTATCTGCCCACAATGCCTTCCATGAACGCAATAGGCACAAATACGCAAAGCAAAACGGCACTTATGGAAAGTACGCTAAATGTTATCTCGCCCACTCCCGCAAAACTTGCTTTTAAAGGATTTGTCTCGCCCTCTTGCATCTTTTTTGAGATATTTTCTATAACAACTATCGCGTCATCGATAAAAATTCCGATCCCAAGCGTAAGTGCTATCAAAGTGAGGCGATTTAGGTCAAACCCAAGCATATCGATAATAAAAAACGTCCCGATAATGCTCGTAGGTATGGAAAGTGCAGAGATAACGGTAGAGCTAAAATTCCTAAGAAAGAAAAATACTATAAAGATGGTTAAAACAACCCCAAGCACCATATCAAATCCAACCTGCCTGATGTGCTTTGTGATGTTTTCACTGTTATCAAAGGCGATCTTTAGCTCATACTCGCTGCCCACGATCTGCCTTAGCTCATCTATCTTAGCTTTTACGTTTTCTATCGTAGCTAGAGCATTTACTCCGCTTATCTTTAAAAGCTCAAGCATGACGCCTTGCTTGCCGTTCATCACGGCGATACTATCGGTATCTTGCTTATCAAGCTCTATGCGCGCGACATCTTTTAAAAATATCCCGCTTGCAAGCCTAAGCTCTTTAAGCTCATCTATGCTGCTTGCGTCAAAATTGCTCTTTAAAAAGAGTTCGGAATTTTCGTTTTCAAGCTTGCCTAAAGGGGCTTTTAAGTTTTGAGTCTTGATCAAATTTACGACATCGTTTGCATTCAAACCGAATTTATCAAGCTTAAAAGGATCAAGGTAAATTTTCACCTGAGGCTGCAAAAATCCCGTATCATCAACCTTACCTATCCCGTCAATGCGCTGCAAAAATGGCTTTACCTTCTCATCTACAAGCTTCATAAGAGCGACTTCATCGCCACTATTTGAGCTTATAAATATGTTTAAAATTCTATCGCCCGTTCCTTTGATCTTTTCTATCTCGCTTCTACCGTCAACGCCCGCCTTACTTACCTTATCGCGCACATCATCGGCAGCCACGTTGATATCTTTTTCAAGGTCAAACTGTATAAGCACCACACTTAGATTGTTGTAGCTGTATGAGTGAATTTTATCTATGCCGTCAATAGTAGAGATCTCATCTTCTATCTTTTTAGTGACTTTTGACTCGATTAAATTCATATCTCCACCCGAGTAAGTAGTGATCTTAATGAGCGGAATTTCAATTTCGGGAAAGAGATTTACGGGCATTCTTTGTAGCGACATGACGCCAAAAACGACAAGGGACATAAATATCATCAGCGTCGTTATGGGTCTATTTATGGCAAATCTATACATCTATTTCACCGTTATATATCCCTCGCCAAAAAGCCCCGGCATAAGACCTTGCGCATAAACTTCAGCGTAAATTTTACGTGTTTTCGTATCTATTTTAGGATGAATTAAAGCTATAGCGCCTACTATTTCTTCGTTTGAGCCGTCAAGCTTATACCTAAACTCGCTTCCTACTTTTACTACATCTTTAAATTTTTCATCATAGCTGATCACAAGCTTAACTTCAGGATATGAAAATATACCAATGAGCCTTTGAGCTACTCCGCCTACACCTTCGCCTACTTCGATGCTCTTTTTGGATATTGTGCCGTCAAAAGGCGCTTTAAGAAGTTTGTTTTCAAGCATTTCGTTTGCGTTTTTGATAGCGATTTTTGCCTTTTGCACCGCTAAACTAGCTCGCCTAAACTCAAATTCCGCATCCTCGTAAGCCTGAGCAGAAGTTACGCTTTTTACTTTTTTAAAGCGTTCCAATATGTCTTTAGCGTGCTTAAGAGCCAAATTTGCAAGCTCTAAATCATTTTTAGCCGCTTCAAGCGCGATTTTTTCACTCTCGTTTTCAAGCTCAACTAAGACATCGCCCTTTTTTACCATATCAGAAACATCTACATTTACCTTTTTAACTATACCAAAGCTCTTTATGGCAAGCTCTGCGCTGTGTTTAGCCACTACGTCAAAATTTGCATAAATTTGCTCTTGCGCAGATAGTATCAGGCAAAGAGTGGTTAAAATTCCTAAAATTCTATTCATCGCTCTACTACTCGCTTTAAAATTTCCTCGCCGTTTTCATACAAAAACTCGGCCTTTTTTATCTCGTATTCATCTTTGCTCAGCTCAAGCCCGCTTTGGGCTTCAAATTTAGCCGTTAATGCCTGCAAAAACTCCACATATCCGCTAAGTCCCGCTTCATATTTTTTAAAAACCGCCTCATAAGAGCTATCGGCGGCTTTTAGCGCCAGCTCATGGGCATTAATTTTTTCTTTTAAGATATTTAATTCGTTTTTTAAATTTTGCAAATTTATCCTATTTTCAAGCCTCTTTTGTTCCAAATTCAAAGCGGCTTGATTTGACGCTATTTGTTTAATCTGCTTCTCTTTGCTGGTCGCTTCAAAATCAAAAATTTTCCAAGAGAAACCAATGGTTATCTCGTTTGTCCTGTGTCTTTTCTTAAAAATCGTATCAAGATACGGCGTTATAGCCTGAAACCTAGGATCAAGCGAAGAGAAGTCGTTGTCAAAGTCGTTTCGGTAAACGGAGTAAGTGTCTTTAATGAAAATTTGCGGAAGCGTGGCTGAGCCTGCGATCTTTATATCCTCACGGCTTGCCTTAAATTCTTCTTCAAGGACTTTAAGAGCCGTTTTGTTTGAACCCTGCGCCAAATTTGGCTCATCTATCCTGGAGCCGCTTGAAGGGGTTAAAATTTCATTTGTAAGCAGATTTATCTTGCTGTTTATCTCATCTTGCTTTTGCTTATAGCTTAGCGCTTCAACCTTTGCAGCGTGAAATTTAGCCTTGATCGCTTCAAACTCATCAATCGCCGCAAGTCCGGCGGAGTAAAATTTCTCAAGTCTATCAAGGGCGTTTTTAAGGTAGTTTATCTGAGCCTCTTTTGCTTTTATGATCTCATTTAGCGCAATGAAGTTAAAGTAAAGCCTGCAAATATCAAGAGCAAGAGAGTTTTTAAAATCCTCATTTTTTAAAATTTCACTTCCGTGCAGGTGCTTAAGCGCGGCTAAGCTCGCCTCTCTTTTGCCTCCGTCATATAACAAAAACTCGATACTTGCTAAAATTTGCAAGCTTTGCTTTGGAGTTAGTATGCTAGGATCTAGCAAATGATAATTATATCCGCCTTTTAAGTTTAAATTTGGCATATAAGAGCTGCGAATGCTTTCGTGCTTAAGCTGTGATTTTTGAGGCTGCATGCTTGAAATTTGAGCCAAATTTGAGCTGTGAGCTAAATTTATGATCTCGCTTAGACTGCTTGCGTTTAGACTTAAACCAAGAGCAAGCGCCAGACAAGCCTTTTTCATTCTAAATCCATAAGGCTTAGTAGATGTCTGCTAAAAAGATAAAATAGATTAAATTCATACTTAAATGCCATCTTTGCCATCCTTTATTCAAATTTTAGCACTAAATATCTAATGAAAACTCCGCACCAAATTCATAACAAGCAGATTCCAGCCATCTACAAGCACGAAGATAAGCAGCTTAAAAGGTAGAGAAATCATAGTAGGAGGAAGCATCATCATACCCATACTCATAAGCACGGAGCTTACAACCATATCTATAACCAAAAACGGCAGATATATCAAAAACGCTATCTCAAAAGCGGTCTTTAGCTCGCTTATCATAAATGCACTCATGGTTATAGTTAGCGGAATTTCTTCGATATTTTGCGGATTTGGCAAATTTCTTATGCGGAAAAACAGAGCCAAATCCTTTTCTCTGGTATTTTTTATCATAAATTCTTTAAACGGCTTAACTCCCTCTTCAAACGCAACCTGATAGCTTATCTTCTCATCCAGATAGGGCTTAACGGCTACGTCATAAGACTGCTTCACCACAGGCTCCATGATAAAAAACGTAAGAACCATAGCAAGTGAGATAAGCACGGTAGATGGGGGCATCTGCTGAGTTCCCATAGCTTGGCGTAAAAATGAAAATACGATGATAAGCCTTAAAAAGCTTGTCATCATAAAGACAAGCGAAGGCGCAAGGGTTAGTATCGTTAAGACGATTAATACGTTTAGCGAGGTTACAAGTTGTTGTGGCGTATCGGGTGCCGTTAGGGTTAAATTTACGGTCGGGATAGTTAAGTTGTCATCCGCAAAAACAGCCAAAGCAAAAAATAGCAAAAATAGAAGTTTTTTCACTTACGCTTCCTACTTGCCCTGCATATCAAGTATGCTTTGTTGCGTTTTTGCCCTGTCTCCTTTATCTTGCGAGATGAAGTGAATTTCTACGCGACGATTTTTCTCCCTGCCCTGCTCGGTGGAATTTGAAGCAAAGGGCTCAAATTCGGCCTTTGCCGAGGCCATAAGCTTTTTAGGGCTTACGCCGTCTTTGATAAGCTCATCTACGACGCTTATAGCACGGGCTGAAGAGAGCTCCCAGTTGTTTTTGTATATGCTATCGCTATTTGGAAGCTCGTTATCCGTGTGTCCTACTACGTTTGCTACGATATCACCCGGAAGCTTATCTATAACCATAGCGATGCGCTTTAAAAACAAAATAGCATCATCGTTACTTAAAACCGCACTTCCCTTGCTAAAGAGCAAGCTTGCAGGAAGTCTTATGATAAAGCCGCTTTCACTCTCATCAAGCGTAACTTCAGGCGAGCCGCTGGCGTGTAAGAGCTCGTTTATGGATTTTACGGTCTGGTCGAAATTTAGCTGAACATCGGTTCGTTCTTTATTTCTTGTGGCGTGAGAGTCTTGATTTTGTTCAGGGCTTACATCAGGCTTTGCACCTCCTTCAAGCACGCTTAAAGCCCCTGCAAGCGATCCTACCGCCGCTTCAAGTTTTTTAGCATCCATCGTACTCATTGATAATAAAAGCACGAAAAAACAGAGCAAAAGAGACATCAAATCGCCAAAAGCAGCAAGCCAACTTGGCAGACATTTAGGACAATCGGCGGGATCGATTAATTTCTTAGCCATTTTTAGCCTTAGTTAAACTGACTTACTCGCTCTTTAGGCGGCAAGAAAGAAAGAAGCTTCATCTCAAGCGTACGAGGATTATCGCCCGCTTGGATAGCCATAATACCTTCGATTATAATCGTTTTTGCAAGACTTTCGTCTTTATCTCGGATACCTAAGATATTTGCAACGGGCGCTCCAAGGATATTTCCTATCATCGCTCCATAAAGTGTAGTAATGAGGGCTACCGCCATAGAAGGACCGATAGCGGAAGGATCAGACATATTTAAAAGCATAGCGACAAGTCCGATGAGAGTTCCTATCATACCCATCGAGCCTGCAAAACCTGCGATCTGGTCAAAAATTTTGATATTATCGGTGTGTCTTGAGCTGGTTTGCTCCATATCTATTTCAAGCAAAGCTCTTATATCATCAGGCTCATTTCCGTCAACCGCCATAGATAGACCCTTCTTAAGAAATTCGTCAGTTTCGTTATTTGCGTCGGTCTCAAGAGCCAAAATTCCGTCTCTACGAGCTTTTGTGGAGTATTCAACCATCCTTTTAACTATCTCTTGAAGATTAAATGTCTTAGGTTTTATGGCGATTCCATAAAAAGTAAACAGCTTTTTCATCTGCTCCATCTTAAAGCCGACCATCAAGCATCCGATAGTTCCGCCAAAAACGATCATCACGGAAGGAATGTCGATATAAGGTCCGATACCAACGCCGATAGCCATCGCACCAAACAATAAAACCATAATCAAAATCCAACCGACAACGGTTCCTAAATCCATCTCAAACTCTCTTTAAAGCTTAAATTTTAAAATTTTCTTATTATTGTAGTTATTTTTACTTGAAAAGCAGTTAAATTTTGATTAACTTATAAAAATTTACGATAGTTACTTTAATAGAATTAGATAAAAAATCAATTATCATAATAGTTAATCAACTATTTAGCAAGCGTAAGATAAAATTTAGCAAATTTTAATTCAAGGAAAAAATATGAGCGACATCGGCGTAGTCATCCTTGCTGCAGGACTTGGCACTAGAATGAAATCAACAAAACCAAAAGTGATTTTTGAGATTTGCGGCGAACCGATGATAATACATATTTTAAGAAAAGCTTACGAGATAAGCGATGATGTTAGCGTTGTTTTAAGCTATCAAAAAGAGATGGTTGAAGCTAAAATCAAAGAAATTTTTCCTAAAACCAAAATTTACGAGCAGGATTTAAAACTTTCCCCAGGTACCGCAGGCGCACTTAAAAACGTAAATTTAAATAGCGAAAAAACAATAATCTTATGTGGAGATATGCCGCTAATTAAAACAAATGATATCATTAGACTAAACGCGGCTAGTGCCGATATAGCAGTAAGCGTGTTTGAAGCCAAAGATCCGCAAGGATATGGTCGAGTCATCGTAAATAACTGCATGGTTGAAGCGATAGTAGAGCAAAAAGACGCAAGCGAAACGCAAAGGATGATAAAAAGCGTAAATGCGGGATGCTATACCTTTAAAACCGAAGTTTTAAAGCAAATTTTACCGCTTATAAAAAATCAAAATGCACAAAACGAATACTACTTAACAGATGCCGTTAAAATAGCAAACGAACTGAATTTCAAATGCTCGGCAGTAACGGTAGATGAGCAAAATTTCATGGGAATAAACGACAAATTTCAGCTAAGCGTAGCCGAAAAAATAATGCAAGAAGAGATAAAACAAAACTGGATGAAACAGGGAGTATTGATGCGCCTGGCAGACTCTATTTATATAGACAGCAGAGCGAAATTTGAAGGCGAATGCGAACTACAAGAAAACGTAAGCATAATTGGCGCATGCGAGATAAAAGACTCGGTCATCAAAAGCTCAAGTGTAGTAGAAGATAGTATAATAGAAAGCTCGAGCATAGGACCTCTTGGCAGAATTCGCCCAAAAAGCGTTATTAAAAACTCTCACATAGGAAATTTCGTAGAGGTAAAAGCCTCAAATCTAAACAAAGTAAAAGCGGGTCATCTAAGCTATCTTGGCGATGCGCAGATAGATGAAGGCACAAACATAGGATGTGGAACTATCACTTGCAACTACGACGGAAAATCAAAACACAAAACCATAATCGGCAAAAATGTCTTTATAGGCTCAGACACTCAGCTCATAGCCCCCGTAACGATAGGAGATGACGTACTGATAGCCGCAGGAAGCACCGTCACCTCAGACGTACCAAGCGGCTCGCTTGCGATAAGCAGGAGCAAACAAGTAAATAAAAGCGGATTTTTCTATAAATTTTTCGGTGAAAAAGATGCTCAAAAATAAAAAAATCCTACTTGCGGTCTGCGGAAGTATCGCATTTTATAAGGCTTATGAAATTTTATCTATGCTTAAAAAAGAAGGCGCTGATGTATATGTTATGCTTAGCGATGGAGCTTTGAAATTTTGCTCCGCGCTTGGATTTGAAGCGCTTAGCGAACATCAAATTTTAACAAGTGCGAGCGAAAATTGGCAAGCGGGGCTTAACCATATAGCCTATGCAAAAATGGATCTCATCTTAATAGCACCGGCCTCGGTAAATACGATAAATAAGCTTGCAAACGGCATTTGTGATAATGTATTTATGCAAACTCTCATCGCATCTACCGCACCGATCTTAATAGCTCCGGCTGCTAACGATAAGATGATTAATCATTTTTCAACTCAAAAAAGCTTTGAGTTTTTAAGACAAAGCGGTGTTAAATTTATAGATCCTGTCTATAAAATGCTAGCTTGTAAAGATATGGGGAAAGGCGCGTTAGCCGATAATCAAACTATAATTTACGAAATTAAAAAGGCTCTTAGCAAGGCTAAATTTAGCGGTCAAAAAGTCGTTATATCAGGCGGAGCCACAAGCGAAAATATAGATGAAGTAAGAACCATAACAAACCTATCAAGCGGAAAGATGGCAAGAGCTTTGGCTGATGCGTTTTACTACGTAGGTGCGGATGTAACGCTGATTGCAAGCTTTGAATGCGAAAATACGCCTTATAAAACGCTTAAATTTAAAAGCTCAAACGAGCTAAAAAACACCCTTGAAGATGAGCTAAAGGATGCAAATTTGCTTGTTATGGCGGCAGCGGTGAGTGATTACATACCCGAAATATCTGCAAAAGGAAAGCTTAAAAAAGAGGATTTAGGTGAAATTTGGCAGCTAAATTTAAAACAAAATATCGATATATTAGCCTCCTTGGATAAATTTAAAAATGTAAAAAAAGTAGGCTTCAAAATGGAAACGGAGGCAAAAACCGCTAAAAGCAAAGCAAAACAGATGCTTTTAGATAAAAAGCTTGATGCGGTTTGCCTAAATCTGCTTGATCAAAACGTAAAATTCGGCTCAGATGTTAGCGAAGTAACTTTTATAACTAAAAAAAGCGAGCAAATAATACCGCTTGACAGCAAACAAAATATAGCTCTTAGTATCGTAAATTTGGCAAGCGAGCTATGATACAAACCATTTCTAAAATACAAAAAATAGCTAGCGGAAATCAAAGCGGAGTGGTTTTAAACGCATCTTTGCCTATAAGCATAAAAGTGCTTGAAAAAATAGGTTACAACCGCTACAACTTAAAATTTAAAAATAAAACACTCAGCACAAAAAGCATGAAACAGCTTAAAATAGGCAAGGAATACTGGGGCGAGATAGGTGCGGGAAGCGAAAATATCATAATACAAAATTTATACGAAAAACCAAATTTCAGCCCTTTGCACACTCTTGAAAACGGACTTGAGCTATTGGAAAAAATAATAAATGAGCCTAATTTAAAATGGTTTTATGATTATATTTTTTTAAAACTAGCAGAAGAAAGCAACAAAGAAAAATTTGAAATTTATACGGATATACTTTTTGCTCTTCAAAAAGACATCATTCATATTCCTTTTGCTTACGGAGAAAATTTAGGGATTTTTCAAATAAAAAAAGAGCTAAAAACAAGTAGCGTTTATCTTGTTTTTGGAAATTTCGCTCCGCTAATTTTTGAATTTAAAAATTCTCAAATTTCATCAATCACCACGCCTTTTAATAAAGTCGCAAAACTTCTTAATGAAAAATTTGAGTGCGAGATACGACTAGGTAGCGTAAGTGAAATTTATACGCCAAATGGCAAAATAATTGATTTTAAGGGATAATTTGAACAAACTAAAGCATCTGGCGATCATAATGGACGGAAACGGAAGATGGGCGAAAAAACAAGGTTTCATGAGAACCAAAGGGCACGAAAGCGGTGCAAAGGTAGTTGAAGATGTTTGTAGGTTTTGCATTGAAAAAGAAATTGAAATTTTAAGCCTTTATGCCTTTAGCACAGAAAACTGGAAGCGACCTGAAAACGAGGTTAAATTTCTAATAGATCTGCTTTTAAAATTTCTTATTTCAAAGCGAGAAATTTTTATCAAACACGATATCAAATTTAAAGCTATAGGCGACATAAGCGCTTTTAATGAGAAATTAAAAGAAGAGATAATAAACCTTGAAAACCTCACGCAAGAAAATAAAAAACTAAAGCTAAATTTAGCCATAAACTACGGCGCAAAAGATGAAATTTTAAGAGCTTTTAAGAGGCTAAACGAGCAGAATTTGGAGTTAAACGAAGCGAATTTAAACGCTTGTCTTGATGAAAGCGAAGCGATTGATCTGCTTGTACGAACGGGAGGAGAGCAAAGACTTTCAAATTTCATGCTCTGGCAGGCAAGTTACGCCGAGCTTGCTTATACAGATACTTTCTGGCCTGATTTTACGAGTAGCGAGCTAAATGATATAGTTGATAAATTTAAAAATACAAAAAGAAGGTTTGGTGGATTATGATAGCGATATTTTATTTTATTTTAGGTGCGGTAATAGGCTCTTTTGGAAATGTTTTGATATACAGAATGCCGCTTGGACAGAGCATAAACTTCCCTGCATCGCACTGTCAAAGCTGCAAAACGCCACTTAAATTTTATCACAATGTGCCAATTTTATCTTGGCTCTTTTTGGGCGGCAAATGCGCGTTTTGTAAAGAAAAAATCAGCTTTCAGTACCCTTTGGTGGAAATTTTAAGCGGAGTTCTTATGATGCTTGCGTTTTTTCACGAAACATCAAATGCTCAAATTTCAGATATTGATTATATGCAGCTTCTAAAAGCTCTTATTATAGGAGTTTGTTTTATAATTTTACTTTGTCTTAGTGCCATTGATTTTAGATACAAAGCCGTTCCAGATCCACTTCTTTTTACAAGTGTGGCTTTTGCGATTATTTATTCGCTAGTGCCTACCTTGGGGTCATACAAAGGCTTTGAGTTTAACTTTGATGGAGTTATAAGCGCTGCTATTTTTATGTTTGCCTTTTGGCTGTTAAGATTTGTCGTAAGCCTTGCTATGAAACGCGAAGCTATGGGAAGTGCAGATATATTTATAGCCGGAGTTATGGGAGCGATTTTAGGTATCAAGCTTGGTTTAATGGCGATATATGTCGCGGCTATTTTAACTCTGCCTGCTTATATGGCGGTTAGAAAAAGAGGATATGAGCTGCCGTTTGTGCCTTTTTTAAGCCTTGGGCTGCTTACGGTTTATGTTTTTAAAGCTAATTTTTTAGAGTTTTTAGAGTATTTGTATGGGTAGAGTAAGTAGGTATCTTTTTACGAATTTCATAAGCACTTTCGCTTCGCTATTTTCGACTCTATTTCTCATTATGTCGATTGTATTTTTTATACAGATCGCGCGCATAACTTCATATATAGAGATAACATTTTTTGAGCTATTTAAGCTGTATTTGTTTATGTTGCCGCGCGTGCTTTTATTTACTATTCCCATAGCGTTTTTCGTATCTTTAGCGATGACGCTTTTTAGACTATCGAAAGAAAACGAAAGTATTGTTATATTTACCCTGGGACACTCGCCAAATTTTATAGCTAGGTTTTTTATAATTTTAAGCGGTCTTGTTTCGGCGTTTTTGCTTGTGGTTGCGATAGTTTTGATACCTACCGCCGTTGAGCTAAACGAAAATTTTATAGAATACAAAAAAACCGTTGCCAAGCTTAATCTAAAAACAACTCAATTCGGACAAAGATTTTCAAACTGGATGGTCTATATACAAAGCGAAAAAAGCGATGATAACGGCACGACATACGAGGGAGTTACTCTTTATTCTTCTCAAGCGGGAGCTCAAAGAGTGATCATAGCGGATAACGCAAAGATCATAAACAACGCTTCAAATTTAGAACTTCAGCTAAATAGCGGCAAAATTTACGATATCAAAGACGACGTATGGCATCAAGCGGACTTTAAATACATGAAGCTTCATACGTTTTCAAACGACAACATATCAAAAACGCTCTCGTTTATAGAGTATTGGAAAGATATCAAAACCAACAAAAAAAGAGCTAAAGACTTTGCAACTTTTACTTTGATCGCCCTGTTTCCGCTTGCGACCACTTTATTTGCCATAAGCTTTGGGGTGGTTACGTACAGATATGAAAAAGGCTTTATATATTTTGGGATTTTTGGCGTACTTTTTGTTTATTTTGCACTTATCATGTTGCTCTCATCAAAGGCGATGATAGCGATACCGTCGGTATTTTTGCTGTTTTTAATAAGCTCTATTATATTTTATAAAAAGAAAATCGTTAAGAGATATTAGCTTGAAGATAAAACTAGTATTTAGTTACGACGGATCTAAATTTCAAGGCTCTCAAACCCAACCGCACGAAAACGGCGTAGAAGACATCTTAAGTTCGGCTTTAGCGCATGTAGGAATTTTTGGCAAAATCATCTCAAGCTCAAGAACCGATAAAGATGTACATGCAAACAATCAAGTCGCATGCGTAGAGTGTGGCGAGCATTTTAAAGACTTTAAAAGGCTTGCAAATTTAATCAACCGTCACGCTCATCCGCATATTCACATAAAACAAATTTCAAAAGTAAATGAAAGCTTTCATCCGCGTTATGACGCTAAATTTAGGCAGTATCGATACATCATCAACCATGGCGAATTTAGTCCATTTTTAAGTCAGTATCATACATTTTTACCAAAATTTGATCTAAAAAAAGCCAATGAACTTCTTGCACTATTTATCGGCGAGCATGACTTTAGCGCATTTATGAAGCTTGGAAGCGAAGTAAAAAGTCCGGTGCGCAAGATAACAAAAGCGTTTTGCTACTCTTGCGGAGAAAAAACCATCATAGTTTTTAAAGCAAACGGATTTTTAAGAGCTCAAATTCGCCTTATGATAGCTAGCGTTTTAAAGACTTTAGAGCTTACTCAAATCGGCAAATTAAATAAAAACAAAAGTCAATTTGCTAAATATAGTGAAATTTTGATTGTTGATAAAAATTTAAGCGACAATACGGATACAAATTCTATCCAAGATGAAAATTTCAAAAAAGCAAAAGAGCTTTTATGCAAGGCTATTTACGACCAAAGGGCTATTACTCGAATGCCTGCACCGCCAAACGGGCTTTATTTAAATAGAGTTTTTTACTAACCGCTCAAACTAAAAAGCCAAATTTACAAAATTTCCCTTTGTCCTTTGGCGTTAACAGGACTTAGCACTCCCATTTGCTCCATCTGCTCGATTATCGTTGCAGCTCTATTGTATCCTATCTTAAGACGCCTTTGAAGGTAGCTGATGGAAGTTTTTTGCTCGCTTAGAACAATCTCTTTAGCCTCTTCGTAAAGCTCGTCAAGCTCACCTGCAAGAGTCTCGCCGGAACCTTCGCCGCCGGAGCCTGAAGTTGCGCCGTCTTCTTTTAAAAATTTCTCGTCATAAACAACCTCTTGTTGCTCTTTTAAGAAATTCACTATCGTCTCTATCTCTTTTTCGCTGGCAAAAGGCGCATGAAGCCTGATGATACCAGGACTTCCAGGAGGCGTAAACAGCATATCGCCGCGCCCCAAGAGGCTTTCAGCGCCCATTTGATCAAGGATTACCTTACTGTCGATCCTTTGCCCTACTCTATAACTGATACGACTTGGCAAATTTGCCTTTATGAGGCCAGTTACCACATCCACGCTTGGTCGCTGAGTAGCTACGATTAGGTGAATTCCGCTTGCCCTAGCCATCTGTGCAAGCCTTCCGATATACAGCTCCACATCCTTGCCGCTTGTCATCATAAGATCTGCTAATTCGTCGATGATAACCACTATATAAGGAAACTGCTCGCCGCCTTCGGCTTTCATCTTTTCATTGTAGCTCTCGATGTTCTTCGTGCGAGTATGGCTCATGATCTTATATCTGCGCTCCATCTCGGCAACCATATTTGCAAGCGCGGTGATAGCCTGCTTGGCTTGAGTGATAACAGGAGTTAAGAGGTGCGGGATATCGTTATAAATGCTAAATTCAAGCATCTTAGGATCTATCATCATAAGGCGCAGAGTCTGAGGGCTATTTCTATAAAGCAAGCTTAAAAGCATGGCGTTTATGCCCACGCTCTTACCGCTTCCGGTAGTTCCCGCTATAAGAAGATGCGGAAGCTTTTTAAGATCGGTGATAAAAGGCGCCCCTACTATATCTTTACCAAGCGCGATAGTAAGAGGGCTTGAGGCTTTTTTATAAATTTCGCTATCTAAAATTTCTTTTAGATAAATCGTCTCTATATTTTGGTTTGGCACTTCTATACCCACTACGTCTTTGCCGGGGATTGGTGCTTGGATACGGATAGTCTGAGCGCGCAAAGCCATAGCAATATCATCTTGCAAGGTCAAAATTTTACTTACCTTTATATGCGGAGCTAAACGAAACTCAAATGTGGTAACGATAGGCCCCGTATAAGTGCGAACTACATCACCGTCTATCTTAAACTTACGCAATTTATCAAGCAGATCGGATATCTTTTGATCGATCTCAACTTCATTGAAATTATGAGAACGCTTTGGTGGATCGTTTAGAAATTTAAGTGGCGGAAGCACGAAATCCTTTGGTTTTTCAACCTTGCCTTTTTCTATCTCGTCAAGAAGTTTTTTGTTTTCTGCCACTTCATTTAAAATTTCAACGCCGTTTATAGTGGATATATTTTTACTGCCGACATCTTCAGCCTCTACATCAATAAAATCTGCTAAATTTTCACTATCTTCATTATCAGTGATATCTTTATCTTTTATCTCTCTTTTTTTAGCTCTTTGTGTGGATTTTTTCTGAACTATCTGTCTTGGCTGCTCAAATTTATAATCGGCATAAGTATCTCTTGCGGTAGGTTCTACAAAAGCTTTTTTTAATACTACCGCTATATTTTCTTGAGCTATCAGCCCAAATGCAAGCACAAAAAGCATCACTATAAAAACCCACGAGCCTATCACTCCTACTACATCTTTAAGTGCGTTTATACAAAAACTGCCTATGATACCTGCTTGAGTGGAGCTTGAAATAGCTTGAAACATCAAAAATGCAAAAAATAAAATAACAAGCCCAAGCGCAAGCTGAGCAAAGTCAAGATCAAATTTCTTAAAAAATTTATATACGTAGTAGGCAAAAAATATCAAAGCAAACGGATAAATGTAAGCTATAAAGCCGAATAGTTCGTAATTCACTTCACCTAAAATTTTACCGAAGCTTCCTACGAAATTTGCATCAGGAGCTATCGTGGCAGCTCCAAAAAACATCAAAAAAAACACAACTATAACTAAAATCGACTCTCGTAAAATCTCAAATCCTTT
The DNA here is from genome assembly GCF_013201975.1 of Campylobacter sp. CCUG 57310. Taxonomy (NCBI): domain Bacteria; kingdom Pseudomonadati; phylum Campylobacterota; class Epsilonproteobacteria; order Campylobacterales; family Campylobacteraceae; genus Campylobacter; species Campylobacter sp. CCUG 57310. Next base: position 1,138,785 of record NZ_CP053845.1, read on the forward strand.
ATTTAAAAGTCTGATTATAGCGTAATTTTACATATAGTTTAAGAGACTTAGTTGATTTACCTTTGCAACCGACTGAAGCATGGCTTGATAACTCATTACCTTTTGCATCAAATTCATATAGGTTTTTCCGTAGTCGGCATCTATGACTTCGGACTTAACCGTCTGGACGTTTACCGAGAGAATTCCCGCTCTTAAATTCGTATCTTTTAGCGAACTGGAAAGTGCTCCTACTTTCGTATGAAGCTTATTTACATGATCAAAGATGTGATCTACTCTTTCGATAGCTCCTTGGATTCCCGAGTTTCTAGGATCAGGACCGTTTGCGTCAGCCCTATACTGCCCAAGCCTAACAGCCTCTATCATCTTATCAAGATCGGCAAATATATCAACGCTTGGCTCATCTAAAGTAACGCCGTTATTTGCAGAAAAAGTAAAGACCGAGCCCACGCCTTGAGACGTAGCAGGAGTATTTCCGGTGCTATCTCCTGCGAATTTATCCGAATTTCTATTATCAAAAATTCCAACCTCTATAGAAGTATTTGCATTTTGCATATCGGTAACTTTTATCCTGCCTCTATGATCCATATTTACTTCAACGCTTCCTTGTGCCGCTTTTATACCCTTTTGATACTCTTCATAGTCGGTATCTACGGTAGGAACGTTATCGCTAGCAACCATAGCTATGATATCATTTATCTGCCTAAAGGTAACGTCTTTAGCAGGCGTTCTAACACCTTCTGTTTGATTTGTAACAGGGTTATATTTACTATCCCATATAGGAGCTTGATAATCCACAACCGTTCCATTAGGCCTTGTGTGAGATATGGCTACATTGGCATTAGCTCCTACAAGCCTTATATTTACCGAATACTCTACTCCGCTCTTTGATTTGATCTTCATTTGTATATTTTGACCGTCGATATTGTATTTGCCTTTTTCGCCGTCATACAAATTTTTAGTTCCCGCAACTTCACTTAAAGTCGTCTTATCTGTAGCATAATTACCCGTAGCCCTTGAAATCTGCGAAACGGTTCCTGTTACATGCTTTCCTTCCTTTTTAAAATTTACTTTATCGTAATCAAAAGCATTAGACTTGCTGCCGTCCAAATTTGTGTAACTACTCTTTACAAATTCGGTTATCACAAAATCATTAGGATTGGCGTCTTTAAGAGCTTTCAGGTCTTTCATGCTATTAATGCCGTTAAATGCATTGGAAGCGTTGTTTATATTTGTATTAGTTAAAGAATTTACGTCCGCAATCTTTGCCGTAGCGCCTATCATATGAAAATCAATAACCTGATTTCCTTTGGTTAGATCTTTTATGTTAATTTGTCCTTGGTTATTTATACTTACTTCTACGATTTTATTATTCGGGGTATTTCCGTATTCGGTGCCTATTTTTTCCAGCAGATCTTTTATGGAAGCATCGGAAGTCATTTGGAATTTACTTGTAAATGAAGTTCCGTCAGGCTTTTTGCCTTGAAGAAAAAAGGTCGTATTTTGAAATTTCTTAGCATTTGGTCCGACGAAGTCAAGATCTGAAAGCCCTTTTTCATCTTTTAGATAGTTAAAGCCTATCATGTTTTGAAGCTTACTCTCTTCGTTTAGGTATCTTACGTTATCTTTCCTGTTAAGTATGCTCTGATCGGTTAACGAAACATTAGCGCTTAATCGCTTGTTATAATCCATATCCCTACCTAAAAACAGCTCTCCTCCGGTTAGGTTATAAGGTAAATTTACTTTCGACCCCCCTACTATGTTCATAAGCTGAAAATTTCCAAAATACTCATTAGTAGTTCCATTGATAGGCTTGGTGTTTATGGCGCTTCCCGAAAACAAAAATTGTCCATTGATTGAGGTATTTGCAATATTTACAAGATGATTTTTTATGCCTTGCAGATCGTTTGCAAGAGCCTCTCTAGAGGTCTTTGAGTGATGCTGATTACCTGCTTGAACGAGCTTTGTTTTAAACAATTCAAGCTTTTCTTTAAATTCTTTCAAGGCTTTATCCGTATTTAAAGAAAAATGATGAGCTTTTGATGTAATGTCTTTCACTTGATTAAGAGTTGCAACTTCGTAATCAAGCCTCATTCCGTCATTATATATACTGCTATCTTCAAAGGAATTTTGTATCTTAAGACCGCTTGAAAGTTGAGTGTTTAGTCTATGAAGCTCCCTCATGCTTGTCTGATAGTTGTAGTTATCATTAAATTTCATCATCTGGTTTGTAATTCGCATCGCCAATTCCTATATTAAATTTTAATTAAACTTTAAAAGCAAATAAAGTTCCAACGTGCAAAATATCGTCAAAATCTAAAATTTATTTAGTTTAGAGTATGATCTATTTTTAAAATTTAATTTTAAGCCACGAGGTATCATGATGAAAATTTTGTTTTCCCCAAGCGAAGCTAAAACCGCCGTCAAATCTACGAAATTTATGAGCAAAGATAGCTTTATATTCCCAAATTTATATGAAAAAAGAATAGAAATTTTAAACACTTATAATGAATTTTTAAAATCCGCTTCAGAAGATCAAATTTTAAAGCTATTTGGATATAAAAAGAGCGATGAGTACGGTGATCTAAGAGAAGATATTTTTAAAAGAAGCGTTATAAAAGCAGTCTTAAGATATGACGGAGTTGCGTATAAACATTTAGATTATAGGAATTTAGATAAAGACGCTCAAAATTTCATAGATAAAAACGTGTTTATATTTTCAAATTTATATGGCGGCATACTGGCAGGCGATGAAATAGCAGAATACAAACTAAAACAGGGCGAAAAAATAAACGGACTAAATATAGAGAAATTTTACAAAGATAACTTCTCAAAAGAAATTGACAAATGGATAAGTAATGAAGCGGTTTTAGACCTTCGCGCGGGATTTTACGAAAAATTTTATGACATTAAAGTTCCTTTTGCGACTTTTAAATTTATAAAAGACGGTAAAGTCGTTAGTCATTATGCGAAAGCATACCGAGGAATAGTGCTAAAAGAGGTTGCCAAAGCAGATATAAAAACGATTGAAGAACTTGGAAAACTAACGATAAATAACTTAATGCTAATTGATATCAAAAAAAGCGGTCTTAAAAACGAATTTTTGGTGGAAATTTTATAAAAATCGTAAATTTGAGCCTTTTTTATTAAAAAAAACTTATTTTTGTTCAAATTTAGCTTAAAAAACTATTGTGTTTTTTTTAAAAACGTTGTAAAATGCGATTATATCACTTCTTAAAAGGATGGTTCTATGAAAAAAGCTGAATTTATTCAAGCTGTTGCCGACAAGGCTGGTCTTTCTAAAAAAGATTCTCTAAAAGTTGTTGACGCTACCTTAGAGACAATCAAAGAGGCGCTTACTGCTGGTGGCAGCGTTAGCTTTATAGGTTTTGGAACTTTTAGTACAGCTGATAGAGCTGCTAGAAAAGCAAGAGTTCCTGGAACAAAAAAAGTAATCGATGTTCCTGCTAGCAAAGCTGTTAAATTTAAAGTTGGTAAAAAACTTAAAGAGGCTGTTGTAGCAGGTGCCGGCAAAAAAGGCAAAAAGAAATAATTTCTTTTCATAGAAGCTCCTTACGGAGCTTCTTATTTATCCAAATTTTAAATATTCTTTCAAAATTTAATATATCTTTTATCTCTTTTAGATAAAATACAATTCTTTTTTTGGCCCGAGTGGTGAAACTGGTAGACGCGCCAGACTCAAAATCTGGTAAGGGCAACCTTGTGTCGGTTCGAGTCCGACCTCGGGCACCATTTATATTTTTCAAAGCTTTTCATATTTTTTCATTTTTTATCAATAGACACCCCAAAACACGATATTTTACTAAAAATATTTTTTCATTAATCATTTTATTTCATATCTTACTAGATTTTTTACGGAGTTTTTAAAGGATTTTTTTATAAAAATCCGCAAAGAGAATAACAATATATAAAGCAAATGTTCTTCCGAAAGATAAACAAATATAAATAAAAAGAGTATAAATCAGACACTAAAAATTTATATATATTTTTAAGCCCGGCTTGGCATAGATATTTTACTTTGCTTAAATATTCCAAGGAAGTATTTCAATATTTATTACCGGCACAATTAAGAAATTTTGCTTAGAATACAGAAAAACAGCAACTATTTTGTATAAAATTTCAAAAACCTAAACTACAAACAAACTCTTTTAGCTATCAAATTTCAAAACAAGCCAAAAGAGTTTAATAAATTTAGGCCACGCTTTTTCTTTCATAATAAGTAATTATTTTATTGTGAACCAAAAGTGAGATATATATGACCGCTCCGCCAATGATAAGACGAACAATGTCTGCGTCTTTATGCCAAAATACTAAATTTACAATAATCGCAGCAGGTATGAGCGCGTTATTCATGATTGCCAAAGTGCCGCTATCAACCTCGCACGCACCTTTGTTCCACATAAAGTATCCAAGCCCGCTAGCTCCGATTCCAAGCCATAGAAGCACTAAAGACTGAGTCATATCAAGTGAAATTTTCTCAAAATTTCCAAACATGCCAAACGCAAATCCCGTTACCAAGCAAGCTCCTACAAAAAACCAGCCAAAAAGACCCTTTTGTTCGTTAAATCCTTTATCTTCAAGTAAAAATTTATACGCACTCTGTCCAACGCCAAAGCATAAATTCGCACCCTGAACCATTAAAAATCCAAGCCAAAAGTTACTATTTATACCGCCGTATTTGATAATAAAAGCTCCCAAAACCGCAACCGCAACGCTAAGTAGATAAAGCGGTCGCAAGCGCTTAGCGAAAAGATCATAAACCACGCTCACATAAAAAGGTGTAAATATCGTAAAAAGCGCTACTTCAGGCACACTTAGATATAAAAATGAGTTATAGTAAAAAATATACATAGCTCCTATTTGAATAGCTCCGATAAGTGTGATTTTAGCGTATATGGCGGCATTTTTTGCCTCAAATTTCATAAAAGGCAAAAAGACTAAAAGCGCCAAAACAACACGCGAAAATGCCGCAAAATAGCTATCTACCCTGCCTGCTAAAAACTCCCCTATCAAACTAAAACTAAAAGCCCAAAGCAACGTTACAAAAACAAGTTTATTCACCGATTATCCTTAATAAAAATTTTAAAATGATAATAAATTGGCCTTAAATCTAGCTTCCCGCCGTCTGTTGGCCAAATTTCAAAAACTCCCTCATCATACAAGCTCCGCTAGCCCCAACATCCTTTATAAGGCTTAAATTTTTGAAATTTATCCCGCCGATAGCGTATGTGTTGATGTTTAAATTTGCACAAATTTCTTTTAAAAATTCTAGCCCTCTAGGCGGCGCACTCTCATGACTTTTGGTTTTAAAGATATGTCCCGCTATGACATAACTTGCACCTAAATTTTGGGCCACAATGGCTTCGTCAAGAGAATGAACCGAAACTCCGATAGTTAAATTTGCGCTTTTAGCTAAATCTCGTTTGTTTTTTGACTCGTTAAATTTCACAAATTCACTAAAAGGAAGGTGCAAATTTTTAACTCCAAGCCTTAAAGCGACATCTAAATGCGTATGCAAAACGAGCTTAGTCTCAGAATTTCTAGTTATTTTTAGCACCTCTAAAGCCAAATTTTCATATTCGCACTCACTTAAGTCCCTTTCTCTAAGGATGATAGCATTTGGCTTTTTTTTGCTAACTATGCGCGATAAATAGCCTAAAAAATCGCTACTTAAGCGCCTATTTGTAACGCAAATGAGCTCAAACATAGATGTGGTTGCTCATCACAGGTTGCAGATTAAGCGCTAAGATATCTTTATAAATTTCATCCACGCCACGAGTATCGTCTATCTCAAACTGCTCATCGCCTCTTTTGACTCCATCCAAGTGAGTGCCGACTCCCACGCTAACTCCTGCTGAAATTTTGCTTGCGGCTACTTTTATGATACCGTTTCTAAATTTGGCATTCTCGCGCGTTGAGATCGTGATATTGGCAAAAGGAAGAAAAATTCTATAAGCGCAAATCACCTGAAAAAGGCTTCTTTCATCAACTTCGCCCGCATTTACTTCGCTTTTATTTTTAGCAGGTCTAAGCCTAGGACAGGATATCGCGATTTCTGCGTGCGGGTATTTTTGCTGAATGAAATTTGCATGAATCGCAGTCGCAAAAGCATCTTTTCTAAAGTCATCCAGTCCAAGCAAGGCGGCAAATCCGACACCTCTCATACCGCCCATAAGAGCTCTTTCTTGAGCGTTGAAGCGATAAGCAAAGCTCATCTTTTGTCCACCAATATGAACCTTGGCGTATTTTTCGGGACTATAAGTCTCTTGAAACACTATCACATAATCCACGCCGCACTCATGCAAGTATGCGTATTCATCGGAATTTAACGGATAAATCTCAACTCCGACATTACTAAATACTTTTGAAGCCTCCTTGCAAGCTTCGCCGATATAGCTTAAATCGCGCTTTTTAGCGCTCTCACCCGTAAGGATTAGCACGTCCTTAAGTCCACTTTTTGCGATACTTTCAAGCTCTGTTTTTATCTCGTCTACTTTTAGCCTTAGGCGCGAAATTTTATTATGCGAGCTAAATCCGCAATAAACGCAGTTGCTATCGCAAAAATTTGAGATATAAAGCGGAGTAAAAAGCTCAATGCCGTTTCCAAAATGCCTTTTCATCTCACTTTGAGCACGCGCTGCCATCTCTTCTAAAAACTCGCCAGCCGCAGGACTTAAAAGCGCACGAAGACCTTCTGCATCGACACGACTCATGCCAAGAGCTCTTTTTACATCAGACTTCGTATAGCCCTCATAGTTGTAGTTTTCGCGCAAATTTAAGACACGATTCATCAAGCTTTCATCTATGTGCTGCATGCCGTCCATATAACTCATCACGTCAAAATTTTTCACGCCCTACTCCAAAAATCCGCTTAGCGGGCTAGACGCTCTTGCCGTTTCGCTAATCTCGCCAAGCCCTGCCAGATAAGCAAGCCTACCCGCTTCGATAGATAGACCAAAAGCTTTTGCCATCGCTCGCACATTTCCTGAAGTGGCTATAGCGGTATTTGCCATCACGGCAGCGCAACCCATCTGCATAGCCTCACAAGCCTGAGCGGGGCTTCCGATACCCGCATCAACTATCACAGGTAGTTCTATCTCATCTATTAAAATTTTGATAAATTCACGAGTGGCGAGTCCTTTATTAGTACCGATAGGCGCTCCAAGAGGCATCACACAAGCAGCGCCGGCATTTACAAGATCGCGAGCCACGTTTAGATCAGGGTACATATAAGGCATTACGACAAAGCCCAAATTTGCAAGTTTCTCTGTCGCTTTTATCGTCTCGTAGTTATCAGGTAGCAAATATCTGCTGTCTTTTATACACTCGACTTTAACGAAGTCGCCACATCCAAGTTCGCGCGCAAGCTTTGCGATACGCACGGCTTCATCTGCATTTCTGGCCCCTGAAGTGTTTGGCAGGATAGTGATATCTTTTGGGATAAAGTCAAGTATATTTTCACTTCCACCCTCATTTACCCTGCGAAGCGCGAGCGTAACGATCTGGGCTTTTGCATCTTTTATCGCAGCCTCAAGCAAAGATAGAGAAAATTTGCCAGAACCTAAAATGAAGCGAGAGCTAAATTTATGCCCGCCAAGCTCTAAAAAATCATCTTTCACGCACGCTCCTTTTTTGCTCTTTGTAAAGCCAAGTTTAGCACCAAATTCGCCATCATTCCCGCACATATATTTACTCTTGGGCTCATTACACCATCTTTCATATCACTTGTTTCATCACCGCAAACATAAAATTTTTCGCTTACTTTTCGCACTTTCATCTCTCCGCTAAGTCCCGACATTCCGCTACTTGCTATAAACAAGCTATCTAAATTTGCAAGCACAAAATTTGCAAGCATAGCCTTTTGTTCGGCACTATCAAACGCTTCGCAAATCACGTCAAAGTTTTTTAAGATTTCTTTTGCGTTTTCAGCGGTGATCTTAGCCTCTATCGCCTCGATTTGCACTTGCGAAATACTTTCCAAAACTTCTTTAAGTACCACTACTTTTGGCTTGCCAATATCTTTTATAAAGTAGTGCTGGCGGTTTAAATTGCTTAATTCAACCGTGTCAAAATCAATGATCGTGAGCTTTTTAACGCCTGAGCGCACAAGCATAACGGCCAAATTCGAGCCTATCCCGCCCGCTCCGCAAATAGCGATATTAAGCTTATTAAGAGCATCTGTAGCTCCCGCCACATTTTGGCTAAACATTTTATTCATCAGCCGCCGCCTACGAAGCAGACTATCTCTACCCTGTCGCCATCGTTTAAAATAGTATCAAATTTATCTTTTGGCAAAATTTCACCGTTTAATTCGGCTACAACTTGCTGGGATTTAAAATTTTTACTTGAGAGAAAATCTTGCAAATTTCGCCCTATAAATTCGCTCTCGTCTTTGCCGTTTATAATTAGCATATTTTGTCTTTGGATTAAATTTGCATCAGAAGTAGCGCATCTTCCTACGTCGGCATTATCCGCTTCAGGTTTAAGGGTCTAAGGCTTGCACCTAATCTCAGCTAACGCTCCCCTGACACATGCGTGATTATAACTTAATTTTTTAAATTTGCCGCTTGGCGATTTAGAAACTAAAATAATAAATTTTATACCTACCACAAGCCTATTGTTGCTTCATAAAAATCAAAGCTAAATATAAATTTTGCCTTTAAAATACCGGCGATACAAAAACAAAGATGAGTATAGTTTTATGAAATCGGCCCAAATTAAGCGAATTTACTATAAATTTCTTGCGCTCAAAACGCCGGCGGCAAGTGCATAAAAAGCCACGCAAAGACTAACGCTAAGCCCAAATAGGCTGATCGCGCCTGTGGTGCTAAAAGTAAGCATAAAAAACGATATGAAGCTGGTAACCGCCGCCATCATAATGCCAAAGATACGCTCATTTACACTCAAATTTTTATTTAAAGCAAATATCATATAATCAATCCCGACCGCACTTGCCAAGATAAGTCCAAACACTACAAAGATATTAATATGCATATCAAACAAGACAAAAATGCAAAGCGTACTCATAACTCCAAGCGTGATTAAGCTCATAACCAAAGAGGCTTTAAGAGCGCCAAAAAACACCCACAAAAGCACAAATGCAAGACAAAAGGCTATAAATTTAAGCATAGCCGCAGACGCTTTAGCTTCAGTGAAATTTTGATTAAGCGCAATTAGAAAATCGACTACAAAAGCGTCGTTTGAAGCTAAAATTTCATCGCTTTTATCGTTATTTGTAAAATTTTTTGCATAAATTACGCTTGAATTTTCATCAAGCAAGAAGCGCTTAAAATCTTTTGCAATATCAAATTTTAAAATTTCATCCAAGCTAAGCGTTTTAACTTGAGATACTTTGTCAAACTCTTTGTTTATCATATCTTCATCAAAGCCCAAATTTGTATAAATTTCTATCATTTTAGGATCGTTTTTAGCTTTTTTAAAAGCGTCTTTTATACTCTCCTGCTCGCTTTGGGTTAGAAAAATTTTAGATATGGATTCGTAGTTTTCAACTAAATTTTCGGCTTTAAGCTCGCTTAAAAGTTTATTTTCAGCTTGCAAGACATCATTGCTGTTTTTAACCACGATCATCAAGCTAGATCCCGCAAGTCCGCCAAGTTCTGATATCTTTTTTGACTGCAAAAGCAGCTCATCAGGAGAGCTTGAATACTCTTTTATATTATCGGTGGTAATTAAATTTGATAAATTTAGTAGCAAAACAGAAGCAAGAAAAATCGCAAGCGAAGATACAAATTTGATTCCGATTTTGCCTGCAAACACAAGGCAAAATTCTTCAAATTTATTTAAAATTTCAGTAAAAATTTTGCTTTGAGTGAAAATTTTGCCCTCAAGAATGAGCGGCAAACAAAAATATGTAAACAAAAACGCACCAAAAAGCGTAAAAAAAGAAAAGACCGCAATCTGCTTTAAAATCTCAAGCTTGGCAAACACAAATACCCCATATCCGCTCATCGTGATAACAAGTCCCAGCAAAAATATGCCAAGCATAGGTCGCATACCGTATCTGCTTATTTTTACATTTTGACTTTTACCCAGCCAATGAAGCGCAAAATCAAACATTAGCCCCACAAGACTGGTGCCTATAACCACAACCATAATATGCACGTTTGCAAATACCGCAAGCGAGGCTGCAAAGCCGCAAGCAAATCCGAAAATCGCAACAAAAATAATAAAAAATATATTGAAATTTCTAAAAGCAAGCAAGAGCAAAGCAGAGCTTAGCAATAGCGAAACAAGGCTCATATAAAGACTCTCTTTATCCCCCCTGTCCTTTGCAAAAGCAGAATAAAGCGCACCCGAACTTATAAACGCCTCTGCATTTTCTTTGTCCGCCTGAGCTTTTATCTCTTCATAAAATTTAATGAGCTTTTTATCATCATAGCCATTTTTAAGCCTTGCTTTTATGAGATAAAAATCCCTATTTTCGTCTTTAACCCTAAGCATAAGGCTTGAAAGATCAAGACTTACTTTTGAATCATCTACACTCAAATGACTTGAAAAACCGAAAAAATCATCGTTTGGGCTAAGTGGTTTAAAAGAAAATTGATTAAAAAAGCTTTCGGCATTTTTTTTAAAAAACTCGCCGCTGCCCCCAACTATCTCTTGGTAAATTTCTTTACTGAGCATAGCCATCTTAAGCCGGTTTATCTCATCAAGATAGTTTGAAAGATTGATATTTGTCGTGGCATTAAATTCATCAAAAATACCAAATTCAAAAGCGGTTTTTTCAGCTTTTAAAGCAAATTCTTTCGAGTCACTCATAAATAAAAATTCATTTGAAAAATCTTTTTGCATAGATTTTAAAAGCTGAAATTCACGCTCGTTTTCTTTAAAATTTACAAGGGCGAATATATCGGTTTCAACTTTTTTTATCTCGCTTACGATATAAAAAACAGATGCCAAAAAAACAAGAAGAAACAGGCAAAAAGTAGAGATTTTTTTCATTTTATATCATAAAATTCGTTTATCGTTTTATCTCCGCTTACCTCATCAAGTTCAAGTCGTTTTAAAAACTCATCTCCGCTTAATGAAATTTGAGTAAAAATTTGCTTTAAAAGTAAATTTTTAGGCGTTAGCACGATATACCAGCCTTTACTTGAAGATGAAATTTTATATTCAAACTCTTTTTTCAGCTCGTTTTCATCAAGTCTAACAAGAGCCAAAAATAGCTTTTCATCGAAATTTTGACCGGTTTTTATAAGATCATCGCCGTTTTTTTGAAAAACCCCGTCCTTGTTTATGATGAGAGTTGAAGAAATCGGCTTGCTATTTTGCCAAAGCAGCTCATTTTCGTTTAAAGAAAATGAGCCATAGCTCTTAAAAGCGTTATTAAACCCTTTTAAAATTTTAGTCTGAGTAAAATTTCCGCTTATGTTTTGAGTTTTTATGTTTGATTTTATCTCTTCAAAGTTAGTCGCAAATAAACTTAAACCAAGACTAAGTATTGCTATTAAGTTTTTCATTTTGATACCTTTTTATCGCTTTTTTAATGGGTTCAGGCAACACAAGACAAGTTTGTATGTCCTTCATATCAACCGCTACTTGCGAGCTATTTGCCACACTTAGTTTCTCTTTTGTTTTAACGTTTCTTATGATGTATCTAAATTTTAAAAAGCTCTCAAATTCAACCAAAATAGCCTCAACCTCGATCTCATCGCCAAAAAACACAGGCTTTGCATACTTGATGTCAAGCTTAACGACAGGAAAAGCAAAGCCGTCGTTTTTCATCGCTTCGTAGTTATATCCTATCTCATCAAGCAGTTCGCAACGCGCTGTTTCAAGGTATTTGATATAGTTGCCGTGCCAAACCACGTTCATAGAATCCACATCGAAAAACTGAGCTTTTATGATAACTTTCTTTGAAATTTCACTCATCATTGACCCCAAAAATCAAAAAAATTAAACCACTGAGAAGGCGTTTGAACGCATCTTTTTTCAAGCTCTCTTACATAAGCTTCAAGATATGGCTTAACGCTTGCTTGTTTATCCCTAAAAAGCTTTATCTGATCAGCGATTTTAATTAGCTCTATATCAAATTTATCTCCCATTTTTTGACACCAAAGAGAGCTTACGCCAACGCCTAAAATTCCGGCTATCAGATACGGTCCGTAGTTAAATTTAGCGCTTTGCCCAAGGAAGCTAACCTCACTAAATTTATCCCCGCTTATAGGCACTCTATCGCCCATTATGCCTATATGAAAGCCGCTATCTACTATGTTTTTAAGCTCCAGCATAGCCTCTACGTCAAGCTCGTTAACAAGCATTACTCGCACGCTTTTACCGCTTATCTTGGCTATTGTCCCTGCAAATTCCCGTGTATTTTTATCATAGGCTAAAATGACTATATCAAGTCCGCCGACTTTTGTTGAAAGCGCTTTGCAAATTTCTATATTCCCAAGATGAGCGGTCAGTATAACCTGCCCTCTTTTAGCATTTATGAGCTCATTTTGAATGGTTTGTAAATTTACGGCTCTAATCTCATCTAGTGTTATCTCGCCTCGCCACACTCTAAATTTATCGCAAATCGCAACACCGAATTCATAAAAATTACTAAATACGCTACTATCTTTAACACACTCTTTGCCCGCAAATTTGGCTAAATTTTCTCTAAATTTCTTAATATTTTCACGCTCCTTCTTTGAGGTGACGTAGTAAAAAAACACTACGATTTTTATCAGAAAATTCAAAAGAAATTTTGGCGTGTATTTTGTTAAGAATAGTGTCAAATTTAATAAATTTTTACCGCCTCGCTCATACTTTTGCCACCACATTTTATCGCTTTTAGAGCCTATTAATCTATCAAAAGCAAATTTTGGCATAGTTAAAAAATACTTAGCGTGCATAAGCGATATAAGCGCGTTGTCTCTTAGCATTTTAAAGTGCGACACGCCGCCTTTTTCGTAAAACACCCTTATATCTATCCATTCCATCTTAACACCGCTTCTATGGGCGTTTACAAGGATTTCGGTGTCAAATTCCATCCTATCGGTCTTGCTTTTGGAAATTGCCGTTTCAAGCTCTTTTAAGGGATAAATTCTAAATCCGCACATCCCGTCTTTGATATCTGCACCAAGAGTGTTGATATATATCCAAAAATTTGTTATTTTCCTGCCGTGAACCCTCGCTTTTGGCGCGCTTTCATCATAAACAGGAGCTGCGCATATGAGTTTTTTAAGCTCTTTTTTGCTACAAGCTAAAAACTCGCTTATTACGCTAAGATCGTGCTGAGAGTCCGCATCTATCTGAAAAAGATGGCTAAAGCCGTTTTCAAGCCCGAATTTAAACCCATCCTTCATAGCAGCTCCCTTGCCGCCGTTTTGCTCTCTGGTTAAGATGCTAACGCCTTCAAGGCTATTTAGCACGGCTTTGCTGGCACTATCTGAGCCGTCATCTACGATTATGATAGGCAAATCGTGCTTTTTAAGCTCGGTTACAAGCTGCTTTATGCGAGCCGGATGGTTGTAAAATGGGATTAAAAAGCCGTATTTATATATCAAATTTTATCCTGCCGCTTGAGCACTTTTCGCCGTTGCAAAATAGCTCGAAGTTGATCTTCTCATCGCTCACGTCAAAACAGACATCAAGAGTATCGTTTGGACGGACAAATTTAGTAAATTTTAGATTTTCTACGCTAGTTTTATCACTAAATTTTACCCCCACGCTCCTAGCTAGGGCAAATATAAAATCAAGCTGAAAAAATCCCGGCACCAAAGGAAGCCTCGCAAAATGATGAGTAAATATATCAAGCTCAACGCTCATAACGCAGCTAAATTTATACTCCCAAACATCGCTTTTGGTTCTAGTCCACTTTGGTGAAATTTGCCTAAACAAAACCTCTTCGAATTTATCCTTTGAAAATTTTCCTTGAGGATTTCTAGGTAGGCTTTCAACTATCTTAAAGTGCCTAATGCTATTTTTGTATTCTATCTTTAGTATCTCTTTAAGCTGCTCCACTATGCCAGCTTTGCCAAATTTTCTAAATTTATCAAGCCCGCTTTTATTTAATTCCAAAAGCGCAACCGCACGCTTAAATTTCGGATGAACTGCGCAATAACAATCGCTTAAAATTCCGCTTTCAAATAGCTTTTTTTCGATATTTTCTAGGCTTATTCGCTTGTCGTTTAGTTTGATTATCCTATCGATCCTGCCACGCAAGATTAGGCGCGAACCTTCTATGCCCGCGCAGTCGTTACTTTGAAAAAACTCGCACCAAGGAGAGCTTACGTTTAGCGCCTCTCTTTCATCAAGTCCGCCTTTAACAGGCTCAAGAAGCATAAGCCCGTCGCCTAAATTTTGCGCTATCGTACCGGTTTCGGTACTACCGTATATGTCAATTATCTTTGCATTACAAAGCTTATTAAGCTCTTCTCTAAGCTCGCTTTTTAGCTCGCTTCCCGCCGAAACTATACCGCAAATAGGCTTTATCTCGTCCGCTCTTGGACTTTGAACTAAGGCTTTAAGCAACACGGGAGAAGTTATTAAAACATGATTGTTAAGATCAAGCTCCAGGATTGCTTCAGGGTAGTTAAGCTCACGCGCGATAGCCTTTGAGCCAATCATCATAGGAAGAAATATCCTATAAGCAAGCCCGAACATATGCTGGTGCGAAACGCTTGCAAATATTATATTTTCAGGACTAAAGCCAAAAATTTTAGCCAAATATTCGCCCTCTACAATCATGCTTTTAAGAGATTTTTTTATATTTTTACTCTTGCCCGTTGAGCCTGAAGTCTGAAGATAAAATTTGCTATCCTCATTTAAATTTAGCTCGTAAATATCATTTACATCTAAAAATTCGGCAAAATTTTCATCTCTTACACTAAGCATTTCGCCGCTAAAAATCGGCTTTGGCAAAATATAAGCAACCGCTCCTGCTATCATCGCGCCAAAAAATGCTATGCAAAAATCACAAGCCGAACTTAGATAAATTTCAATCTCTTTTATGTTATTTTGTTTTAAATAGCTTGCAAATTTTTGAGACTGGGCAAATATATCCCTATCATCATCTATAAATCTAAAATTCTTAAACTTATCAATAAAACTCATCCGCCATCTCTTAAAATAAAAATCTTTCTATACAAAATCTCACCGCCAAAAAGAGCGCCCATAAGCAGATATGAAATCACTCCCGTATAAACGCTCCAGTAAATCTTATCTTCAAGAATAGATAAAAAAAGCGCCAAAGCGGCGTTAAAAATAAAAAAACCACACCAAATTTTAGTCAAATTTCTAGTATAGGCTATAACTTTTTCATTTAAATTCGCCTCTTTCACTCTGGCAAATTTCGTTATGATCGCCTCATTTTTTAAGCTATATGCAAAAACAGCCAAAAATCCAAGACTTACTAAGACGGGATATAAAAAGGCTAAAGCCGATCCTTTAAAGATAAGACAAAGCCCAAAAAATACCGCCGCCAAAAAAGAAACAAGCCTTAAATTTTTGCTTTCTAAAATTCCTCTTAGCGTCCATAAAATTCCAAGTGCGGCAATGACGATTAGACTAAATCGGTTTGCAAAAAATAGTGCAAAGGGATAAGCTATGCTTGCTATAAATATTCCCGCCCTTATCGCCGTTTTAAGCTTCAAATTTCTTTGCAACCGCTTTAACGATATCTTCAAGCGTCTTTACGCTCTTAAAATCCTCGGGCATAAGTCTATGTCCCGTTTTTCGCTTGATGTGATCGATTAGATCTATCGCATCTATACTATCTATCTCAAGCTCTTCATAAATAAGCGTTTCTGGCTTTATCCTGCTTTCTTCTATCTCAAAAAGCTCTATCAAAGAGGATTTTAAAATTTCAAATATCTCTTCTTGCTTCATTGCTCACTCCTCTTTTCAAAAATGTATTTTGCAAGCGAATTTACGCTATAAAATATCTCTTTTAAATTCGCCGTCTTTGAATCAAGCACGAGGCCGTATCGCTTCTGCACGGCAAGTCCAAGCTCAAGCGCATCTACGCTATCAAGCCCCAAGCCTTCATTAAAAAGAGGTGCGTTTTCATCAATATCGCTTGGCTTCATATCCTCCAAATTCAGGCTGTTTATGATAAGCTCTTTTATCTCATTAACTAACTCTTGCATTCAAACTCCTTCCTGTAAATTTCATTCATATACCTATGCAGCTCTTTGGCTCTTATAGGATTTGGCTTATGAGCAAAAAAACCTTTCATATCAAGGCAAAAAAGCTCATAAAAGTCATATTTTATCATAACATCGGGCGTGCTATACCAAGGCTCGCCCTTTCTTAGGCTTCTTGGCTGCATATTAATAGCAATGCCTATGATTTCGCTTGCCGCTTTTGTCGCAATATGAGATGCGGCTTTGTGGAAATTTATCTCATCTTTAGTTCTCGTTCCTTCGGGAAAGACGATCAAATTTTCTCCGTTTTCAAGAGCGCAAACGCTTCTTTCAAGCAACTCTTCGTTAGCCGTATTTGGTATATATCCACACGCTTTGATGGCGGATGATAAAAATACGTTTTTAGTAAGATCGCCCTTTACTATGCAGTTTGCACGGCGAATTTTAGATATCAAAAAAACCACGTCTAAAAGAGACGGGTGGTTTGCCACTATCATTTGGGAATTTTTGCCCAGATCGGTTTTGATATAAAATTTATAGTCTAAATAGCCAAAAAATTTGCTTACCGCTATGAAAAATTTCCAAGACAACCAAACGCTATCGCGGGATAAATTTTGAACTGTTTTAAATTTATGAAGACCGAGTATCACGATAGGTAAAAATATTAGATTTCCTACCATGCAAATAACTCCAAAAATAATAAAAAGCACAGCCGCCAAAGCTTGACGCAAAAGCTTTTTAAGGCTCATAGTCCCACTGCCAAGTGCAGTTTTTATCACTGCTAGTCCACGATGATTTTTTACATATATCAAAATTGAGCAAAAATTTAAGCAGTAAATTTTCATCGAGATCTTTTTGCTTTTCGCCTTGAATTAGCTTTAAATTTTGCCCTTTAGAAACTACCATGGCAACCATAAAAGAGGCTTCGTCTTGTTTAAAATACTCCTGATTTACAGCTTCATAATAAGCAAGCAAAAGCACTCTATCGTTACCGTTTTCAAGATGAAGTTTAGCTTGCACGAGAGCGTATTCGAGCGTAGCATACGCACATACAGCGGAAATTTCATGATTATTTTGCATACTGATACTAAGAAGCGAAGATATGGCGTTATGAACCGAAAGCGAAAATGAAGTCGGCGAGATAAGCTCGCCTCTTGCAAGCGTGCTTTGCAGGTCAAAACATCTATTTATCTCTCCGCTATATGAGCTAAAAACCACAGGCATATCGATATCGCCAAGACTTTTTGTAAGATGAAAGGCGCACCTTGCAGCCTTGCTTAGCCTGCGTCTTTCAAGCGGCGGGATATGCGAGATATCAAATTCTTTTGTATATTTTAAAAGCTCTCTTCTGCCGGCATTATCAAAAACAATAGCGTCAAAAAATTCAACCTTAAAGCTTAAATTCATTATTTTGCTATATCGCCTTTTAGCGTTACACCGGACATAAGCGCTCCGGCTCCGCACTGAAACTTGGTTTTAGAGTCAAAAGGCTGCTTTTTGTAATAACTGGTAAGGTTTATAACTCTCGTGCCGCCCTCTTTAACGGCTCGCTCCTGAAATGTCTTGATAGCTGATAAAAATGCCCATTCGCAAGCCTCTTTATCGCTTTTATTGAACGCATTTGTCTTTTTGTTTGAGGTGAGGCCCTTTTGTAAAATTTTACCTTTTGTGCCCGAACCAAAGCTTAGCTTGATGTCTTTATTAAGAACTTCGGCAGCCTTTGGCGACTTTAAAACTTCGTCAATCGAAAAGTAAAGCACGTCATCGCGCGCACTTAAATTTAAACCCAAAACCAAAACCGCTATACCAGCAAAAATTTTCTTCATCATTTCTCCTTTATTTGGCTATATCGCCTCTTAGTCTAACCGTAAATTTGTTAGTATAGAGGCATTGAAATTCCGTTTTAGAACTAAATACATTGCCGTATAAAAAGCTTACTATATTTACGGCTTTTGATCCATTTTCTTTTTTAACTCGTCTTTGAAAAGCATTTACCGCATCCAAAAAAGCTATTTCACACTTATCTTTTTTATCTGATATTTCGCCTCTTTGCTTTCTGCTTGCAGTGGCTGCCACTACAACTCTATCGGCTGTGTATGTATCTGCAAATTCCACTTTTACATCGGGTAATATATATTTTTTAGCTAAAGGATTTTTAAACGCCTCTTCAATGCTTAGATTAAATATCTCATCGGCATTTAAGCTAAAAATAAAAACCGCCAAAAACAATATCTTTTTCACTACTGCTCCTTATTAAATTTTCTTAAATATAAGCGATGTATTTACTCCGCCAAATGCAAAGTTGTTGCTCATAACAAAGTCGGTATTTATGGCCGTTTCTTCTCTTAAATATCTTAGCGGAGCGCAGCTTTCATCAATATGATTTAAATTTATCGTAGGGAAAAATCGCCCCTCTCTCATCATCATAACGCTAAATATCGCCTCAAGCCCGCCACAGGCTCCAAGAGTGTGTCCAAGATAGCTTTTAAGCGAGCTGATAGCTATATTTTCGCCAAAAAGCTCATTTGTAGCTATGCTTTCTGCTATATCTCCTTGCTTGGTAGCGGTTGCGTGAGCGTTGATATAACCTATCATATCGGGAGTTAAATTTGCTTCTTTTAGCGCTAGTTGCATCGCGCCTTTCATAGTAGCGCTTTGCGGTCTTGTTACGTGCGTTCCGTCACAGTTTGAGCCAAACCCGACAACTTCAGCGTAAATTTTAGCTCCCCTTTTCATAGCGCTCTCTTCGCTCTCAAGCAGCATTATACCAGCTCCTTCTCCAAGAACCAAACCATCTCGGCCTGAGTCAAATGGCGCAGGAGAGAGCTTTGGCGCCAAATTCTTAACACTGGTTGCATAAAGCATATCAAAGACATAAGCTTCGCTTGGACAGAGCTCTTCCGCGCCTCCTGCAAGCATCATATCTATCCTGCCGCTTTTTATACTCTCATAAGCATACCCGATAGCGTGAGATCCGCTAGTACAGGCTGATGAAGTGGGTATTATGCGTCCTGTTAGCTTATAAAAAAGAGCTATATTAGCAGCCGTCGTGTGAGGCATCATCTTTATATAAGTGTTGGCGTTACAGCTATTTTCGCCCGTGCTTAAAAGATTAGCCATGGATAAAATCGACTCGGTGCTGCCGGTGGATGAACCGCATGCCACACCCATCCTGCCGTCAGTAATTCTTTCATCATTCAAAAGTCCTGCGTCACTTAGAGCAAGTCCTGCGGCTTCAACGCTATATCTTGATACGATACCAAGGCTTCTAAGCTGCTTTCTATCCCACTCCTTTGGACACTCGTAATTTAAAATGGGTGCGGCAAGGCGAGTATTTAGATCATTATACCTATCCCACTCCTTCATATAAACAACAGCGTTTTCGCACTGCTTAAATTTTTCTCTTACTTCACTCCAGCTCTTGCCAAAAGCGCTTACTATGCCCATTCCCGTTACAAATACACGCATCAGCAAAGACCTCCGTTTACGCCGATAACTTGTCTTGTTATATATGAGGCATCTTCGCTTAATAAAAACTCAACCAAGGGCGCTACTTCTTCTGTTTTGCCCGCTCTTTTTGCCGGAATTGCTTTTAAAATTTCATCCATCGGCAAATTTTCATCTATCATATCTGTTTCAATAAGTCCCGGAGCTACGCAATTAACGGTTATATTTCTTGAAGCAAGCTCTACGGCAAGAGCTTTTGTAGCTCCTATAAGCCCCGCTTTGCTTGCAGAATAATTAACCTGTCCTCTATTGCCGATAATGCCTGAAACCGAGCTTATCACAACTACCCTAGCAGGCTTTCTCGTGCGTATCATAGGCATGAGTGCAGGCTTTAAGACATTATAAAAGCTATTTAAATTTACATCCATAACATCAAACCAGTCCTCTTTTTCAATCGCTACAAAGGTATTGTCGCGAGTTATCCCTGCATTTAAGACTACGGCGTAGTAAGCGCCGTTTTTTGATATATCCTCTTCAATGGCAAAATTTGCAGCCTGCGTATCACTCACATCAAAAGCAAGGCTTTTAACTCCAAGTTCGTTTTCAAGGTTAGTTAGCACATCGCTTTTCTTCTTCCCGTGCAAAACCACTTCATAGCCGCTACTTGTAAGACGTCTTGCTATCGCCTCGCCTATACCTCTGCTTGAGCCCGTTATCAAAACTCTTTTTTTACTCATTTACAATCCTTTGTACAAACTCATCATTAGGACTTATTACATTTAAACGGGCTTTGGCGGCCATTTTGCCATCCGTATAAAGCTCGCAATCATAAATTCCAAACCCCTCCTCATCCTGCAAAGAACATCTTGCTTCTATTACAACTTCGTCCCCTATATTTAAAAACGGCTGAAACATCTCAAATTTTCTACTTCCAAGCAAGAATCCAAGTCCTGATTTTAACCCTTTTAACTCACGCATCTTAGAATCATATATCCCAAGCGCTTGCGCCATCATCTCTATGCTTTTATACATCTCAAATTTGCCGTCTTGCAAAAATTTATTATCGCTTTTTATGATACTTTTAGTCTTGATATAATCTTGCTTAAATTCTAAAATTTCATCTATAAGAACGATAGAAGTGCCGTGAGGCAAATGATCAGCCAAACTCATCTAACCCTTTCAAAAATAATCGCCGCATTATCTCCGCCAAAAGCAAAAGATAACGACATGGCAGAATTTACAACGGCTTTTTCATTGATTTTAACCAAATTTACTCTCTTTATCTCTTCGTCATAAATTCCATCATATATATGAGGTGGTAAAACAACTTCTTTTTGCATGCAAAGCATCACACAAATAGCGCTTTCAATCGCTCCTGCAGCGCCCAATGTATGTCCTATCGCAGGCTTTATAGAACTTGCCGGTGTATTTGGCAAATTTGCATTTACTACGGCAGCTTCAACCTGTTCGTTTGCCACTGTTCCGGTGCCATGCAAATTTATATAATCAACCTCGCTTAAATTTGCTTTTTTAAGCGCTTCTTGGATACAAATTCCTTGCATTTTGCCGCTTGTTTCAGGCTGAGTCATATGAAACGCATCGCAATTTGAATGTTCGCCCGCTATAACAATATCAGAAATCTCATCCTTACTTAGCACAAAAAGCCCAGCACCTTCGCCTATATTTATACCGTCACGATTTTTTGAAAAGGGATTAGTTTCGCCCTCACTTAGTATCCCAAGAGAATGAAACCCGTTTATCGTAAGAGTATTTAGACTATCAACTCCACCGCAAATAACCGCATCGCAAATCCCGGCTTTAATAAGCCTTTTGGCTTCAATTATCGCCTTAACGCCCGAAGTGCAAGCCGTAGAAACGGCAAAGCAAACTCCGCTTAATCCGTAAAAATCAGTAATAAACTCGGCAGGATTTGCCAGAGCGTTTTGGCTGACATTGTATCTAAATATATCAAAAAAGCCTGTCTTAGCATGCTCTTTAAATATCTTGTAGTTTTCTTCAACTCCGCTCGTTGTAGTTCCTATAACGACACCTACGCGATTTTTACCATGCTTCTTTATGGCGTCTTTTATTGTATTATCAATTTGCATCATAGCGTTTAAGGCAAGCGCGTTTGTGCGGGTTTTAAAGTATTTAGGCGTTTTGGGGCTAAATTTTTCAAAACTAATATCTATCTTACCCAGCATTAATGATTTGCCCTCTATAAAACTATCACAAAGAGTTAAAAATCTTTTACTTGTTTGTAAATTTAAAATATTTTTATCCGCACTCATGCCGGCTGCGCTCACTATGGACGGCTTACTAACGTATATCAATGCTTTTTACCTTAAATTTTTCTTCATCTATTAAAATTTCCTTTTCATGCTCTTTGTTTTTTATCATATCAAGAACAGCCGCAAAAAGATCGTTGTATCTTAAATTTGGCGGTAAAAATCCAATATTTTCAAATTTGCCGTCTTTTGTTAAAATTCGCCTTGCCAAAGGAGCTCCAAGTACACTAATCAAAGTAAAATTATACCCCTTGTCGGTACTGGCTACATAAAGAATGCCTGTTCCTTGCCTAGAAATAACTTCAAAATTTTTTTCACTGAATTTAGGCAAAATGGGCGGTTGAAATTTAGCATTACAAGAAGATAGTAATATCGCCAAAACAAACAATTTTAGGAATTTAACCACACTCAAACAAAACTCTCGTCTTTATAAAAATTTAATCATTATATCTTTTTTACCTTTAAAAACCGCAGAAACTATAAACAAATCATTAACAATAAAGCTTTTTTTAAAATATCCTCTTGATCTTAAAGAATCTACAACTTTAAGCTCGCTAAAGCCCAAATTTTGAGCCTTTATCAAAGCTTCTTTGGTAGTATAAATTTGATAAAATTTTTCTTTGTTTTTTAGCGACTTGTTCCACTCTTGCTCTTCAAATTCCATAAAACAAAATTCGCTTATGCGATCAAAATTTCTATCTTTTAACTCTTCGACATCCACTCCAAATGCACCTTTCCCAAAAAGCACCGCCACACATCCATCTTTATGAGATATACAAAATTTGGAGCGCTTTTTAAATGTAAATTTTATAGCACGAGAATTTATGAAAGATTTTGATTGCAACAAATACGGATATCTTTTAATTCTTTTTTTATCTACCTTGCTAAGCATTTTTTTATTAAATTTAAGCTCTTTTTTTAAGCAGACAACGAGCTCTAATAAATCTTTCAAAAATTCTCCAATATTATAAATTTTCTATATATTTTATTTTATGCATCGGTATTCTTGCTACTATAACTGAAATATAAGTTTGATATTTTGTTTTTTAGAATATAAAATAGTAGCGATTTTAAATACTTAAAATTTAAATATCTTACAGCCCTCACTTCCAATCAAATAATTACTATCTTGACTTATTATATTTCACACAGAAAAGATATCTTAAGAAAGTAAAGAAGGATAAATTTGATATGTCTTGCCAAATATAGACAATAAAACTAAATTTAGCCTATCTTCACCCTTTTTTATTTGATATACTCAATTTATAAATTCTTAACATAATATTTTACTAGATAATTTTTCATTCTATATAGTAAATCTATCTTTTTAAATTTCCTCAGTTAGATACCCTCTCTTAAACCTCAAGTTTGCTAAGAGCATACTTCCACTTTCCAAATCTCGCCTCCATTGTTGGAGGCACCCTCTTAAACCCTCTCACACCTTGATCTAAACCGCATCTGCCGCAGTAGTCTATTACCGCTACTCATCTTTCTATTATTGCGCTATCTTGCTTTCTTATTTATCCTTATTTAGTCTTTCTCGTTTTTTGTTTTTTTAATTCTCTTATTTGCATTTTTTGCCTCAACTTGCTTCCGTTTCATTACCCGAACCACCTTCAACTTCATAAACGCTATAAATGTCTTATAAGTGATTATCGTAGAATGTTTTAATGTTGTTTCATCAGTAGAAAGTGGCGACCACTATATGTCTCTTTCATAACCTCACTCTACCATTCTACATCCACTGTCTCTTTTAATATTTTCCTGTTTCCATCCTCTTATCTCTTTATAGTCTTTCTATATTAATCCACCCCTACTCACCTTTATTTTCTCCCCCCCCCTCCCCAAAAACCCTTACTACCCCTTCTTCTCTTTCTTTATTTTTCCGTCTTTACTCTCTTTTGTTTTTTTAGTATCCTTCTTCATACTCTCTTTGGCGTCTTGTATCTTCTCTTTTGCATCCTTAGCCTTATCTGTCTTATCTTCTTTACTCTTAGCCTTCTTTGCCTCTTTCTTTAAGTTATCTTCTTTGTCTTTAACTTTTTTGCTTAGACTGTCTTTAGTATCTTTTACTTTGTCTGCCTGTTTAGTTGTTTTTTCTTTTGTATCTTTTGTTTTAGATACTTTATCTTTTATCTTTTTAGTAGTATTAGCAGGCATTACGCTTTTACCCGATACCGATATATCTTGCTTTAACGCCTCAAATGTCTTATCTCCTATTCCGTTTACATTCTTAATATCATCTATAGAGTTAAACTTATTCATTTTTCTATATTCCATTATAGCCTCAGCCTTGGACTCTCCTATACCCTTTAAGCTCATAAGCTCCTCTTTAGTGGCCGTGTTTAAATTTATCTGAGCAAATGCAGATAGCCAAAGCATAATCAGTGCTAATAGTATATTTTTTACCGTATTCATAGTAAATTCCTTTTTATTAAGATGTTTAAATTTAAGTAGTTAAAATTCTATAACACTATGTTAAAGAAATGATAAATTTATAAATAAGTATAAGCAAATTTATTTTAATCTAAATTTCACAAGAAGCGTCTTAATCTATTAAATTTATGATTGTGTTACTAACAAAGCTTAATAACAGGGAGCTTTACAATTCTATGAAAAAATGAATTAAAAGACGACCATAAAAAAATATGGACTTTTTACAATATCTTTTAATTCGTAAAGTAATCATACAAGCTTAATAAATAAAATAAACAAATAAACTATAGATATAAAGAATAAATACAGAAGTTACTTTGGATAATTGTAAATAAAGCAGATAAATATATAAAGAATTTAAAAACTAATCGGTTTAAATTTAAAAGTATGTAAAAATATAATAAATGTAAAAAATTTTTATCTTTATTGTTAATATTTTTGGATTAGCTGTTTTTGATATGAATTTAGAAGAATAATAACAAAGCCCGCAACGACCTACTTTTCCAAACATCCCAGTAAGGG
The DNA here is from genome assembly GCF_013201975.1 of Campylobacter sp. CCUG 57310. Taxonomy (NCBI): domain Bacteria; kingdom Pseudomonadati; phylum Campylobacterota; class Epsilonproteobacteria; order Campylobacterales; family Campylobacteraceae; genus Campylobacter; species Campylobacter sp. CCUG 57310. Next base: position 1,163,590 of record NZ_CP053845.1, read on the forward strand.
AGAGTATCATCAGCCAGGACGAGCTTAGCTTCTTGGTTCGAGATGGAGCAAGGCGTTTCCTCGTCTGTATAGTCACGGGCAGTGTTAAATAAAAAATCATTGCAGAGTTTAACCAAGATATTTTTATTTATATCTCAACAACCTGCTTCCTAATTTCTTATTTAACACTGTCTTTTATTTGTTAAGAGTTAAAGCGTTTTAAACAACAATCTTTTCTTGCAAGGTTTACCCTTAACAAGGAAGTGATGCTTATTAAAAGATAAGCAGACGACCTATTAGTACTGGTCAGCTAAAGGACTTTCATCCATTACACACCCAGCCTATCAAACATATAGTCTTTATGAGGTCTTAAAAGAAGATTCATCTTGGAGTTGGCTTCGAGCTTAGATGCTTTCAGCTCTTATCACATCCCAACTTAGCTACCGAGCGGTGCCCTTGGCAGGACAACTCGTACACCAGTGGTTGGTTCAACCCGGTCCTCTCGTACTAGGGTCAACTCTCCTCAATCTTCTTACGCCCACGGCAGATAGGGACCGAACTGTCTCACGACGTTCTGAACCCAGCTCGCGTACCGCTTTAAATGGCGAACAGCCATACCCTTGGGACCTGCTCCAGCCCCAGGATGCGATGAGCCGACATCGAGGTGCCAAACCTCCCCGTCGATGTGAGCTCTTGGGGGAGATCAGCCTGTTATCCCCGGGGTACCTTTTATCCTTTGAGCGATGGCCCTTCCACACAGAACCACCGGATCACTAAGACCGACTTTCGTCTCTGCTTGACATGTACGTCTCGCAGTTAAGCTGGCTTATACCTTTATACTCTACGAACGATTTCCAACCGTTCTGAGCCAACCTTTGTAAGCCTCCGTTACATTTTGGGAGGCGACCGCCCCAGTCAAACTACCCACCAGACATTGTCCTGCATGAGGATAACTCATGCCAGTTAGCTATCAGAATAAAAAAGAGTGGTATCTCAACAACGGCTCACTATAAACTGGCGTTTATAGATCAAAGCCTCCCACCTATCCTGCACATCTTTATCCCAATAGCAGTGTCAAGCTGTAGTAAAGGTCCACGGGGTCTTTCCGTCTTGCCGCGGGTAGGAGGAATTTTCACCTCCACTACAATTTCACTGGATCCCTCTTCGAGACAGCTCCCATCTCGTTACGCCATTCATGCAGGTCGGTATTTAACCGACAAGGAATTTCGCTACCTTAGGACCGTTATAGTTACGGCCGCCGTTTACTCGGGCTTCGATCAAACGCTTCGCAGAGCTAACGTCATCAATTAACCTTCGAGCACCGGGCAGGCGTCACACCCTATACATCCTCTTACGAGTTAGCAGAGTGCTGTGTTTTTGGTAAACAGTCGGGAGGGACTCTTTGTTGTAACCTTCTTTGCTTACGGAGTAAATCCTTAACAAAGCTAGGCACACCTTATACCGAAGATACGGTGCTATTTTGCAGAGTTCCTTGAAGAGAGTTCTTCCACGCGCCTTAGAATACTCATCCCACCCACCTGTGTCGGTTTACGGTACGGGCAACTATTACTAAACTTAGAAACTTTTCTTGGCTCGACAGTATCAAGGATTCAAACGCTGTTCCGAAGAACTTTGTCTGCCTGTGGGGTCTCGGATAAAGAGTTACGGATTTGCCTGTAACTCAACCTACACCTTTCGACCAGCACTTCCATCCGCTGGCTCCTTTAACTCTAAGCGTCCTTCCATCGCACATAATAGTTGGCATTGGAATATTAACCAATTTTCCATCGCATACCCCTTTCGGACTTTGCTTAGGACCCGGCTAACCCTACGATGACGAGCATCGCGTAGGAAACCTTGGGTTTACGGCGTTAATGATTCTCACATTAATTATCGCTACTCATGCCTGCATGCTCACTTCTATCCGCTCCAGCGCTCCTTACCGGTACACCTTCAACGCTGAATAGAACGCTCTCCTACCACTTGCACTTAATTATTCATACTATCAAATTTATACTCTAAATTCTAGTGCTTAACCTGAAATTTAAAAGAACGGATTAAGCAAAGTATTTTCAATGAAACATTTTTGCTTACGCAAAAAGCGCTTCACTTGTTTTGAGATGGATTTAAATGTTGCGATGACATTTTCGATTGAGACTAGCCATATAGGCTGTCGATTAAGAAAATTTCAAGCTCATTTAAATACGCTCAAAAGACGAGCTAGTATAAATGATTAAGTGCAAGTCTAAAGCTTCGGTACTCATTTTAGCCCCGTTATATTTTCCGCGCAGAATCACTAGACCAGTGAGCTATTACGCTTTCTTTAAAGGATGGCTGCTTCTAAGCCAACCTCCTGGTTGTTTCAGTAACTCCACATCGTTTTCCACTTAAATGAGATTTAGGGACCTTAGCTGTTAGTCTGGGTTGTTCCCCTCTCGACGACGGATTTTATCACTCGCCGCCTGACTGCCATGATTACACACTAGGTATTCGGAGTTTGATAGGGTTTGGTACATTGGTGTATGCCCTAGCCCATTCAGTGCTCTACCCCCTAGTGTTACTACATGACGCTATACCTAAATATATTTCGGAGAGAACCAGCTATCACGATGTTTGATTGGCCTTTCACCCCTATCCACAAGTCATCCCATAGCTTTTCAACGCTAGCGGGTTCGGTCCTCCACCGGCTCTTACACCGGTTTCAACCTGCTCATGGATAGATCACATCGTTTCGGGTCTGCAACATCTGACTAAACGCCCTATTAAGACTCGCTTTCGCTACGGCTCCGGGTTTCCTTAACCTCGCCAGACATCACAACTCGCAGGCTCATTATGCAAAAGGCAGTCCATCACCCTGATAAATCATAGGGCTCTGAATGATTGTAAGCAAATGGTTTCAGGTTCTATTTCACTCTGATCACCTCAGTTCTTTTCACCTTTCCCTCACGGTACTTGTGCGCTATCGGTCTAGTAGTAGTATTTAGGGTTGGATAGTGGTCTACCCGGCTTCAGACAGAATATCACGTGTTCCGCCCTACTCAGGATACTGCTAAGTAAAACATCGCTTTCATATACGGGAGTATCACCCTCTATGCTTAAGCTTTCCAGCTTATTCTATTAGCTTTGTTTAGTCTATATTGCAGTCCTACAACCCCGTTAGTAAACTAACGGTTTGCCCTCTTACGCGTTCGCTCGCCGCTACTAGCGTAATCTCGTTTGATTTCTTTTCCTGAGGGTACTAAGATGTTTCAATTCCCCTCGTTCGCTCCATTACGGTAACTGACATCGCTATCAGTTGGGTTGCCCCATTCGGAAATACCCGGATCAAAGCCCCTTGACGGCTCCCCGAGTCTTATCGCAGCCTGGCACGTCCTTCATCGCCTCTACTAGCCAAGGCATCCACCATTTGCTCTTTGCAGCTTACCTTTTATTAGTATATTTCATATTCTAATTCGCATCACTTCCTTGTTAAAGGTAATATAAATAACAAAAATTTAAAATCATATATGAATATATGAAGCAAATTTAAGTTTATTACTAAATTTAAACTCTCATCCCCAAGACGGAAAGCATTAACTGATATATAGATAAGTTTTAACTCTAGATATCTTGTGACGTTAAACTTCTGAATACTGATTATATTCAAGAGATAAGATATTTAAATCTTTAACAAGTCCTGTAAAATTGTTTTATTTAAAACTTGCTTGTGACTCTTAACAATGATAAATAAAAGAACGTTTTAGACTTCTCGCAAGAGCAAAGCTCTTGCTCCGAGCAGGAGTTTCACTCCCTGCACCCACCTAAAGCACACCAACGCTTTAAGCGTTGCCGTATTTATTAGTAGATAGGCTATAATTCAAAGTCTAAAGCAAATATTCATTTTAGAATACTTGATTTAAACTTTGATGTTTAAAATCTTTTGTAGTTAAACTAATTTATTTACTAATTAATGGTGGGCCTAACAAGACTTGAACTTGTGACCTCACCCTTATCAGGGGTGCACTCTAACCAGCTGAGCTATAGGCCCTAATGTATTTGGTGGAGAATAGCGGGATCGAACCGCTGACCTCCTGCGTGCAAAGCAGGCGCTCTCCCAGCTGAGCTAATTCCCCAATTAGCTTCAATATCAATCTTTCAAAACTAAACAAGGATGATTGAGTAGATTAGTTTAAAAGGCTAATCTAAATTTTCCTTTGATGAATATCTTGTGAGAGAATATTCATTGTACTCTAGAAAGGAGGTGATCCAACCGCAGGTTCTCCTACGGTTACCTTGTTACGACTTCACCCCAGTCGCTGATTCCACTGTGGACCATAACCGGTTTGGTATTTGGGCTTCGAGTGAAATCAACTCCCATGGTGTGACGGGCGGTGAGTACAAGACCCGGGAACGTATTCACCGTAGCATGGCTGATCTACGATTACTAGCGATTCCGGCTTCATGGAGTCGAGTTGCAGACTCCAATCCGAACTGGGACATATTTTATAGATTTGCTCCATCTCGCGATATTGCGTCTCATTGTATATGCCATTGTAGCACGTGTGTCGCCCCGGACATAAGGGCCATGATGACTTGACGTCGTCCACACCTTCCTCCTCCTTACGAAGGCAGTCTATTTAGAGTGCTCGGCCTAACCGTTAGCAACTAAATACGTGGGTTGCGCTCGTTGCGGGACTTAACCCAACATCTCACGACACGAGCTGACGACAGCCGTGCAGCACCTGTCTTAACATTTCTGCAAGCAGACACTCTTCTATCTCTAGATGATTTGTTAGATATCAAGTCCGGGTAAGGTTCTTCGCGTATCTTCGAATTAAACCACATGCTCCACCGCTTGTGCGGGTCCCCGTCTATTCCTTTGAGTTTTAATCTTGCGACCGTACTCCCCAGGCGGTATACTTAATCCGTTAGGTGCATTACTGCCAAGACTAGCTTGGCAACAACTAGTATACATCGTTTAGGGCGTGGACTACCAGGGTATCTAATCCTGTTTGCTCCCCACGCTTTCACGCATTAGCGTCAGTTAAGTTCCAGCAGATCGCCTTCGCAATGGGTATTCTTCTTGATCTCTACGGATTTTACCCCTACACCAAGAATTCCATCTGCCTCTCCCTTACTCTAGATTATCAGTTTCCCAAGCAGTTTAACGGTTAAGCCGTTAGATTTCACTCAAGACTTGATAATCCGCCTACGCGTCCTTTACGCCCAGTGATTCCGAGTAACGCTTGCACCCTCCGTATTACCGCGGCTGCTGGCACGGAGTTAGCCGGTGCTTATTCCTTGGGTACCGTCATAATTCTTTCCCAAGAAAAGGAGTTTACGCTCCGAAAAGTGTCATCCTCCACGCGGCGTTGCTGCTTCAGGGTTTCCCCCATTGAGCAATATTCCCTACTGCTGCCTCCCGTAGGAGTCTGGACCGTGTCTCAGTTCCAGTGTGACTGATCATCCTCTCAGACCAGTTACGCGTCATAGCCTTGGTGAGCCATTACCTCACCAACTAGCTGATACGATATAGCCTCATCCTACACCGAAAAACTTTCCCGACTTAACTTATGTAAAGAAGGAGTATAGAGTATTAGCAGTCGTTTCCAACTGTTGTCCTCTAGTGTAGGGCAGATTAGCTATACATTACTCACCCGTGCGCCACTAAGATTAAAATAAGCAAGCTTACTTTAATCTCCGTTCGACTTGCATGTATTAGGCACGCCGCCAGCGTTCACTCTGAGCCAGGATCAAACTCTCCATATAATTTATATGAAGTTTTTAATCAAAAAACTTTTAATTTTTATTTATATTAATTAGTTTTATTTACTAACTACTTTCCGAAGAAAGCCTGAAAGTAAATTGGCTCAATCGATCACTTGTTTAGATTTCAAAGATTGACTAATTAGTTTAACAGTGTTAAGTTAGAGAACATGACGATTAAATTTTAGTTTAATTGTTGTTATCCGTTTTTGTGAAGCGAAAATTGAAGTATATAGAAATCACGCTTAAACTAAGATAAAAAACTAGTCTAAGCGCGTAAATTTATAAAATTTATTAAAACATCGTAGCTAAAAAAGTTTTAAGAGAAATTTTATTGTTAAAAATAATATCCTGAGTGCGTTTATTGTAGTTAAATTTAGATTCGTAGCTATTGCCGTTTTGCACAAAAACTCCGCTATCAAGCAAGCTTTGATCAATCATAACTTTTTGATCCTGTAAATTTTTAAACAAAAATTCCCCTGGCGTAGTGTCTATCTTGATATATCCGCTTAAATTCAAAATTCTCATAATGCTATACATCATAGAAAAATCTTGCCCATTTGAAGGATCTAATGAAATTTCCAAATTCGACTCATAGGTTTTATTGTCACTATTCTTAAAATTTAGCTTTTCAAACACGAGCTTAGGTCCTCTTTGAAGTATCGCTTGAAACATATTTTGAAGCTCTTGAAAATATAGTTCGTCATCTTTAGCTTTGGAATTTAAAATACCTTCTATGGATTTTTTATCGATATTCTCAACTCTTGTATCCATAACAAAATCAACAAGCTCTATATCATCATACTTGATTTTAGAAATTTTAGTGCTATCAACCTGAGTTATAGTTTGGCTGTCTGTTATCAGTTTAGTATCGCTAGATATATCGCTTATATCTAGAGAATTTTGCATAAAATTTAAGCCTATTTTTTTGATATTGGTCTTGGCAACATCATTGGCGAAAGTATAGTTTGCAAGACTTGAGATATCAAGAGGTTTTTCGTATTTAACATCATAATGAATACCCTCAAAGGTAATATTCATAGAATCGTCATTAACTTTTATAAAGTCATTTGAAATTTTGCTCTGCAAAATTTTATAAGCATCATCAAACTTAAAATCCATAAAGGTATCAGCCATATTAAATTTAACTCCATCGGCTTCTTTATCTATCTTAACAAGCTCGAAACGGGCGTTTTTATCTCCGCCTATCTTTTCAATCACCTTAAATTTAAGAGGCTTGGTGGTGTCAAAAATTTTATTTGACACATCTTTTAAATTTTCGCTTGCTAACTCTACATCACCGATAGTTTCAATTCCATTTATCAAATTTGAAACTCCATGACTTATAGAAGAGGTGATTTTGAGTTTTAAATCCTCCTTAAGACCTTCTTCTTTATTAAGAGCAAAAAGATTGTTTATGCTATCTTTTTTGATAACAACATCAAAATTTCCGTTAGAGGCAAAAAATCCTCCGCTAAATTTCTCATTTTCTACTGCAACGGCTTCTACGTTCTTTATATTATTAAGAACGCTATAAAATTTCTCCTCCACTTTCATAGAGTAAAATTTAAGCCCTCCAAATACCAAAGCAGCCAAAACCGCTACAAATATTAAAATTTTCTTCAATTTTTTTCCTTTTTTTTAGTTACTTGTTGTAGATAAAACCAAATAGAACCCAAAAGCACAAACATAATAATAGGCATAATCCAGCCGTGCGAGCCGAAATAAGAGCCTATATTCATAAAAATTTCACCCATATAAAAGCTTCCCACACCAAGCGCAATAGCCCAAACGATAGAGGCAAGCAAATTTAAAACACCAAATTTGACCACAGGATATTTCGTAAGACCGATAGCGATAGGCACCAATGTCTTTATGCCATAAACAAATTTTTGCATAAAGATCACTTTATCCCCGTGTCTTTTCATCAAAATATGCGAGTATGCAAGCTTGCGTTTATGATTTGCAAGATAGGGCATGACGGCTTGTTTGTTGTAGCGACCTACATAAAAAAGCATCATATCGCCTATGGTGTTTGCCGCTGTCGCCACCACGATACTTACGCTTAAATCCATTTTCCCGGCATAACTCAAAACCCCTGCTGCAATGATGGCAACCATACCGCCACCAAGAGAGTACAAAAACAAAACTATATATCCATAAGTGGATAGCGATGTGAGCATATCTTGCAAAGGCTATCCTTAAAATTTAGAAAAAGCGTTCATCAAAGATGAAAAGCCGTATGAGTCCATCTTAGGAGAGCTTTCGTTGCTTTTTGATATTACTGCCCCGCCAAAGCTTGCTCCTGCGAAAAATCCATCATTGCTTGCATAGGCATATATGCTGCTTGAAAAGCTAAAATCGCTCATCTTAGCGTAGTTATCACCTATATCTCCAAATGCAAACGAAGCTCCAGCCTCTATGGTTATCTTTCCTTGCTTGATATCTTCTATAAGGCTATCTTTCATTATAAATAGCACTAAAGAGCTGTTTTCATAACCTATCTGAAGCCCTATGCTTCCGCCGCTTATCTCTACTGGCACAAGCTCGCTTGGCGAGTAAGGATTGCCCAGTACCATTATACCCTTGCCGTGCATACCGCCAAGAACCAGACCTATTTTTTTCACACTAGGAAATATAACTACTGCCCTTGCGTTTTGCATAAGCGCCTTTGTCGGAGCGGAGCTGTTTTTTCTCATTGTTAAAGTAAATGAATTTGAGGCATCAAGCACAAGCTCATCGTTTGCAAAGAGCAAAATCGCACTAAAAATTATCAGTAAAATTTTCTTCATCAAATACCTTATTTCGCGTAATCAACCGCGCGAATTTCTCTAATGACATTTACTTTTATCTCGCCCGGATACTGAACCTTATCCTCGATCTCTTGCGCTATCTCCTTAGCTACAAGCACCGCTTCATCGTCGTTTATAAGTTTTGCATTTGCTATAACGCGAATTTCGCGTCCTGCGTTGATAGCGTAAGCTTGCTTGATGCCCTCTTTGCTTTTTGCGATATTTTCTATCTCTTCAACGCGTTTTAAGAAGCTTTCAAGAACCTCTCTTCTAGCACCCGGACGCGCCGCACTTAAGCAGTCGGCCGCACAAACGGCGGCACTCTCTACGCTTGTTGCTTCTTCGTGACCGTGGTGAGCGTATATAGCATTTATAACGACAGGGTGTTCTTTATAACGTTTACAAATTTCAGCGCCCAAATCAACGTGGCTTCCCTCGTATTCGTGAGTTAAAGCCTTGCCTATATCATGAAGAATTCCCGCTCTTTTTGCAAGCTTCTCATCTCCGCCCGTTTCTGCAGCTATGATACCTGCAAGATGGGCTACTTCAAGACTATGTGCAAGTGCGTTTTGTCCGTAGCTAGCTCTAAATTTGAGCTTGCCTATTAACTTTACGATCTCAGGATGCATCTTGCTAAGACCAAGGTCTATTACTATATTTTCGCCCTCTTCCATTATGCTGGCTTCAAATTCTTCGCATACTTTTTTATGTATATCTTCAATTCTTGCAGGCTGAATTCGTCCGTCTTCCACCAAAATCTCGATGACTCTCGTAGCGATTGCACGTCTGTAAAGATTAAAGCTGCTTAATATAATCGCGTTAGGAGTATCGTCAATTATGATATCAACGCCTAAAACCATCTCAAGAGTCTTGATATTTCGCCCCTCTTTTCCGATGATTCTGCCTTTTAGCTCATCGTTTTTGATATTTACGACGTTAATTAGCCTCTCAGCCGCAAATTCGCCCGCAAAGCGCGAAGTAGCCTGAGCAAGGATGTAATTTACCCTCTTTTTAGCTTCCCTTTTAGCCTCTTCTTCATGTTTTCTTACGATATGAGCTATATCTGCGCGACTCTTTTCTTCAACCTTCTTAAGCACGACTTCACGAGCCTCTTCTTCGGTTAAACCTGCCGCATGCTCAAGCACCTTAAGCGCTTCTTGCAGTTTAGCCTGGTAACTAACCTTTAAATTTACGCCCTCTTCGTATAAATTTTTAGCTTCGGTTTTTGATCTTTCAAGCTCGTCTTTGCTCTCTTTTAAAATTTCTTGTTCGTTTAAAAGAGCTTGCTCTCTCTTGCCAAGCTCGTCAAATTTCTGCCCGTACTCTTTTTGTAGCTTAATTGTCTTATCGTCATATTTTTTCTTGGCTTCAAATTCAGCCTCTTGAACTGAAATTTTAGAATTTTTAAGCGTTAATTCCGCCTCATACTCGATTGCCTTTGCTTTTGCTTTTGCCTGTTCTAAAAATATATTATAGTTTGCGTCATTTATCTTTTTGGCGACAAGATATCCTGCGCCAACGCCCACCGCACCTGCTCCTAATCCTACTAAAACTTCTATCATAAGTTCCTCTTTTTATATAATTTTTGGTAGGGGTAATGTAAAAATCACCTTGAATATCGTGATTTTGAGTGATGATTTTATCGATAAAATTCTCTTTAATCTGAACAAATATCACAATAGGTCGGTAAGGTAAATCACTAAAAAATCTATCATAAAAACCTTTTCCGTGCCCTATCCTAGCCATATTTCCGTCAACCCCAAGGACGGGAACGATAGCTACGTCTATCCGCTTGTTTAAAAATTTAGGTGAGATAGGCTCTTTAATCCCAAATTTTGAACGCTTTAGCGGAAGTTTTGATTTTACCATTTTTAAACTAATATCAAACATAAACGGAATAAAAATTTCATATTTTTTACATAATTTTCTCTTTAAAATTTGCAAATTCGGCTCGGACGGCAGAGGAATAAATATCAAAATTCGCTTAGGTCTTAACTCGTCAAGCAAATTTAAAAGCGGCTCAAACATCTTATAATGCGATGATTTAGCCTTGAATTTAAGCTCTCTTTTTAGTCTTATTCTGCTATCTTTTCTAAAATTTTCTTTTTGCAAAATTTAACACTCATTTTATGAAAGTAATGTATAATTCACGCTGAACTTCAAATTTAACAACAGGAAACTATATGAAATTCAGACTACTGATTATAACATTTTTAATATTTTTTGTAAGCGGTTGCAGCGATACGGATAAAAAATCAAGCAATGATACTCCAAGTGTGCAATCAGCCAAAACAAGCGAATTAAAAGAGATAAAACAAAGCGATAACCAAACAAATCAAGAGATCAAACAAGCGGAAATCAAAGAGGAGCAAAAGCAAGAAGTTAAGAAAGAGACGGCTAAAAAAGATGACGCAAGTTCAAACGATCCATTTGAGCTTACGTTCTTAAACGAAGAGAAGATAAAACTTCAAAAATTTGATCGCGGAGTCAAGGTTGAAGGAAACGATCAGGCGATACTTTTTAACTTTTTTGCCACTTGGTGCCCGCCTTGTAAAGCAGAGATACCGCACTTAAACAACCTGCAAGATAAATTTAAAGGCAAGCTTAAAATCATAAGCGTTTTGATGGAAGATAAGGCAAAAGACGAGATTGAAGCGTTTGCTAAGCATTATAAAGTAAAATTTGATATAACTTACGGCGCGAACAACCTCCACTTTGCAAAGTCTTTAGGCGGAGTTGTCGGTATACCGTACATGGTGCTTTATAAGCCGGACGGGACATACGCAACTCACTACGTAGGGCTAGTTCCTGAAGAGATGCTAGAAAGCGATATAAGCAAGGTGATTAACTGATGTTTGGATTTTTCAAAAAGGGGCTTGATAAAACACTTGAGGCGATTCGCTCCTCAAGACCGGCGGATAAAAAAATTTCAAAAGAAATTTTAGAAGAGATGCTTTTAGAAGCTGACGTAAGCTACGAGATAGTCGAAGAGATCATCTATTATCTTCCGCCTCAAGACGAAGTTAAAAAAGATGATCTAAAGAGAATTTTAAAGACTTATTTCATATACGAAAATGTCGCAGAGATAAAGCTGGATAAGCCCTTTGTAGAGCTTATTTTAGGCGTAAATGGTGCGGGCAAAACTACAACCATCGCAAAACTTGCAAATTTATACAAAACTTCTAATAAAAGCGTTATTTTAGGAGCTTGCGATACATTTAGAGCGGGAGCCATCGAGCAGCTAAAACAGTGGGCAAAACGCATAGAAGTTCCTATCATAGCTACAAATCAGGGACATGATCCTTCAGCGGTCGCTTTTGATACTATCTCTTCAGCACTTGCAAAAAACATAGATAACGTGCTTTTAGATACCGCCGGCAGACTTCAAAATCAGACAAATTTGGCAAATGAGCTTAGCAAGATAGTTCGAATAAGTGCTAGAGCTTATGAAAACGCGCCTCACCGTAAAATTTTAGTGCTTGACGGCACTCAAGGCAACGCCGGAGTTGCTCAAGCTAAGGCTTTTAACGACATGGTTAAGCTTGACGGCGTTATCATCACAAAACTTGACGGCACACCCAAAGGTGGGGCGCTGTTTGGAGTAGCAAGAGAGCTTGAGCTACCTATACTATACATCGGAGTTGGCGAAAGTATGAACGATCTGGTTAAATTTGAGCCTAACGAATTTGTGGATACCTTAGTAGACGGGATGTATAGCTGAAATTTTAGCTATCAAATTTTGTGCAAAAAAATAAATTGAGGCTAATTTTATTTACATGCCAAAATTAATCCTTTTCTCCTATTAACTTTGATAAAGAAAAACTATCAAAACCCACTCATTTCAATGCTTTTATTGCTTTGTTTTTTGTAGTTTAGTAAAAAGTTATGTCAAAGTTCAAACAAAGTCTTCTCCAGCTCTAATTTTAACTCTTACTTTATATATAAATTGTTATCATTAAAGAGCTGTGCTCTAACAAGAGTTTTTGCCTCTACTATTGAATGACTGAGAGATAACAAATTTATAGAGTGTAGAAGATGGCGATCTCATAGTAGAGTAAAGCTGATGACGCTAAAAGGGCTAAAACCAAAGAGCTTACAAAGCGGTAAAAGCTTTGGTGAGAGCCTGAGAGAATACGCTAAAAAAGGAATTGACGCAGGTATAATCACAAAGGCAAACGAGATACTAAGCTCATCGTTTGCCTTTGTGTCTAAGCTTATGAGTTAGGATTTTTAAATTCTATAGTTTTTTGCTCGCCAGAGTTAGGAGGGTATACTCCTAAAATCTTATCTAAAAAATAGTCCGTGCCGATGACTTTTAAATTTCTATCTACGTATGTATGTGTTATTAAAGTTCCAGCTATCTTGTCGCCACATCCAAATACAACTTCATGATTTTTTAGTTTATTGATCCAATTATTGTCAATTATTTTAACATCTATGTTTTTGCCATGTATGATAGTCCATTTGCTATCCCCAGCCAAATCAGGCTTTTTAATAAAAAAGCTTCCTTGATACTCGCTCTTTTCCTCCACAACACCCTCTACGTCTAGCGGGTCAAAAGTATAATCACCGACAAGAGCTAAATTTTCATCTTGAACCATTATTATAGGAGGCATTTTAAATCCTTTTGAATTTTTTGATATACCTGAAAGTGATTTAAGTATAGACGCCTTATCTATACTATACCCATAGCCTTTTAATCCAGCTTCGTCTATTACTTCAGCGATAATTTCATCTGTGGCTTTTGGTAGCTCTTTTGGCTCTTCTTGCAATTTTTTAAGAAGCAAGTGTTTTGCTTTTATAACAACATGAGCTACCATATCCTTTGCTGTTTCTTTGGGCTTTTTGATGAAATTTGCTATAGCTTCATCTGGTATTTTTTTAATATTATCATGCAAAAAAGTTTTTAGCGATCCGCTAGATACACCATCAAGTATAACCTCTGTATCCATTTCTGTATTTAAACAAGAGCAAATAGCGTTATTTAAATCGTTTATGCTATTAAGCAAAGCAGAAACATCCTTAAAAAATTCTACACTATTTTGTTGTTCTTCTATCTCAATATGTAGGCAGTATGTATTATCTTTTTGCATCATATCTCCTATATAAGTTAAAATTTAGCCGACAAATCGGCTAAATTTTAAAAGCTTCCCTCTCTTTTTTCAAACATCAGATAAGCAATGTAACTTATAGCAAACATCATAAGGCTAGGTACTATCCATCCAAGCATTGCGTCATAAAAAGGCATAGTCTTTACAAACGGAGTTAAAAGCGGTATAGATACGCCTATAATATCGAGTCCGTTTACTAGCCCAACGACAACGCAAGTATAGACGCAAGAGCGATATACAAGCTTGCTTGAGTCGATAATAGGATTAATAAGCGAAAGAATTATCAAGATAATGGCTATAGGGTATATCGCAACAAGAACGGGGATGCTGCCTTTTATAATGGTAGTAAGACCGAAATTTGCCACGCCAAAGCCTATCAGACACCACAAAACAACCCAAATTTTATATTTTACTTTGCCGTTTGTAAGCTCCTCAAAATACTCGCTCGCAGAAGTTATAAGCCCAAGAGTGGTAGTTAGGCAGGCTAGGAAAAATGCAGAACCCAGTATAACGACACCTATCTTACCGAAGTAATAATCGCTGACTTTTGACAAAAGAGCCGCACCGTTTATTTCAGTAGTATCCTTAAATAACTCGGCTGAAGTTGCACCAAGATATCCAAGCATAAGATATATCACCATCAAAATAATTCCCGCCATCATTCCGGCCTTAATCGTAGAAACAACCATATGACGCTCATCGTGAACTCCGTTATCTTTGATAGCGTTAATTACGATGATACCAAAGGCAAGCGAAGCTAAAGCATCCATAGTCTGATAACCCTCCACAAATCCCTTTGATGCGGCGTGATTGGCATACTCTCCCACTGCCGTTCCGAATTCTCCGATAGGGTATAAAAACCCCGCCCCAAAAAGCAAAAGTATCAGTATCAAAAGCAAAGGCGTAAGGTATCTTCCAAGCAATTTAACAAGCCTTGAAGGATTTAAACATACGTAGTAATTGAGCGCAAAATAAGCCGCCGAATATACAAAGAGCCAAATTTGAAGATTACTAGCCTCTATAAACGGCTTAATCGCTATATCAAAAGGCATATTAGCCGCTCTTGGTATGGCAAAAAGAGGCCCTATCGTAAGATACAAAAGAACCGTAAAAACTATCGCAAAAACAGGATCTATGCGCCTAACTAAATTTTGCAAACCCTTAGCTCTTGCTATGCCTGCAACCCCAAGAACGGGTAAAAGAACCGCGGTAGCGCAAAAAAACATAATAGCTATATAAAAATTCTCTCCCGCATCCTTGCCTAAAGTCGGCGGGAAAATGAAATTGCCCGCACCAAAAAACATGGCAAAAAGCGTTAATGAGATAACCAAAAACTGATTTTTACTTAATCCGGGTTTCATAAAAACCTCCATTTCAAAAACTTTAATCGTTAATTTTATTTTCATTAAGTTTAAAATAAATTTATTTTAGTGCTATTTTATTAAAATTTATTAAAATTGTGTTTCGTTTTGAAATAGATAAATGAAATTTGTGTAAATTTTGATTAAACAAATTTAAGAATACAAAAATTTAAATTCACTATTTTCGTAAATTTTATAAAAGGTTAAGTATAATCGACAAAAAGGATAAAAATGGCTAAAGCAAAAACTATTTTTGAATGTCAAGCATGCGGAAATCAGCAAAGTAAATGGGTAGGCAAATGCCCTGAATGCGGCTCTTGGGATAGTTTTTTAGAGCTTAGCAAGACTCAGATTAAGGCACTGGATGAAATTTCAAAAACATCAAATTCTCTAGCTCTAGCAAAAGAGATAAAAGATATAAAAATAGAGCAAATTTCACGCATAAGCACTCAGGATAAGGAGCTTGATTTAGTGCTTGGAGGAGGTGTCGTGGAGGGTTCTTTGGTACTAATCGGAGGAAGTCCGGGCATAGGCAAATCAACGCTTCTTTTAAAAATAGCTTCAAATTTAGCCTCTCAAAATAAAAAGACTCTTTACGTAAGCGGCGAAGAGAGCGCAAGTCAGATAAAAATCAGAGCCGATAGGTTAAATGCCGTAAAAGACGGGCTTTTTCTGCTCACTGAAATTTTACTTGAAAACATTATGACCGAAATCAGAAAAAATGATTATAAGGTTCTTGTCATAGACTCGATACAAACACTATACTCCGAAAAGATCGCCTCGGCTCCAGGCTCCGTATCGCAAGTACGCGAGATAACTTTTGAGCTAATGCGCCTAGCCAAAAACGAAAACATCTGCGTTTTTATCATCGGCCACATAACCAAGGACGGCTCCATAGCAGGTCCTAGGATTCTAGAGCATATGGTTGATGTCGTGCTTTATTTTGAAGGCGACGCAAGCAGAGAGCTTAGGATACTAAGAGGGTTTAAAAACCGATTTGGCTCAACTAGCGAAGTCGGGATTTTTGAGATGAGTTCTCAAGGATTAATCAGCGCAAACGATATCTCAAGCAAATTTTTTACTCGAGGAAAAGCGGTTAGCGGCTCGGCGATAACTATCATAATGGAGGGCTCTCGCGCACTAAGCGTTGAAATTCAAGCCTTGGTATGCGAAAGCAGCTATCCTAAACGAAGTAGCACAGGCTATGAAAAAAATCGCCTCGATATGCTTTTAGCGCTACTTGAGCGAAAGCTGGAAATTCCGCTTGGTCATTACGATGTGTTTATAAACGTTTCAGGCGGAGTTAAGGTAAGTGAAACGGCAGCGGATTTGGCGGTAATAGCGGCTATCATAAGTAGCTTTAAAAATCGTCCGATCAGCAAAGAGAGCGTATTTATAGGCGAACTTAGTCTAAATGGCGAAATAAGGGAGGTTTTTAACCTAGATCAACGACTTAAAGAGGCAAAAACACAAAAATTTAAAAATGCCATCATCCCTTCAAAACCGCTTGATAATCAAGGTCTTAAATGCTTCACAACAAGCGATATCACACAGGTTTTAGAGTGGATGTAATCATTAAGTATTATTTTTTATATTTTCTGCTAAGTTTAAAAAAGCATTTTGAAGTTTTGCAAGCGTTTGCTCATCCTTAGCTTCAAATCTAGTAACTATAACCGGAGTAGTATTTGAAGCTCTTACAAGCGCCCAACCATCATCAAATCTAACGCGAACACCGTCTATATCGATGATCTCTTTTATCTCCGGAAGCTCTTGCAAGTTATCTTGAAGTCTGATTTTTAAATTTTCAATTATCTTAAATTTTTCACCCTCTGTCGTGTTAATCTTAATCTCGTCGGTGCTGTAAACCTTTGGAAGTTTATCAAGCTCCGCGTCTAAATTTATGCCCTTTTGTATAAGCTCAAGCACCCTAAACATGGCATACAAAGCATCATCAAATCCAAAATATCGCTCTTTAAAAAATATATGACCGCTAACTTCCGCCGCCATATCGATATTTAGCTCCTTCATAGCCTTTTTGATATTACTATGACCGGTTTTGCCCATGAAGCTTTTGCCGCCGTTTTTATCAATCTCATCATACATATTTTGCGAGCATTTTACCTCGCCCAAAACTCGTGGGTTTTTCATGGCAAGCGAGTATAAATAGGCTAGCTCATCGCCTTTTATGTTGCGATTTTTAGTAAGCACGGCTATACGATCGCCATCCCCGTCAAAGCCAAACCCTATCTCAAATTCACCCTTTAAAGCCTCTTTAATGTCTTTTAAATTTTTCTCTTCGCTAGGATCGGGGTGGTGATTTGGAAAATTTCCATCAGGGTTAGGGTATAAAATTTCAGCATCTAAATTTAAACTCTTACAAATTTCAGGAAGCACAGCTCCTACGGCTCCGTTTGCACAGTCCATTATGATTTTTAGATTCATATTTTTAAGGTGCGCAAACTGATCTATGATAAATTTCTTATATTCGCTTGCGATATCGAATTTAGCTACTCTAAAATCATCTTTTATCTGCGTTTTAGCCTCTATCGTAGAGACAACATCATCTTTTAGTCTCTGAAGATCGGTACCAAAATAGCTGTCCTTAAAAATAGTAATCTTAAATCCGTTATACTCTTTTGGATTATGAGAGCCGGTTATCATGATATTTGCGTCAAATTTGTCGTTAAACACACTAAAATAACCAACCGGAGTAGGAAGCAGTCCAATATCAAAAACTTCTATGTCAGCACCGTTTAATCCGCTAACAAGCCAACTAAAAATTTCATCCGCGCTAAGTCTGGCATCATATCCCACGCTTACGTTTTTAGCGCCTCTTTTTAGCATTTCGCGACCTAAATTCAGACCTATTGCTTTTACACTGGTTTCATTTAAATCTCTATCAAAAATACCGCGTATATCATACTCTCTAAAAATTTCTTCCAGCATCAATCACTTCTCTTTAAAATATAATAAATTTAAAAAATTAAAGCCGATTATATCATCTTTTTATTAATTATCATTTAGCTATTAAGGCTATTTTCATACCCACAGCCTCTATCAAGTCGCAAGGATTGAGTCGCAACTGCTTACCTCTAACGCCTGCGCTTATATAAATGAAATTTTGATTTAAAGCTCGTTCATCGATAAATGTATCAAAGGTCTTTTTCATACCGATCGGAGAGCAACCGCCCCTGATGTAGCCCGTTATTTTCTCAAGATCTTTTAAATTTAAAAGCTCGCAACGTTTATGCCCGCTAGCTCTTGCCAAAGCTTTTAGATCCAAGCTTAAATTACCCTGTATACAAGCTACTACAAAGCCTCTTGGCTCACACTCGCATACTATCGTTTTATAAACTTGAGTTATATCGGCTCCACATTTTAAAGCTACGCTAACGGCGCTTAGATCACTCTCATCGACTTCATACTCAAACAGCTCATACTCTACGCTCTTACCGTCCAAAATTCTTGCTGCATTAGTTTTATGTATCATATTTTCTCATTTTTTAAATTTTGTTATATAATTATACAAAAAAAGGAGTATTGATGGCTGAAGAGATGGAAGAAAAGCAAACTAAAAAGGGAAATAGCTTCATTCTCATAATAATAATCATAGTTTTGGTATTGCTTTTAGTTATAGGCGGTCTTATCGCGTATCTTGTATTAAGTGGCAACGATCAACCAAACAGTATGCAAGACGGACAAACTCAAGGACAAATGATTTCTAAAAACGCTTCTATCAAGCGTTCAACCGACTATATAAACATGGGCCCTGTCTATCCGATGGATCAATTTATCGTAAATTTGTTAAGCGACAGCGGGTCAAGATTTCTTAAAACAAAGGTCGAGCTGGAGCTAAACGCCGAAGCATTAACCCCTGAAATAGACAAGAAAAAACCACTCATTAGAGATATAATAGTAAGGACGCTATCATCTAAAACTTTTGAAGAAGTAAGCACGATAAAGGGCAAAGATCGCCTAAAAGACGAGATAGTTGATCGTATAAACGAAGTGCTTGCCGACGGTCATCTTAAAAATATCTACTTTACCGACTTTGTGGTTCAATGATAGGGATTGATATCGTTGCCATAGATAGAATTTCAAGACTTAAAAAGCGTTACGGTGAAGCCTTTGCCAAACGCTTTTTAAATGAAAACGAGATCATTTTAGCAAAAACCGATGCGACTCTAGCAGGGTTTTACGCGCTTAAAGAAGCTGTTAGTAAGGCTCTTGGTTGCGGTATCGGCGATGAATGTTCGTTTTTTGATATAGAAATTTATAAAACCGAAAAAAACGCACCAAAAATCAAACTTTCAGAGAAAATTAAATCTAATTTTAAAATCTCGCAAGTAGACGCAAGTATAAGCCATGACGGCGGCTTTGCTATTGCGGCAGTTATATTAAAATGAACTCACAAAATAGCTCAAAGCTTTTATACAGGCTTGATAGCAGAAATAAAACTACTTTATTTATAGCTTGCACACCTATACTCTTACTTCTTATATTTCCGACATCATTTATGCTCTTTAGCGATGGAGCGAAGCTTGTCATAGGAGTAGTTTTAGCTACGGTTTTGCTTTATAATCTTTTTGATAAGTTAAATTTCAGATATATTGAAATTTACGATGACAAAATTATCATTGCAAAGCTTTTAAAGGAGATAAGCTTAGCAAAAGATGAAGTTGTCTCATGTCACTTCAAAAGCTTTCCTTTTATGCCGTATAAAGTTGATATCATAGTCAAACAAGATGGAGATAAACGCAAATTTTACTCAATAGACGGATTAAATTTTAGCCAAAGCAAGCGTATATGCTGGTTTGTTTTATCATCCGGTAGCGAGCATAAATTTAGCTTATAAAATTTTCAAGCACTCCGATACCCTCTATCTCGCAACGAACCACATCACCGCTTTTTAGAAATTTAGGCGGTTCAAACCCCATGCCGACTCCGCTTGGCGTGCCAAGAGATATTATAGTGCCCGCTTTTAGCGTCATAGCGCTACTTAACTCCTCTATCACGTATCTTTCTTTAAATATCATATTAGAAGTGTTTGAATTCTGTCTAAGCTCGCCGTTTACATAGCATTTTATGGTCAAATTTGAGCTATCCAGTTCATCAGCCGTAACAACCGCAGGACCCATAGCACAATGCGTATCAAGCGACTTGCCGAAATAAAACTGCTTATGGCGAATTTGCAAATCTCGCGCACTAAAATCATTTAATATCGTGTAGCCAAAGATATAATCTTTCGCGTCTTTTGCACTTACATTTTTAGCATCTTTTTTGATTATCAAAGCTAACTCAACCTCGTAATCAAGCTTTTGCGTTACTCTTTCGTGAGCTAAAATTTCGCCCCCATGTCCCACCGCCTCATTTACTCTCTTTGAGAAATAAACGGGATATTCGCGCTTGCTGTCAAATTTTTCGCCTTTGAATTTTGCAGATTCGGCTGCGTGATCCATGTAATTTATGCCAAGACAGATGATATCTTGACGAGGCTTTATGATAGGCGCAAGAAGCTTTGCCTCGCCAATCTTAAGCCCCCTCGCTTGAGCCTCAAAAACACTTAAAAGCCTATAGTCTTTATCGCTTGCACGCTCTATAAAGTCATTTAAATCTTTAAATTTAAGCCCTATTTCATCAAAGCTTATAAGCTCGTTATCACTACTTACTATGCCCGTTTTTACACAGCCGTCAAAAAATGTTACAAATTTCATCTCGTCCCTTTGTCAAATTCTATCATCTTAAACCTCTCGCCTAAAAATTCAGGGCTAGTTAAAAATTTAAACTGCTTTAAAAAGCTTTTGTAAGCACTATCTCCGCCGTTTTTAAGCACACATTCAAGCACCTCAGCGCCGCCAAAATCCACTATCGCTGCGGACTGTTTTTTAAACCCTTTAAAATCAAAACCGCAATCTTTAAATTCCTGCCTAACCTGCGCGAAATTCAGATCATAAGTTATGTCACTTACTCCAAAAAACTCTTTTAAATTTCTAAGCTCAAACGGACTAAAAACCCTATGCTCTTTATAAATTCTAAGCGTTATATCGCTCCTAGAGCCCATATCTCCGTAATCAAAAGTTATAAACTTAAGTTTGCGCGCCGAATTTGCCAGATCTTTTGCAAATTCGCTTAAGCCGGTTATGATCTCGCCTTTAGTGATTTCAAATTTCTTGCAAACTGCCAAAATTTCCTTATCTGCGCTATCCCAAAATAGCTCGTCATCCTTAACGTAAAGCATCTTATCGCCATCTACTACCTCGCAAGCAAAGCAGTCAAATAGCTCATTTGAGATGAAAAACGCCTCATCAAATTTACACTCCTTTAAATGCAAAAAATGATTTATGATAACCTCGTCGCCAAATTTTTGCTTTAAATTTTGAGTTTGAATTTTGCGCAAATTTGCGTGAGGCTCTATGATGTTAAATTTCAAAGTTTTTAAAATTTCAGGCTGAAAAGTAAAAATTCCGCTTATAAAATCGCCCATCATAGAGCCGTCATTTGCGCCTATCTCAACGATATTTGCATTTGGCGAGAATTCGCCCTTTTTAAGCAAATTTAAAAAATGATAAGCAAGCGTAACCCCAAAAAGAGCCCCTACGCTAACGGATGTGTAAAAATCCCCATTTTTTCCTATATTAACACCGTTTTTATAGTAGTTTTTATTTAGCCAGTTATCAAAATACGAGCTAAATTTTATACTCACTTATAGCCTTTGTAAGCCTTTTAAATCCCTCTTTGATCTCGCTTTTTTTGATATTTAAAGAGGGTAGAAATCTAAGCGTTTTTACTCCTGATTTTAATATCAAGACACGGTTTTTATTTGCCAAATTTATAAGCTTTGATATATCAATTTCATCTTTTAAGCTAAGTCCTAGCATTAGTCCAAGACCCTCTTTTTTATCAAAAATTTGAGGAAATTTAGAGCATAGAGCATCTAAATTTTCATTAAAAATTTCTATAGTTTCATCTAGCTTACCACTTTTTTTGATCTTTTTAAGCTCGCTTAAAACGGCAAGTGCTGTGCTAGTAGCAAGAAAATTACCGCCAAAAGTAGATCCGTGATCTCCCGGAGCAAATACACTATGCCTGCAAGCGCAAGCACCGATAGGAACTCCTCCGCCAAGCCCTTTGGCAAAGGTAATGATATCAGGCTTTATACCATAAAGCTTAGATGTAACAAACTCGCCCGTTCTATACACTCCGCACTGAACCTCATCTGTTATGAGAAGTAGTTTTTTCTCTTTTAAAACTTTTGCAAGGCGCTTTACTTCGCTCTTATCAAGCGCATTTATACCGCCCTCGCCTTGAACTAGCTCTATCATAACCGCAACGGTTTTTTCATTTATATTTTTAATTATCTCATCTATGCCGTCATAAAATTTAAAGCCTTCTATGTAAGGAGCGTAAATTTCAGGATGAAATTTATCCTGTCCGGTTAGCTTCAAAGTAGCTAGAGTTCTGCCGTGAAATGAATTTTTAAGAGTTATTATCTCAAATTTTTTCTCTTTAAAATTTGTCGCACCATACTTTCTGGCTAGCTTTATGGCGCACTCATTAGCCTCCGCACCGGAATTACAAAAGAAACTAAAAGCCTTAAATCCAAGCTCCTTTGATATCGCTTTAGCGAGCTTTTCTTGAGGCTTTATAGCGTATAAATTTGAGCTGTGAAGCA
Organism: Campylobacter sp. CCUG 57310; assembly: GCF_013201975.1. Taxonomy (NCBI): domain Bacteria; kingdom Pseudomonadati; phylum Campylobacterota; class Epsilonproteobacteria; order Campylobacterales; family Campylobacteraceae; genus Campylobacter; species Campylobacter sp. CCUG 57310. The sequence continues at coordinate 1,186,250 of NZ_CP053845.1, forward strand.
TCTTTTGGCTCTGCTCTTTAATCGCTTTTACTATGCTTTTATTTGCATGTCCAAGAGAATTTACGCCGATACCCGAAGCAAAATCTATATAATCTCGCCCCTTTTTATCAAAAAGCATGGCGCCGTTTCCTCTTTCAAATCCAAAATCAAATCTCGCATAAGTGTCTAAAAGATACATTTCATCCTCCTTTAATCAAGCCTTGGCAAGTGCCAACCCCTATAATAGGCCAAAAGCCTAAAAACAATACCGAAAGCAAAAAGCCCCATTATCCACCATATATTAGTAAATCCAAAATGATGCATCACAAAATAGACCGCACCGACTACGATGCTAACGGTCGCGTAAAGACCCGTTTTTAAAAACCAAGGAACTTCGTTAAATAAAACATCACGCAAAATTCCCCCGCCTACGCCGTTGCAAAGCGCAAGCATAACAACTCCAAAGATATTATATCCATATTGCAAGGCGATTATCGCTCCGACGATAGAAAAGCTTACCAGATCCACGGCGTCTGTCGTTACAAAAAGGAATTTCTTCTCTATATCGCTACGCTTGTGAATCCTAAAAAGAGCGGAGAGAACAAGCATGACTATAACTATAATGCAAGGCATGTAGTGAGTAAATGAGTATAGAGGTCTAGATACTATGGTATCTCTCATAAATCCTCCGCCAAGAGCCGTCAGTAGCGCTGAGACAAATATGCCAAGCCAGTCGCAATTTCTCTTAACCGCAAACAAAAACCCGCTAACCGCCGCAGATGCGATACCGATATATTCGGGTATTAAAAAAATTTGTAAATCGTCCATACAAGCTCTAAAGTTAAAATTTAAAGGCTATTTTACATCTTTAAGCTATAAATTTGGTTGAATTTTAACTTTTAAGCAGTTAGTTTCATCGCCAAAAACGGTCTTTAAATTTAGCCAAAACAGCCAAAAATATCATATAAATTTTACTCTGATACCTGCTTAAAAATACTTGAAATTTATCTAGTCGTATCAAAAGGCGACTTTAAATTCCGTTATGCCGTTACCGCTCTTGCAGCTTATTTTGAATTTCAGCTCATCGCAAAATTTCTTAACGATATTAAGCCCTATGCCAAATCCTCCGTTTGCCTCGTCAAATCTCGTGTAAAGATCAAATATATGAGGTAAATTCTCTTTTGATATTCCCTGTCCGCTATTTGTGATAACAAGAGCTTTTTTATCAAGCTTCACGCTTACATCTCCGCCTTCGTTTGAGTATTTCACGGCGTTACTTAAGAGGTTATCAACTATCTTTCGCACCTTAAATTTTGAAGTTACAAGCGTGACATCCTTGATATCAACAGTTAAATTTATGCCTTTTTGCTTTAAATTTAGCGAGAAAAACTCAAGCCTCTCGCTTACTATATGAGCTAAATTTACCTCTTCATTCTCTTCGTATTTTTTATTTAGCCTTAAGATCGTAAGGTCTTCGTATAAATTTGATATCGTATGCGCGGCGGTTTTGATATTGCCAAGATATTTTTCAGGATCGGTTTTAAATAGCTCTATACTCATCAAAATCACGCTTAAAGGAGTGTTTATCTCGTGAGTCGTATCGCGGATAAATCCGTCTAAAAACTCTATCTTTGCGTATAGCGGACGCAGAGATAGCCTGATGATAAGATAAGCTATTAGCAAGATCGCGGCCAAGACTCCAAGCGAAACGAGCAAAATTTGAGCCTTGAGTGCTAAGAGTTTAACCTTAACATCAGTGCGCTTAATGGCTACAAGATACTCGTTTTGACTTTTTTTATCATGGACTTTAAACTGCACTACATTTTCTTCACCGTCCATGTAGTTACGCCCCATTCCCTGCTTTGGCTTAAAGTCATCTTCTATCACTTCGCCCGTTTTTAAATTTACGACATAAGCCTTCATGTCGTCAAAGTCATCATCGTCAAGCTCGCCGTTGTTGTGAAGTTTTATCTGAAGTTCGCGCTTAAAATCCCTAAAATCAAATGCGTCCTTGTCCATTATGAAGTGTTTTTCTCTATCATAAAAAACTTTGCCGAAAAACACCAAAAACGCAACGCTGGTTAAAAAATACAGCAAAAATATGGGCAAAACATGGCGTTTCTTAAACATATCTATATCCTAGCTTTGATGCGCTTACTATACGCTCCTTGCCAAGAATTTTGCGCAGTTCGGTTATATAAACGCGCAGACTAAGCTCGCTTGGATTCTCGTCATAGTCCCAAATTTGCTCATAAATTTCATCTCTGCTTATGAACCTATCTCGGTTTTTAAGCAGCAGAGTTAAAAGTTTGGCTTGTTTTTTAGGCATGGTTACTATCTCTTCGCCCTTATAGAGCACGCCTTGCTTCATATCAAAGCTGAAATTTTCATCAAGCATTTCAAATTCGCTTACGTTATGCACAAATGTTCTTTTAAGGATGTTATTTACGCGCAAAAGCAGCTCTTTAAGCTCGAAAGGCTTTTTGATATAGTCATCACATCCGCTCAAAAAGCCCTTTTGAAGATCGTTTATGGTGTTTAAAGATGTAGTAAATATGCAAGGAGTAAGCCTTCTAGCCTCTCTTAGCTCTTTTAGTAGTTCAAAGCCGTTGCCGCCGATGATTTTAACGTCAAATATCCATAGATCAAAGCTATTTTCATAGGCTAGATCCAAAGCCTCATTGTAGCTTTTGACACCCTCTACTTCAAAATTTTCACTTCGAAGATACGAACACATCATATCAAGCAGCATCGCCTCATCTTCGACTACTAAAATTTTAGCCACCATTACTCCTTAAGCTAAATTTACGGATATTACTATTTTTGATTTTAATAAAGCATAAATTTTAGCTTTAAGCTCTTGAGCCAAAGAACGCAAGAGCCATAAATTTACTGCCACATACAGCCAAAGCCTGCACCGTATCCCTGCGCGCTATTTTTATTCATACCCATTCCCTGGGCTTGATTCATACCGCAATTAAAATTTTGATTGCAGTTTTGATGAGCTTTCATCTTGTGTCCTTTGCCTGATTTATGATGCCAGCCGTGACCGTTACTTTGACCTACGCCATAAGCGTAAAATCCCATTTTACGAGCCTCTTTTACGCTTAAAGCGTCTATTTTATCCCTCATCATTGCTCTATACTCTTGCATAAATTTTACTCTCTCATCAGGACTCATCGCAGACATCTTCTTTCTCATCTGCTCTCTAAAGTCGCCTCTTATATCCGCTATCTGCGAATCAATCTTGACCGCGCGCTTATGAATTTCAAACGAAATTTCACTTAGCGTCTTTGCGTCCGCACTTGCTATCATGCTGTTTAACTGCTCGTTTGAACTATCGCTAATTGAGCTTGCAAACAAACTTCCCGCGATTAATATCGCAATCAAACCTAACTTTTTCATCTTCTCTCCTTGTGTTGAAATGTAAGTAAAGTATAAAGAAAAGTTGTGAAGAAAAAGTTAAGCAAAATTTATAAAATAATCTATAGTGTGAATTTAAATTTATCTTTTTAGTTAAATTTGGTATGTAAATTTAAGATTATAAGAAAGTCAAATTTGACCGAGTAGTTTCGGTCAAATTCCGTGTTGTATTAGATTAAATTTCTATGGGCTTAAGTGCCAGTTCGTTTGCCTCTTTAACGCTTAAATTTAAGACTTTTTCATTGTAGCTGGCGATAAATTTTTCTTTAAATTTCGCTTGCTCATCTTGGCTTATAGAGGCTATTTTCTTATCAAACTCGGACTTAAAGTCTTGCTTTGAAGCCTCGGCTTCAACTCTTAGCTTGGCGGCTCTTTTATCTATCTCAAATGAAATTTCGCCCAAAGTCTTAGCATCGGCGTTTTTTATCATTTTGGCAAATCCGCACGACTGAGCTTTGTCAAATTTCGCCGATAAATAAGCTTTAAAAGCAACTAATATGCTCATGATTTTTAATCTTTTCATATTTTCTCCTTAAAAGTTATGAAAAGATTTTAAAAAGAAGTTGTGAAGAAAAAGTTAAGTCGTCAAACTAAAAAAGAGCGTTTATCTTTTTGATGAAATTTATCGGATTTACCTGCACTGAGTTTACGATAACGCCAAAATGAAGATGAGGACCGCTAACTCTGCCGCTAGCTCCGCTTAGTCCGATTATCTCGCCCTTTTTTATCTTTGCGCCAAGCTTTACGTCAATCCTGCTTAAATGATAATACTGCGTATAAATTCCCTCTCCGTGATCTATCACAACCGAGCCTCCGGCGTAGTATCTATCTTTTGCGATTACGACTATACCGTCATTGCTGGACACTACAGGAGTACCGATAGCCGCACGAAAATCGGTTCCTGAGTGATAGCTCTTAACCAGATCGTTAAAAACTCTAGCAGTTCCAAATTCGCTTGTGATAACAGAGCTCATGGGACTAATAAACTCGGAGTTAAATTTAAGCCCTTTTGAATAGGTCGCATAAATTTTACTAGCCTCTTTGCGCTCCTTTTCAATTCTTTCTAAGACATCTTTTGGCGGAGTTACTTTTGAAGGCTCTACGCTTATCTTTTCTTTTTTATAATCTCCTTGCTCCACTTTAAAAATAACGCTCGTAATTTCGCCGTTTAACTCGTTTTTTAAAACCAACTCGCCCTTTTTATGATAGCTTGCTGAAACTATGGCAAATTTTAAATTTTTATCTTCTGGATGAGGATGCCAACTTCTTTTTTTACCGTCGATACTCAAATTTCCTGCAAAATTTGAACCAATCTGAACTATTTCAACATCGCCGTTTATAATGCTCTGAGCTACCAAATTTAGGCATATTGCCACTATTAAAAAAATCTTTTTCATGTAAACACTTTATATAAATTTAGCAAATAATTTTTAAATTTAATAAAAAAATACTATAATAATGCAATTAGTTTATCAAAAAAAGGAAAACAATATGAATAGATTGTTCAAAGTTACGCTTGGACTGCTTGTAATGTTTCAATTCGGGCTTGCCGATCTTACTCAAAATCAAAAAGTAAGAACAGCGCTTAATATACTTGATAGCTTTGGAAGAGGAAACAAAAGCTACAATTTAAAAGATATTAAAGCAATCGCGATCATTCCAAACATGACAAAAGGCGGAGTTATCATAACCGGTCATAGCGGAAGCGGAATTTTTGTCGCAAGAAACGATGATAACGAGTGGAGCAGCCCTGTATTTATCGATTACAGAGGTGCTGGCGTTGGCGTGCAGGCAGGATATCAGTCAAGCGATTTAATTTTGCTTTTTAAATCAAGCAGATCATATGACGGACTGGTAAACGGTAAAGGCTCAATTGATGTAAGCGCAGATGCTTCGTTTTTTAAATCGGGTGTTAAAACAGGGATCATGACGGATTTGCCTGAAATTTCGGCTTGGGCTACTACTCCTGCTGATAATTCGGGGCTTTTTGTAGGCGTTAGCATGAATGTATCAAACATCGTAGTAAATAATCAAGATACAAATGACTACTACGAAAGAATCTACAATATCGAAGACATATACAACAACTCTCCAAAAGAGAGCAGATACACTCAAAAGTTAAAAGAAGTTATACTGAAATATTTTGATTAAAATTTAGAAGATATGGTTTAGTCTTTGGCTAAACCATATAAAGAGAAACGAATCTTTTTTTATTGATCGGAGAAAATTGAGTCATATACTCAAAAGCCTCTTCGTAATCGCCGTCAGTATATTTTGCAACCTCTTCGATTAGTTCAAAAAGCTCTTCATCATCCATTGACTCAAAACTGCCTCTATTTTCCAAAACTTCCAGCAACACGGCGTCTAGCTCAAGCTCATCGTACGTCATAATCCACCTTTTAAAAGTTTTTGCGGAATTATGCCAAAAGAAACTTTAAATTCGCTTATTTTAATAATTCTTAAAATTCGCAAAATATTTCCCGGTCGCTCTTAATTTTATAACCAAATCAGCTTATCTTAACTATAATATAAATTATGATAGCGATTATAAATTCTGCAAATAAAATTCAAAATTTCAAACATAAAGAGTAGCACAATGCAAAATTTTGATAAATTCTATTCAAAATTTTCGGCTTTCTTAAAAGACTTTAACTATAAAAATTCTATCCAAAAAGAAAGAATCCTAAAGATACTTTATGTCAGTGATGAGCACTTAAGTGCAGCCGATATAAAGGCTATTTTCAAGGATGAATTTGAAGAGAGTATAAGCCTGACGGCAATTTATCAATTTTTAAATTTTCTTGAGGAGATAGCTCTTGCTATAAGCTTTGAAAAAGGCGGGGTTAAGAAATTTGAGCTAAATTTAAAATCGCATCACGATCATATAATATGCATAAAATGCGGCAAAGTGGCTAGCTTTTACGATGAAACGATAGAGCGAAGACAAGATGAAATTTGCAAAGAGAGAGAATTTAAAAACGAAGGACACACAATGATACTTTACGGAGTTTGCGCACAATGTCAAATTTAGTTATAAAGTCCAAAACAAACGGACGCGTGAGGCTAAAATCAAAAGAATTTAGCCCGGCCAATATAGGCAAGATAGAAAAAATATTGCAAAATAAAGTTAAAAATTTAAGGCTCAATCCCTACTGCCACTCACTTATAGTGCATTTTGACGAGAGTAAGATAAATTTAGATGAAATTTTTAAAAATTTAAAAAGAGCCATTCCGAATTTAATTCCAGATCAAAATTTAGCAGACAAACCAAGCTTAAAAGATAAAAGCAAAAGAATTTCAAAAAGCGCTTCAAAAGCCTGTTTGCCTTGCAGTGTAGATACTAAACCTAACTGGAAAATCAAACTTCTAAAATTTTCAGCCCTTACTCTGATAGCAGGAGCGATTTTTGTTAAAGAGCATATCATGCTAACCCCGATCGGCATTATCTCTAAACTTGCTCTTGGCGCATTTAGTCTCTATCTTTCCGTCCCGCTTTTAAAAGAGGGCCTAAGCGAGCTAAAAGAGAAGAAAATCAGCCTTCAAAGCTTCATCGCATTTGCGCTTATTATCGCGATTTTAGGCGGAGAAGTAACGGCTGCATTTGAGATCATCTACATACTTAGAGGAAGTATGCTCTTTGAAGAATACACGGCGAACAAATCTCGCAGAGAGATTGAAAATTTAATAAGCTTAGATGCCAAAAAAGCGTATGTCCTGCAAGGAGATTTGGAAGTGGAAATTCCGCTTGAAGAGATAAAAGAAAAAGACATTATAGTATGTAGAAGCGGAGAGAAGATCGTAGCCGACGGAGTTATCGTAAACGGAAGTGCAGAGATAAACGAAGCTATCATAAACGGTCGAAGCGAGAGCGTTTATAAACAAAAGCACGATAGCGTCTTTGCAAATACGCTCGTTGAAAAAGGCAGAATATACATCAAAGTAAGCGCAACAGGCAGTGAAACGTATATTTCAAGAGTGATTAGCGAAGTGCAAAAAAGCCTTGCAAACAAAAGCCAGAGCGAACTAAGCGCCGATAAGCTGGCTAGCCGCGTGCTAAAGCTGGGCTCGGCTTTAAGCGTTGGGACGTTTTTTGCGATGGGTTCGTTTCTAAGAGCTTTTAGCGTGATGATCGTGATGAGCTGTCCTTGCTCTACGGTGCTTGCCGCAAGCTCGGCAATAAGCGCCGGCATAGCAAGAGCCGCAAAAGACGGAATCCTCATAAAAGGCGGAGAATTTTTAGAAAATATCAGCCAAAGCGATGTGTTTTGCTTTGATAAAACGGGCACTTTAACTACAAGCAAGCCGGTATTGGTGCATTTTGAGCTTAAAAAAGGCGTTAGCAAGGAGGAGTTTTTCAAAATTGCGGCAAGCTGCGAATACCACAACACTCACCCGCTTGCAGTCTCAATCCTTGAATATACAAAATCACTTGGCATAAGCGTAAATTCAAAATTTAAAAGCGAAATTTTACCCGGTCTTGGCGTAAAAGCGACATTTGAAAACAGCGAGTATCTGCTTGGAAATTTAAATCTGCTCAAAAATCACGGAATAAAAAGAGTAAATTTTAAAGTTGATGAATTTAAAAACAATGCAAACACTATCGTATATCTCGCAAAAGACGGCGTTGTGCTAGGCTTTATGGCGTATGAACACGAGATAAGAGAAGGAAGCGTAGAAGCGATAGAAGCTTTAAAAAACAGAGGTGTAAAAAAGGTCGTTTTATTAACGGGAGATGATGAGAAGGTAGCGACCGCATTTGCAAAGAAATTTAAATTTGACGAGATTTATCACTCGCTAATGCCTGATGATAAGGCTAAGATCGTGGAGTATTTGAAAGCCCACGGTAAAGTCGTAATGATAGGAGACGGCGTAAACGATACGCTTGCTATGAGCAAAGCGGATGTGGGTGTATCCTTTGCCAGCGGAGGAAGTGAAGCCGCGATAGAAATTTCAAATATAGCTATAACAAACTCAAGACCTATGGATATAATCAGGCTTTACGACCTAAGCAAATTCGCACTTAAAGTAGTAAATCAAAACTACCAAATCGGCACAAGTACAAATATGCTAGGAGCCGCTCTTGGCGCTCTTGGAGTGCTAAACCCTGCCGGAGCAGGTCTGGTACATATAGCTCATACCGCAGGGATCATAGCAAATTCAAGCAGAATAGGCATAAAAAGTTGATAACGATATGCAAAAAACTTTAAGTTAAGCTTAAGTTAAGAAGTGGATAATAACGACAAATAAAGTAAATTTCAAAGGAAAACATTGACCGCAACGCCAAATTTAGTAGCCACGGATATGATTTTAAAGATAGCTTCGTATTTCACGCCGATTCACCACACTACAGGACGCTTAAGAGTGCGCGTTAGCAGCAAGATAAAAGACGAAGCGCAAAATTTAGACATAAGCAAAATAGACGAGATGATAAACAGTATAGACGGCATAAAAAGCGTCAAATTTAATAAACTTATAGGCTCGGTAACCATAGAATACGATAAAGAAGTATTTGCAAAAGAAATTTGGGACGATCTGCTTGCGGGCAGAAACATGGATCAAATTTCAATCAGGATAAACGAACTTGCAAGGAATATATATGCAAAATGAGAATTTTGATGAAATTTTAGTTACGGCGTGCGCGCTTGAGTCAAGAGGCGTAAAGCTGTATGAGAATTTGCAAAAGCAAGATGATGTCTTTGCTCAAATTTTAGCGGTTAGAAAAAGCGGTCTAACGCTTTTAGAGCAAAGCTACGGAAGCGTTAGTTATAAGGAGCAGGAATGCTTTTTTGCGCCGTCAAACGACATTCAAAGCTCGCTTATAAAAGCTCTTAATTACGAGATAGAATTAAATGCCGCATATGAAAATTTAACTCAAAATTGCAATGATGAGGGCTTAAGAGATATATTGTTTAGACTTTGGGCCACTTCTCATAACGAATACATACCTGCTCTTAAAGCAAGGCTATGTACCGAGCTAAATGCCCAAAACAATGGCTATGCATCAAATTTCAACAAGCAAGAGTATAAAAAAGATGATTGCGATGATGATGATAAAGATGAGTATAAAAAGCATGAATACGGCGATAAATTCGGCTTTGGCGGATTTAACGAGAACTCATTTAAAGAGATGAGTAAAATTTTAGAAAAAGTAGCCTCAGGTAGAGGATCACAAGAAGATATTGCGGCGCTTTTAAACAGTCCTCATATATCATTTTTCGGTGGGCTTGCACTAGGTGGGCTTGCCGGGGTATTTTTAAACAACATGATAAAACAAGAAGGCAAAGAAGATGATAAACAAAACCAACAATAAAGGATTCAACATGGCACTACCATTTATAGCAGGAGTTGTGGCAGGCGGACTTGTCGTAGCGGCATTTAACAATAGAAAAAAAGTAAAATCGGCACTTGAGTGCGGACTTGAAAAAGGTAAAAACGTAGCAAACGAAGTAAAGGAATTTACTACAGAGAAATTTGAAAAAATTTCAAAAGACATCAAAAAAGAGGTCAAAAAAGGTAGAAAAAAAGCTGAAGCCAAAGTAGAAAAAACCGAAGAAAAAGCTCCGGCAGCAAAGAAAAAAAGAGCGCCAAGAGCTAAAAAACCGGCTGCTCCTAAAGTAGATACAACACCGGCGGCAGGCGCTGAATAATGAACCCGCTAACTTCAACAACAAGGCTTCCTATCGATCATATGATAAGCGGAGCCTTAATCGCAGGCATAACGGTGGGCGGACTAAGCTACAACGAATACAAAAAAGGCAACATAAGCTGCAAAGAAGCGACTAAAAAAACTCTAAAGCTAGGCTTGCAAGGAGGCATAGCCGCAGCTTGTGCGATCAGTGCTTCAAATAAACTCGTAAGAAGAAACTATATAGGTGCGGCGCTTACTACGGCAATCGGCGTAGGGACTATAGTATTAACAGAAAAATTAATAAATCCAGAGGAACAAATATGAACAACCCTTATATAAATTCAACTCAAACCGTAAACAAGCTAAACGATGACGGAAGCACTACTACGACGACAACGACCGTAAGAACTACGGGCATGCCAAGTGCTTTTGACAAAAGCGTAAATGGCGCATTAAAAGACTTCGTTCCTGAAAATTTTAACGCCGCTCACTTCATCAAAGGAGCTTTAATAGGCGGTGCGGTAGCTTACGTATTATCAAATGAAAAAGCTCAACAAGCGATATTCTCCGCTATCGTAAAGGGATCAAATTTGCTTCAAGCCGGATTTGAGGAGCTAAAAGAACGATTTGAAGACGTAAAGGCTGAAATTGAGTCACAAAAATAAAATTCGCATCGCTCATCAAAGCAAAAACCGAGTTAGGTTTATCTGCGATGAGATCACTTCAAACTGCGATGAAAGTTTTTTAGAAGCTCAAATTTCGGAATTTAAATACGTAAAAAGCGTAAGGCTCAATAAAAAAGCAAAGAGCATAATCGTAGAATTTTACTCAAATTTAGACGATATAACTAAATTTTTAGAAAATTTAAAGATCAAAAACCTAACTAAAACAAAAGAAGAGCCAAGCAAGGCAGAAATCTATAAAGCGGCTTTATCTATGGCGCTTAATCCGCTTTTGCCCGATCATAAATTTAAAGGATTAGCCACGCTTTACGCATCGGCTCCGCTTTTTAGCGAAGGTATTAAGGAGCTTTTTAGCGAAGGTGTCACATCAAAAGTACTTGAATCCATGGCTGTTGGAGTAAGTCTTGCAAGGCGTGATTTCTTGGCGGCAAACAGTACAAATTTGATGCTTGCGCTTGGTGAATACATGGAAGAAAGCGCAGTTCACAGAAGCGATGATTTGGTAAAAGAGCTTGCAAAGCCAAATATCGAAGAGGTCTGGGTAGAAAAGATAGAAAAAGGCAAAAAAACCCTTACGAAAGTAGCCACCCAAAGCGTAAAGATAGGTGATATCGTAGTAGTGGGTGCAGGCGAAAGTATCGGTATAGACGGATATATAGTAGAAGGCGCGGCAAGCGTAAATCAAGTATCCATGACAGGTGAAGCCGAACCCGTGAAAAAAGAGCGCGGCGATCGTGTGATGAGCGGAACGGTAGTTGAGGATGGACGCATAAAAATTTGGGCGGAAGGAGTCGGCGAAGAGACGGCGACAGCTCGCATAAAGCAATACATCCAAAGCTCGCTTAATGAAAAATCAAGCGTCGGGCTAAAGGCTACCAAGCTTGCCGATAAGCTAGTGCCAGTAACCTTATCGCTTGCCGGTCTTTCTTATATCATGAGTAGCGACATGACTCGTGTAGCTTCAGTGCTTCAGGCTGATTACTCATGCGCTCTTAAGCTTGCAACTCCCGTTGCCTTTAAGTCAAGCATATCAAAGGCGGGTCGCAACGGAGTTCTCATAAAAGGAGCAAAGGCCATAGAGGCGCTTGCCGCTGCGGATACATTTGTATTTGACAAGACCGGCACGCTTACTTACGGAAGCTTGCAGGTAGTAGAAATCCACTCGTTTAAAGAAAACGTAAGCAAAAGCGAGCTTTTAAATTTAACGGCAAGCGCAGAGGAGCACTACTTCCATCCTGTAGCAGAAGCCATCGTAAAAGCGGCTCGCGAGATAGGATTTCACCATATCCACCATGACGAGGTTGAATTTATCGTAGCTCACGGCGTTAAGACTTATGTAGGCGGCAAGGAAGTCGTGATAGGCAGTAGGCATTTTCTTGAAGATGATGAGAAAATTTGCTTCAAAGAGCATGAAAGCATCATAAGCAACGCCATTACCAACGGACTAACCCTTCTTTACGTAGGATATGATAAAGAGCTCTTGGGCGTAATAGCCATGAAAGATACGATGAGAGAAAACGCCAAAGAAGCACTTAAGCAGCTTAAAAAAATGGGCGTAAAAGAGCTCATAATGCTAACCGGCGATATCGAAAGTAAGGCTCATCAAGTAGCAAACGAGCTTGGTATCGATAGGGTATTTGCCAACTGTTTGCCTACGGATAAGGCAAAGATCATAGAGCGCCTCAAACAAGAGGGCAAAAACGTAGCTTTCATAGGTGATGGCATAAACGATGCGCCGAGCCTTATGCGTGCAAATGTCGGTATAAGTATGCAAAAGGGTGCCGATATAGCAAAAGCCACGGCTGACATAAGCCTGCTAAAAGACGATATATACGCAGTTGTTACCGCAAAAGATATGGCAAATAAAACCATGCGACTTATAAATACGAATTTTAACGCCACGGTCGGCATCAATTCGCTTATATTAGCAGGCGCTACATTTGGGCTTTTAAACCCTATCGCAACTGCATTTTTGCATAACGGCACCACGATAGGACTACTTGCAAATTCCATGAAAGGCGTAAGGCTTAAAAAGGGCGATTCATAATAAATTTTAATCTTGGGATAATTAATGGATAAATTTTTAAACGATATAAACGATAAGTTGGATTTTTTAAACGGGTTTTTGTATAGCTATTTTTTAGTTATTGTTCTTATTTTTGCGGGAATTTACTTTAGCTACATCACTAGATTTGTTCAGTTTAGGATGTTTGTCGAAGCCCTTAAAGTGCTAGTTGAAAAGAAAGATAAATACAACAAATACCAAATTTCGCCGTTTCAAGCACTGATGATCTCAACCGCCTCAAGAGTAGGCATAGGCAACATCGCGGGAATTTCCGCAGCCATAGTCGCAGGCGGTCCTGGGGCGCTATTTTGGATGTTTATCATGGCGTTTTTAGGCTCGGCTTCTGCGTTTGCTGAAAGCACCCTAGCGCAAGTTTATAAGACTAAAGACAGGCTTGGGTTCAAGGGAGGTCCTGCGTATTACATCAAAAACGGACTTGGCATAAAGTGGCTTGGAAGCTTGTTTGCCGTTATCCTGATCATTACTTACGCTTACGGTTTTAACGGACTTCAGTCATACACGATGACTTCGGCTTTTGAAATTTATTATGATCAAAGCGGAAGCGGAGTTTCATTTCAAGACAGCCTTCTTCCGTTTGCCATCGGGATAATTTTAATGGCGTTTAGCTTCTTGCTGTTTTTCTCAAAAAGCCACGTCATAGGCAAAGTAAGCTCTTATGTAGTTCCCTTCATGGCTCTTACTTATGTAACGCTTGCTTTTATAGCTATCATCATGAATTTAGACGAAATTCCGCAAGTTATGAGGCTTATATTAGATAGCGCATTTGACTTTAAGGCGATTTTTGGAGGATTTGCAGGTAGCGTGATAGTTATCGGCATTAAGCGCGGTCTATTTTCAAACGAAGCCGGTATGGGCTCAGCTCCAAATGCAGCCGCAGCGGCACACACAAGTCATCCGGTAAAACAAGGGCTAGTGCAAGCTCTTTCGGTTTTTATCGATATGACTATCTGTATAGCTTCAGGACTTATAGTATTATTTTCCAAGGCCTATCTTACAAAGCAACTAGCCGCAAACGGCGAGCCACTAACGGCGCTTCCGCTCATTCAAGCGGCTATGAGAGAGTATTACGGCGATATAGGGCTTCACTTTACCACGGTTGCGGTGGTGCTATTTGCGATCACTTCGCTTATAGGCAACTTCTACTACGCACAAGCGAATATGAAATTTTTAACCAAAGACAATAAACCTATGCTACTATTTAAAGCTACAGCCGTTATTATGGTATTTGTGGGCTCGCAGATGAATTTAAAAATAGCTTGGAATATAGCAGACGTTACCATGGCATTTATGGCCACCATAAACATCATAGCGATACTTCTGCTTTCAAAGGTCGTCATGAAGGTATTAAAAGACTATGAAAATCAACGCAAAGCAGGCGTAAATCCGGAATTTCACCCTGAAAGCCTCGGTATAGAAGGCACAACTTGCTGGAAAGGAAGATAATGATAAGCGGAGAGCTTTTAAATTTAAACACGCACAGAAAGGCTGCTAAAGTCGGCATGAGCGTAACTTTAGCGACAGTTTGCCTTACTTCATTTAACCTAAAAAGCAAAGCCGCTAAAAGACTTCATGTCGCTTCAGGATGGGCTTTTGTAGGCTTTTCTTTATATCATGCGGGGCTTTATGATAATGGAATTTTTAAAAATATGATAATAAATGCCCAAAAGAAGCAAGCCGTAGAGAAAAGACTTGCCAAAAATGCAAAGACGAAAAAGATCAAAGATGCTGATAAACGAAGCTGAAATTTTAGCCTACATCAACGAGGATTTGCCCTACTTTGATCTTACGACAAGTCTTCAGGATATAGACAAAAACGCTGTTTTAGAGATAAAAACAAGAGAAGATATCATCGTAAGTTGCGTTGATATCTCGGCTAAGATCGCAAATTTACTAGGATGTGAGGCTAAAATTTGCGTGCCAAATTCCAAGCAGGCAAGAGAAGGCGAAACGATAATTAAAATTTCAGGAAGCTATAATGACGTGCATAAGGCTTGGAAACTAGCTCAAATTACGCTTGAATACGCTTGCAAAATTTCAACTTATACGAATTTGATGGTTAAAGAAGCAAGAAAAGTAAGCGACAAATGCCAAATTTTAACCACAAGAAAGACATTTCCATTTGCCAAAAAGCTCTGCTTAAAGGCTGTCTTAGAAGGAGGCGGAGGAATTCACAGACTAAATTTAAGCGATAGCGTGCTGTTTTTTGATAATCACATTAAAGCATACGGTAGTTTTGATGATTTTTTAGCCCAAATTCCAAATTTTAAGGCTAGAGCTCCTGAAAAAAAGATCGCCGTAGAGTGTGAAAATCTTGAGAATTTCGCCAAGCTTTTAAAGGCCGGTGCAGACGTGATTCAGTGTGACAAAATGAATATAGATGAGCTTAAAGAGGCTGTAAATTTAAAAAACAGAGCTAACTCAAATGCTATCGTTATAGCAAGCGGCGGCATAAACGCTAAAAACATAGCTCTTTATGCGACTACCGGCATTGATGCGGTTACAACCTCGGCCGTATATACACAAGGGATGGCTGATTTAACGAGTGCATTAAGTCTGATATAATCTATCAACACTATCTTCTACCAACTTTATTCTTATGCCTGTTATCATCTCATCGTTGCAAGATTTAATTCTATCCGAACCGTAAAATAAAATTTCTTTATTTTTAGAAACCTTATAGAGAGATAATAAAAACTCGTCAAAATCCTCTAAATTTTTATACACATGACAACTTATAATTATTTTATTATGATTATAAAAAACGAGTGTAGAAAAACTCCTGTAACTCTCACATAGAAAGCAAATATTATCTAATGGGAATTTTTCGCCTACAAAGGTTATTAAATTTTTATTTGTTACTACAAGTCCTTGCCTGATAAATCCCAATACATCTCTATAAACAAGCACAATAAAGGTTATACCAAGCACTACTGCACCGAATTTATGAAAAATAGAATTTTCTATAAAAATGAAATACGAAGCTACGATAAAGAGAGTACTAAAAATAATTCTAAGAAGGGCTAAAAACCTTATGCAGCAAAGATATTCACATACTATCCCTTCATCACTATCAAGCTTTATGCATTCAGGAGTTTTGATAAAGTATCTCAAATTTAGCCCTCAAAATCAAAACGGCGGCGCGGCCAAACAGCAATACCGCCAAATTTTATCAAAGACTTATCTCTTTTATGTCCGCGATTTTTAAAAATTCCTTGTAAATTTGTCCGATTAGGGCGATACGATTCTTGCGAATTTGCTCATTATCAACGTTTATCATAACCTTATCAAAGAAGCCGTCAATCACGCACTTTAATCCAAACAGACTTTGCAAGCGCTCCTTATAAGGCTCATCTTTGCTTATAGCCTCTTTAAATTTCGCTTGAAGCTCTTTTTCGGCATCGCTTTCAAACAAGGCTTCATTAACCAAGCCTATCTCTTCGTCTTTAATGATATTTGCAAGGCGTTTAAAGGTGCTGAAATTCTCTCTAAAATCACTCGCCGCACTAATTTCACTAAGCGCATTTATGGCTTCACACTGAGCTAATATATCCTTTTTCTCGCTTGCTATACAAGCTTTGATGATGGAAGGATTGACGTCAAAAAATGTATAAAGCCTATCAAATATAAAATTTTCAAGCGTTTTTAGATCAAATTTAGCATAATTTGGCGCAAGCGAGCTAAGAATTTCGCTCACGTTAAATTTAAGCCCTTCATTTAGCACAATCCTTATAATGCCGTTTGCGGCGCGGCGCAAAGCGTATGGATCTTTATTCCCGCTTGGAATTTTGCCTACGCTAAATAGCCCCATGAGCGTATCGATCTTTGCGCTTATCGCAACAACCGAACCAAATACACCGCTTGGACACCGGCTATTTTCACCACTTGGCAGATATTGCTCGGATATCGCCAAACTTACCGCCCCACTCTCGCCCTTGGCCCTTGCGTAGTATCCGCCCATCACGCCTTGCAGCTCAGGAAATTCATAAACCATCTGCGTTGTCAAATCAGCCTTGCTAAGCATTACCGCTCTTTCAAGCAAAGCTTCATAATTCTCGCCCACCTCGGTCTTTAACCTAACCGCATAAATTTTAGCCAGCTCATGAGCCGCCTTAAGCTCTCTTAACTCTTTATCGTAAGTGCTTCCAAGCTCTTTTAGATATGTTATGTTTTTAAGCTTTTCAGGGCTAAAATCAGCCGCCAAATCGCTTTGCCAAAAGAACATAGCATCGCTTAGTCTTGCGCGAAGCACTTTTTCGTTACCTCTTATAATAAGCGCATAGTCATCGCATATCGCGTTACTTACAACTACAAAATGATTGCTTAGTTTGCCGTTTTTAAATACCGGGAAATAGCGTTGGTTTTCTTTCATGGAAGTAATGATAACCTCGCTTGGCACTTCTAAAAATTTTGCGTCAAACCCGCCAAGCAAAGCGGTCGGAAATTCAGTAATCGCCACAACCTCATCAAGCAAAGCCTCATCTATCTCTATGCTAAAGCCGCTTTCTTGCTCTACACTCTTAAACTGAGCGAGAATTTTCTGCCTGCGAGCTTCTTGATCTAAAATCACGCCTATCTTATCCATGCTATCAAAGTATTCGCGAGCGTTTTTTACACTAAATTTCTCATAGCTAACGCTTCTGTGCTGATAGATGCTATTTGATGACGCCACGTCAAATTTATTAAACTCAACAACTTCACCGTCAAGCAGACAAAGAAACGATCTAATCGGACGGATAAACTCGAATTTGCCTTCTCCCCAGCGCATTGATTTGCCAAAATTTAGGCTTAGTAAAAATTTCTCTATCATATCACCAAGTAGCTCTTTACTAGGTCTTCCTTCAACCGGCTTTTTATGATACAAAACTTCTTTGCCGTTTATCATCTCAAATTTCAGCTCACCAATATCTATACCGCACTTTTTAGCAAAGCTAAGCGCAGCAGGCGTAAATTCGCCATCTTTCATCGCGACTTGCTTTGGAGCGCCTATAAATTCGGCAAATCCATCAGGCTGCTTAATCGCAAATTCAGGATGATAAAAGACAATCCTTCTAGGTGTGTAATAAAACTCACACTCGCTTTTTAGGCTATTTTCAGCCAGCACCTCTTGCCATTTGGTCTTGATATTTCCCGCCTCTTTCAAAAACGGAATCGCCGGCAACTCTTCAACGCCGATTTCAATTAAAAGCTCTTTTTTCATAACTCACTCTCTTTAAATTTCATCTTTTTTATTAAGTTTTCTTTTTTCATTTTTATCTCTCACCTGCACGACAAATCCGCGCACCAAAAACACCATAAAAAGCACAAAAGCAACCAGTATCAAGCCATCAAGCAACGCCATCACTCGACCACCAACTGAATTTCGCCTTTATAAACCCCCACGCGCACGGCTTTAAATTCCGCATTTTTTGTATCGGCCAATTTGCCTTTAGGGCTATAAACCCTAACGCTTCCGTAAGGCGTGATGAGTCTGCCTTTTTTTATCTCGCCTGAAATGCTTTCTATCACGTCTCCGGCTCTGGCTTCATTTAGCCTGCTAGCGCTTAGCATTTGCGTTTTGACATCGGCAAGCTTATCGTGCATTTTAACCACTCTCATGGAATTTACCTCAAGAGCGCCTTTAAATTCGCCGATACTATTTACGACCACGTCCATTACGCTTCCGAGCAAATAGCTATTATCAGGGTCATATACGTAAATTCCGCGTCTGTTTTGCGATATGATAAAGCCTTTTTTATCCTTGTATATGACGCAAACTTTCTCAAGCTCATAAGGTGCTTTGCTTGGGTTGTTAAAAAGAGTATCGATACTTGCTTTAGTAAATTCATTTGCCTTTTTGCCAATGCTAATTTTAAATCTAAGCGGAAAATGATCGGAATTTAGTCCCGCAATCTTTTCGCCGAATTTTGGCTTTGAATTGGCAAAATTTAGAGGTTTTATGACTTCAAAACTGCCATAAACATACTCTATACCTCTTTTATCAAACATACTTTTTGACATCACGACGTGATCAATTGGGCTTAAATTTATATGCGAATATCTTTCATCTTTTGGCAAAAACTCCCACAAATCGCTCATCTGCCTGCTAATCAGTATATCGTTTAGCAAAGATTTCTCTCCGTATGGAGTGTTAAAATCACCCAGCAAAATAGCGTTTTTATCCTCTTGTATAGCGTTTTTGAGCGTTCTAAAGGCTGCTTGTCTGCTTTTAAGCGAGTTTTTTTGCGCAGGCATATGATTTACATATACGCTAAAAACCTCGCCGTCAAGCTCAAAATCAACCATTACGATATCTCTTGTTTTTACGTTTGGCACTTTGAAAATTTGAGTTTTAAGCGGCTTTATTTTTGACAAAAGCCCAAGCCCTATAGGCGCTCTTTTATCCTTTGAAAAGGCAAAATATTTATACCCCGTCTGCCTCATAAGCTCTTTTAAAATTTCTTCATTTTCTATCTCTTGAAGCGCTATTATATCGGCATCAAGTCTTTTTATATCCTCTTTGATACGGTCAAATTTAGCGTTTGCCTCTTTTAAATTCCATGCCGATTTACCGATCACAAAGTCTTTATACTCGCTTCCGTCGTTTTTAGCGTCAAAGAGATTTTCGACATTGTAAGTCGCTATGCTAAGCTCGCTAGCCAAAGCAAAAGCGGTAGCAACTAAAAAAAGTAAGAATTTTTTCAAATAGTGTTCCTTAAATCAAATTTATCTATATTTTGGCGTATTGCTTCGTATGTGATAATTCCTGCGCTCGTGGCCAAATTTAAGCTTCTTCCGAGCTTTCCCATAGGAATAGTTATAGCGTTGGCGAAATTTCTTTGCATAAGCTGCATAGGAAGCCCCGTACTCTCACCTCCAAAAAATATAAAATCTCCTTCTTTAAATTCAACGTCAAAATAAAATCTATCCGTCTTTGTCGTAGCGTAAAAAAACCTATCTTCAAATTTTGCATTTGCGTGCAAAAACTCATCCAAGCTCTCCCAAACGCTAAGCTTTAAATCCTTCCAGTAATCAAGTCCCGCTCGTCTAACGGCTTTTTCGCTTAGATCAAACACGGTTGGCTTAATGATGTGCAAATTCAAATTCGCATTGACGCACATTCTACCTATGGAGCCTGTGTTTTGAGGAATTTGCGGACTTACAAGAACGATGTTAAACATTAAAAGACTATAACCTTATTTTTATGCACGAAAAGTCTATCTTCCAAGGCAAGATCAAGTGCTGCCGAAAGCACGTTTTTCTCGCAACTTCTGCCTGCTTTTTGCATCTGTTGCCAGCTCATTTCGTGATTTACGCTAATAACGTCTTGAGCGATTATCGGACCCTCATCAAGATCGTCATTTACAAAATGCGCCGTAGCACCGATGATCTTAACTCCTCTTTCATAAGCTTGCTTATAAGGATTTGCGCCGATAAATGCGGGCAGGAACGAATGATGTATGTTGATAATTTGCTTTGGATAACGCTTAACGAAATTCGGCGATAAAATTCTCATATATTTTGCCAAAACAGCATAATCAAATTTATACTTACCCATAGTCTCAAGCACCAATTCTTCGTGCTTATCGCGCTCTATACCGTCTGCGTTGATATAGTGAAACGGGATATCAAATCTGCTTACAAGCTCTTTTAAATTTTCGCGATTTGCGATGACCGCAAGGATATTTGCATTTAGCTCGCCGCTATCGAATTTTATAAGTAGATCGCCGATACAATGCGCTTCCTTAGTCGCTAAGATAATGATATTTTTCTTAGTAGCCTCGATGCACTCTATGATAGCACCCTTTGGTAAAAACGCCTCAAGCGTGCCAACAAATTCGGCAGTCTTAACCTCGCCTGCAAGCGAAGCCCGCATGAAAAATCTATTGCTGTCATAATCGACAAATTCGTTATTAGTTTCGATATTAAGGTGGTATTTAAAAACCACATCGCAAATTCTATAAATCAAGCCCTTTTCGTCTTGACACTCAATTTTAAGTATGTATTTTTTCATCTAACCTCTTTTAAATAAGCTCTGATTTTAGCTAAATTGCGCTTTTATATCTATTAAATGGAGGTTTATTTTAAAAATTTAGCGAGCAAAATCTTTTAAAAATTCATCTATGGCTAGCCTTTGGCGCCTTAAAATTTCAGCTGCGATCTGCTCGTTTTTAAAGCCCTCTTTTATAACGGCTGCAGAGTCTATTTTGGTGTCAAATTTCTTATCATATATGCCAAATTTCTTGGCTCTTTTTACAAGACTAGCCGAATTTAGCCCGAGCCACTCTTTAAGTGGCATTTTAAGAGAAATTTCCAAAAGCTCCTTATCGCTTACCCTACGGCTAAAAAACGGCTGAGTAAAGCAAGCCTTAAAGCTATTTGGCAAATTTAGCTCCTTTAAAATTTGCTCTTTTAACTCAAACATACCTGCAAGCAGATACAAAAACTCACGCTCGTCTTTTTGAAATTTGATAGTGCTTGCTAGCTTTTTGATAAATTTATCAGCCTGATTGCGGCTTAAATTTAATCCAAAAAGAGCTTTAAAAAGCCCAAGCCTATATAGATATCTAGCTCCCACATCTTGAAATTTGGCTCTAAAAAGCTTCATTAGCTCAGCTGATATCCTATCCTTGCTAAGATCGTCTATGCTAAGAGTTTTCATTAGTTTTAATGTCTTTGGTGCAACCATAAAATTTAGCCTAGCGCTAAACTGCACAGCCCTTAAAACTCTAAGACTATCTTCGCAAAATTTCTCATCATCAATATGCCTTAAAACTCCCTTTTTAAGATCGCTCATCCCGCCGTTAAAGTCTAAAATTTCGCCGCTAAAGATGTTTATCATTATGGAGTTTATAGTAAAATCCCTGCGCTTTGAAGCCTGCTTTTCGTCATTACAGTAACTTACTTCAAACGCCTTATGACCATCGCCTACTTTACTTTCGGTGCGAGGCAAGGATAGATCAAAATTTTCAAATTTATAGACAAAGTAGCTTTTCCCAACTCCACTTGCACCGTTTTCATTCATCAAAGCATCAAATTTGGCAGGTTCAATATCATAAATTTCTATATCAAAGTCTGTTTTTTCGGGTTTAAATTTCGCTTTTAAGCCGGTAGCTCTAAGCTCGCCAAGAAGTATATCGCGCACAACTCCGCCTACCAGATATGCGCGATTGGTATGAGGCGAGAGTATATCTCGCACTCTATTTAGTTCATTTAGTTTGGAGATTTTCGAGCCTATTTTCGACATTTGCAAGCACAAATTCCAAAAATTTTAGCGTAAGTTCAAGTCTGTCTTCTAAATTTTCCCTGCCGGTTGCGTTTAGTCCTTCAAAAAGCACTAAAATTCGCTCTTTGAGATTGCGTAAAAATATCTCTTCGCCGTTTATCTCGCCGTTAATTTTACTCTCTTCTATGATTATAGGTTGCCCTGCAGGCTCTTTTAGCCCATGCTCTTTAGCGTTTTCAAGCTCTGCGGCAACCTCGTCGATAGCCATTTTTGCAATATCTTCAAGTTTCATATCTTAATCAGCCACCTTTTAAATTCATTTATCTCTTCGCTTGTTTTCATGTTTATAAAAAAATCCCGCATCTGTTCATTTACGCTCTTATCGCGTTTTCTAAGACCGCTAAGACGCTTAATGGCGTTTAGGGCGTCCTTATTATCAGGGCTTGCTTTAAGAATGTTTCTATAAACCAAAAGCGCATCATCTTTAAGCCCTTGGGCCTCATATATCAAAGCTTCGGTTATCGTATTTTTCATCATGCGTCTATAAAATCAACTATAATTCCGCCCATTTCGCTTGTAGAGCAGACCTCTTTAGCGCCAAATTCGGCTATATCTTTTGTCCTATAGCCCTCTGCAAGTGCTTTTTGCACGGCATTTTCTATGTCTTTTGCAGCCTCTTCTTCGCCAAATGAATATCTAAGCAACATTGCGGCGCTTAATATCGTAGCGATAGGATTTGCTATGCCCTGTCCTGCGATATCGGGAGCCGATCCGTGGATAGGCTCGTAAATGCCTACCTTGCCGCCTATGCTCGCACTTGGAAGCAATCCTATCGAGCCTACTACCATGCTTGCCTCATCGCTTAATATATCACCGAATAAATTTTCAGTAAGTATCACGTCAAATTGGCGCGGGTTTCTTACCATCTGCATAGCCGCGTTATCCACATACATAAAATCAAGCTTCACCTCAGGATAGCTCTTGGCAACTTCGGCAACCGTTTCCCGCCAAAGCTGACTGGTCTCAAGGACGTTTGCCTTATCAACCATACAGACGTGTTTCTTGCGACTCATCGCCGCTTCAAAGGCAACCTTTGCTATGCGCTCAATTTCAGGCTTTGTATATATCATGGTGTTAAAAGCGCTACCGTCTTTCTTCTCACGAGGCTGTCCAAAGTAAATTCCTCCAGTTAGCTCGCGAACTACTATAAAATCCACATTTTGAAGCACGCTTGGCTTAAGAGTGCTGGCATCCACAAGCTCGTCAAATACAAATGCAGGACGCAAATTTGCGTAAGCACCAAGTTCTTTTCTAAGCTTTAAAAGTCCGCTTTCAGGGCGCAAATGGCGAGGCATATTATCCCATTTATCTCCGCCTATCGCTCCAAAAAGTACCGCATCGCTATTTAGCGCACCTTGCAGTGTAACATCGGGAAGTGGCTCTTTAAAAACATCAATCGCGGCTCCGCCCATTAAGAAAAACTCGTAATTAAGCTCAAATCCGTGCTTTGCACTAACCACATCAAGAACCCTTACAGCCTCATCTACTATCTCAGGACCGATCCCGTCGCCTTTAATTACCGCAATATTATATCTCTTCATTATTTTCCTTGTAAATTTTTCTTCGCATATTCGATAAGTCCGCCACTTTTTAAAAGCTCTTGCATAAATTCAGGTATCGGGCTGAATTTATACTCTTTTTTAGTGCTTAAATTTACTATCACGCCGCTATCAACGTCGATTTTAAGCTCATCGCTCTCGTTTATCTCGTCAGTCTCGCTTATCTCTAGTATCAAAAGACCCGTATTAAAGCTATTTCTATAAAAAATTCTCGCATAAGATTTTGCTACTATAGCTCCTATGCCTGCTGCCTTAAGAGCCAAAGGAGCATGCTCTCTACTGCTTCCGCAACCGAAATTTTCGCCCGCTACTATAATGTCGCCGTTTGAAATTTTAGAGCTAAATTTAGGATCGGCATCTTCCATTATGTGCTTTGCAAGTTCATTTTCGTCAGAGGTGTTTAGATAGCGTGCGGCGATAATGATATCGGTATCTATATTGTCGCCAAATTTCCAAACTTTACCTTGTTTCATATCAAACCTTATCGTTAAATTTTGTTTGATTTTAACAAAATAAAGCTAAATAATTCATCAAATATAATTAAGAATACCGAATAAAAGAGCTTTAAAAGCAATCTAAAAATCGCCTTTAAAGCCTTTAATAAGAAAGGATAAGCAAATTTATCTTTTTATGGAGCACTTGCCCATAAAATAGCATGCCGGGCAAAATCCCGTAAGCCCTACAATGATAGGCACAAGCCCTATCAAAGCCCAATAGCTTTTAAAAAAATACCATATCAAAGCCATCAACAAAATTCCAAAAATCACTCTTATAGCTCTGCTTTTCGTGCTTAGCATTTTATGTCCTTTGTTTTAGTTTATTAGAATGATAGCTAAAAACAAATTTTTTATCTGTAACATTATCACTTAATTTTAATCCATAAAAAAACATAAAGCGTATAAAGATAAATTTGCCTTTAAAAACAAATTTAAAGAGTGCTATCAAGCAGATAAATTTTGCCTCTTTTTTGAGATATCGCTCCGCTTTTTTCCATCTCTTTTAATATCCTTGAAACGGCTTCACGCGCGCTTCCAAGGTGATTTGCAAGCTCTTCGTGAGTGATGGTTATTTCGCCGTTTTTAGAATTTTCCATTAAAAAATTTTTAACCCTACTTACAAGAGGCGCAAAGAGCGCTTGCTCCATAACGCTTATGGCAGCGGCAAACCTAGCAGAAATCAGACTAAGAGCATGATTTAGCACGCTTGCGTAGCTATTTTTAATATCTTTAAAAATTTGAATCGGTATAAGTATCGCCTCGACGTCTTCTTGTATGCTAAGCGTTATCTCGGTATCAAAAGAACTCATGGTGCAAGATGAACAAATAACGCAATTATCGCCGCTTTCAAGCTTAAATATCGTTATCTCCTTGAGATTTTGAGAGGTTATAAACGCCCTTAAAACACCGCTTTTTACTATGATGTAACCGCAGTTTTCATCTTTGCTATATATCAAAGCTCCCTTTTTAAGTCTCTTTGCAACTGCGCTTTCATAAATTTTCTTAGCATCTGCCGGAGAAATTTCAAACCTATCTATAAACTCTTTATCTAAAATTTTCTTATCTTCTTTGCTTAGCATAACAATCCTTTGTGACAACGTCACTGAGAAATAGAGCCATTATAGGTAATATTGCATAAAGATAAATTAAAAGGATTTTTATGAGCGAATTTCAAAATAAAAATGGCGCAACGAGCAAGATAAAGAACTTTCCTATTATGTTTTTTTGCCGTTATTATGGGGGCTTGGAGGGCTAAGTCTTGCTTATGAGAAGCTAAATTTGGTCTTTAGCCTATCAAATTTCGTATTTGAAATTTTAAGATCTCTAACAAGTTTGGTTTTTATCCTTATCACCACTATTTATCTGATTAAATTTATAAAATTTAACGAGCAGGTTAGAGAGGAATTTGCCCATCCCATCAAGATAAATTTCTTTGCGGCATTTAGTATTTCGCTATTTTTGCTATCTGCGATGTGGCGTGAATTTGATCTTTTGCATCAAATTTTATTTTATTTTGCACTCGCGATTCAAAGCTTTTTAACGCTTTACGTGGTTTCGTTCTGGATAAATAAAAACATGCTAATATCTCACTCAAATCCCGCTTGGTTCATCCCGATAGTCGGCAACCTCGTAGTAGTTATCGCAAGCAAAGAAAATGGCTTGTTTTTGTGGTATTACTTTAGCGTGGGAATGTTTTTTTGGGTGGTTTTATTTACTATCGTTTTTTATCGCATTATCTTTCACGATCAGCTCGCACAGAAATTTATCCCTACTCTTTTTATACTCATAGCTCCGCCTGCGGTAGGATTTTTAGGCTACTTGAAACTTACGGGCAATTTCGATACGATAGCTCAAATTTTATTAAATTTAACGCTATTTTTCGTGCTTCTTATACTTTTTATGTTTCGCAATTTCACAAAGCTAAAATTTTTCCTGTCATAGTGGGCATTTACCTTCCCTACCGCAGCTTCCAGTATGGCGTTTTTAAGAGCATACGAGCTAAGCGGCGAGCTGTTTTTTGCGATTTTAAGCGTGATTTTATTTATCTTGCTTGTCTTTTTCATATGCCTAGTAGGCTATTTTACGATAAGAGCGATTATTAAAAATGAAATTTGCGTGATCGAACAGCCCTAGATGCTAAGCATCCAAACACCTACTATACACATCAAAGAAGCGGTTGCTATCTCAAGTGCGCGCAGATGGTTTATAAGTAATTTTTTAAGCATGCTTCCGCCAAGAGCGTAGATGTTTAGGCAAATAAACTCGATGAGAACCAGCAGAAACAAAAGCAAATAAGCCTCTATACCAAAAGGATCGTTCTGGTTTAAAAAGGGCGGTAAAATAGCAGCTAAAAATATCCAAGCCTTCGGGTTTGATATGCTTACTACAAGCCCTTTAATAAATAGCTTTTTATGGTTTTTATCGTTTTTTACGCTTTTAACACTTAGTTTGCCGCGACTAAAAAAGAGCATAACGCCAAGATAGATGATATAAAGCGCACTGCAAAATTTTAAAATTCTAAATGCCGCTTCAAATTTAAGAAGCAAAGCTCCTGCACCAAATATACAAATAGAGGCTATAAATCCTACCGAAAAGAGCTGTCCAAGTAGCATAGCAAAAGAGCGCTTATAGCCTATGCTCATGCTAAGCCCCAAGATAAAAGTCATATTTATGCCCGGCATTAAGCTTATAGGAAAAAATATGGCGATAAAAAGAAGATAGTTCAAGCAAAATGCCTTAATTTAAAAAATTAATTTTGATTTTTAAAAGAAAAAGGATAAATTTAAGATAAAAATTTAATAGGCGACACTGAATTTGCCGCCTATTAAAACTTAATGAGTAAGGAAAAATTCTTGAATTTTTGCTTTATCGTTAGTTGTCGCAAGACCTAGCATAAGTAGCACACGAGCCTTTTGAACGTTTAGATTATCGCTTGTTACGAATCCGTATTTAGTGTCGTCAACTTCGCCGTTCATAGTAGTCTCGCCTGTGCCTACACGAGAGTCTCTAACCACGACTAAGCCGCCTTTTACCGCTTCACCTAGAGCCTCAAGAGCACTTGGGAATGGATTTCCGTTGCCCATGCCGGCATTAATTATACCTTTTGCACCCATTTTAACTGCGGTATTTACAAAATCAGGATTGTCGTTTGAGTGGCTATAAATGATATCTACGCGTGGAAGTTCTTTTATCTTAGCGATATCAAAAGCGCTATTTACGGTATGCTTTCTAGCAGGAGTCATATAGTATTTTACGTTTCCGTAAAAGACGGTTCCGATTCTACCCGTATTTGGCGACTTAAAGGTATCAACGCTTGTCGTATTCATCTTAGTAACCTCTCTAGCGGCGTGAATTTCATCATTCATCACTACAACCACACCTTTACCTACGCTATCTTTGCTCATAGCTACATTTACGGCGTTAAACAAATTCAAAGGACCGTCTGCGCTTAGCGATGTTGAGTTTCTCATAGCGCCAACCATAACTATAGGCTTATCGCTCTTAACGACTAAATTTAAAAAGTACGCAGTCTCTTCCATGGTATCTGTTCCGTGAGTGATAACCACTCCGTCTGCTTTACCGCTTGATAGCAGCTCATTTACTCTATTTGCAAGCTTTAGCCAAACCTCGTTATTCATCTCTTGAGAGCCGATATTTGAAATTTGCTCTCCTTTGATCGTTGCGATCTTGTTGATATCAGGCACGGCGGCTATTAGTTTATCAACCGTTACGGTTCCTGAAGTATAGCTTGTATCAAGAGCTCCCGATCCGCTTCCCGCGATCGTTCCGCCTGTTGCTAAAATATAAATCGTAGGCTTTGCTAAAGCCATCGTAGCACTAAAAATCATCACGATAAACACCTTTAACGAAAAACGCATATTAAATCTCCTTTGAAGTTTAAGTTTCAAACTGTCAAGATCTTGTATTTTGAAATTTCAGCTTGAATTATACACTTTAAACTATATAAAGTCAATTAATATTATTTTTTTATTATTTTTTAATTTTTCTACTAAATTCTCAAAAGAAACATATAAATAGCCGTTGAAAAAACTATGCTTAAAAGCGCATTTTTAAATTTAAGATGAATTAATATAGCGCAAACAGCAGAAACGATCTCGCGTCCACCAAAAGGAAATTCTTTAAAATTGGTATCCTTAAGGGCGTAAAAGACCAAAATAACCATTATAAAAAGCCCCATATGTCGCTCAACGCTTAAAAGCCACTTGTTTGGCTTGTCTTTTTTAAATATCCAAAACGGCGTAACTCTGGTTAAAAACGTCGCAACCGTAGCGGTTAGCACAACTAAAGACATAACAAGCGGGCTTGAGTTTAAATTTATGCCTGAAGTTAAGATATCGCTCATTTGATTCTATCTCCTATGACAATAACCGTAAATCCGATGAAAAGCGATAGTAAAAGCATATATGACGGCGGGAAAAATGCGGTTGCAAACACGCCCAGTCCAAGCGAAAAGAAAAGAAGCTTGTAGTTTTTATCATCCTTAAACATCTCGATAGCAAGAACTATAAAAAGCGCCGTTAGACAAAATTCAATCCCGCTATAATCAATCCTAATGCCCTTGCCGACTAAAATTCCAAGCAGAGTGCCCACCGCCCAGTAAGTTTGAGTAAGCAAATTTATAAGCGTGTATGCTTTGTCCTTTTCTTCTTGCGAATTTGTCTTAAGCGTCTTAAATATCGCAAAACTTTCATCGGTTAAGGCAAAGATGTTGTAGTATTTAAACTTAAGCCCCTTAAAGTCCTTTAAAAGGGCGAGCGAATAAAAAGTATGGCGCAAATTTATAACATAACTTGCGATAAAAATTTCAACCAAACCCGTACCCGCACTAAGCATCGAAAGCAAGGCAAATTGCCCTGCTCCGGCATATACTATCAAGTTTAAAGCCATGGTCATAAGAGGAGCTACGCCTATATTTTCCGCAAGCAAGCCAAAGGCTATACCAAGCGGAATAAAACCGAGCATAACGGGAATTGTGATCTTAAAAATGGTATAAAAGCTCAATATTAGCCTTGCGATTTAAAATTTAAGGCGAATATTACTCAAATTTTATTAAATTTTATAGTCCTTTTGAACTCTCGCCAAAATATATCGCATCAAACACCCAAATTCCAAGGATAAGCGCGATTATCAAGATAAGATATATCATGGCTTATCTCTTAAGATTATTTACGATTTGAAGCATATCATCGCTTGTCGTTATCGCCTTTGAATTAGCCTCATACGCACGCTGGCCGGTGATAAGATCGGTCATCTCCTCAACCAGCTGGACGTTACTCATCTCGACAAATCCTTGCTTGATCTGACCAAATCCGTCAAGCCCTGCCGTTCCTACGACCACATCGCCGCTTGAGCCTGTAGGAAGGTAGTTGTTATCGCCCATCGCGTGAAGCCCGCTTGGGTTTATAAAATTTGCAAGCTCTATCTGACCGATCTGCGTCATCTCGACATTACCCGGCTGCAAGACCGAAACCGTGCCGTCCGTGCCTACAGAGATATGTGTAGCATCGGCAGGTATGCTCATCTGCGGGATCAAAGGATATCCGTCTGAATTTACTATCGTGCCTTCGCTATCAAGCTTAAACGCACCGTTTCTGGTATAAGCCGTGGTGCCGTCAGGAAGTTGCACTTGAAAAAATCCATGCCCAGCAATAACCATATCAAGGTTGTTACTTGTTTCTTTAAAGTGTCCTTGCGAGAAAATTTTAGTTATCGCCGTAGGGCGCACGCCAAGACCAACCTCTATGCCTGTAGGGCTTTTTGTCGTAGAGCTGGTCGAAGTGCCTGCATACTCCATAACCTGATACATAAGATCGGCAAATTCGGCTCTGTTTTTCTTATATCCCATCGTATTTACGTTTGAGATATTGTGTGAGGTTACGTCTATTTGGGTCTGCTGCGCTATCATGCCGGTTGCAGCTGAGTAAATCGATCTCATCATGGCTTATCCTTTTAAATTTTTTAAACTTGTAATTAGCAAGTTATGTTCCAAATTCTGTTTTTTATATTAAATTCTGCAAATACTCGCAAATTTTTACAGCAATGTTTTAAACTGCAAAAGCGAAGTATTTTAATATGGATTTAAATGTCGTGCAGTAAAATTTTGGTGCAGATAGGACAAGTAGTCCATCAAGCCAAATTTTGCAACTTCATTTAAATGCGCTTAAAAGACGAGTTTTTAAACCTTAGTTGAAGCCAGCTTGCTGATGGCGTCTTGGTTAAGATCGTCCATATGGCTTCTCATCACTTTTTGATACATATCAACCAATCGGTTTGTCTCGATAAGCCCCACCATCTCGGTTACGGCATTTACGTTTGAAATTTGAGTATAACCCTGAGCAACGGCATCAACATCATCGCCAAGATCTCTTAACTCTTTTAAATTTGGCAAAACGTATAGATTATCACCCTCTTTTGTAAGATTTCTTATCTCTTTTGGCTGAGCCAGATAAAATCTTGCAATCTGCTCATCGTTTGCGTAGATATTTCCATTTTTATCCACACTTAACCTCTCGTCTTGCGGAATTTGTATCCCGTCTGCTCCGCCTTCAAAATAGTTATTTGGAAGCACTTTAAAGCCCTCTTTTGTAACCAAAAATCCCTCATCATCAAGGCTAAAAGCGCCGTTTTTAGTAAGCCTAACTTCGCCTGTTTTGGTTTCAACCAAGAAAAAAATATCCTCGCGCTTTATAGCAAAATCAAGCGTATTGCCGGTAAATTTCATCCCGCTATTGCTAAAATCAACATACTGTTCTGAAATTTGAGGCACTCTATCAATAGTTCTATTTAAAAATTTAGCAGCTTGCTTTGTGTGATTTTCAAGCGGCAAAACATCTCTAAACTCTTGAAAAATTCTCTCAAAATCACCCACAACCACATCGTCACGCTTAAAGCCGATTGTGTTTATGTTTGCAAGGTTATTTGAGATGACATCAAGGCGGTTAAACTGCGTAACCATCGCGCCGGCAGCTTGATAATATCCGTTTTGCATTATAAAATTTCCTAAATTTTAATATCTCAAAAAAGATTAAGCAAGTTGTGTTCCAAACTGTATTTTGGCAAAGATTAAGAAAATCTCGGTATAATACATACCTTTTACTTACAAGACTACGGATAGCAAAGGAAATTAATGAGCAGCGCAAAAAAAGAGACTTTATCCCTCGTTGAAGAGTTA
Source organism: Campylobacter sp. CCUG 57310 (assembly GCF_013201975.1). Taxonomy (NCBI): domain Bacteria; kingdom Pseudomonadati; phylum Campylobacterota; class Epsilonproteobacteria; order Campylobacterales; family Campylobacteraceae; genus Campylobacter; species Campylobacter sp. CCUG 57310. The sequence goes on from NZ_CP053845.1 coordinate 1,217,559, forward strand.
TTTAAAGAGAATTCCAAAGGCTACGTAACATACGAAAAACTTATCAAATTTTTTGAAAAGGCGCCTACAAGTGCGATCGCAAAAAAAGTAGAAGCCCTAGCTAAAACACACAAAATCAAACTGATAACCGCAGCTGAAATAGCCAAGATGAAAAACATCGAGGACGCTAAAAAGCGAAAAGAGGAGCGCGAAAAGCTTCAAGATGAGATCTTGGAAGACGAATTTGACCTTGCCAGCGAAAACGATCTGCTTGAGTGGTCACGCTCAGACAGTCCCGTGCGTATGTATCTACGCGAAATGGGGCAAATTTCGCTACTTACAAAAGACGAGGAGGTGGAAATAAGCAAGAAGATCGAGCTTGGCGAGGATATCATCATCGATGCCTTTTGCTCCGTGCCGTATCTGATTGATTTCATACTTGATTATAAAGAGCCTCTTATTAACCGCGAAAGAAGAGTCAAAGAGCTATTTAAGAGCTTTGATGATGAGGATAACGGCGAAAACGAAGAGGAGGAGGAATTTGACGAAGAGGCGGAATTTGAAGAGGAAACCTCAAAGAAACCTTCTAAAAAAGAGGATAAAAGAGCCGAAAAAGTTATAGAGAGCTTCAAAGCGCTTGAAAAGGCTAAAAAAGACTGGATGAAAATGGCCAATAAACAAAGCGACGTTGAGCAAGAAGATGAGCTTTTAGCAAAGCTAACATTAGTCTTTAAAAAGAAAATTCTAAAAGACAAGCTAATGGATCTAGGACCTACAAGCAAGCTTATAAGCGAAATCGTAAAATCAATGGAAACAGCCTTAAAGAGCGACGATGAGTTTGATAGAGAGCTTAAAAGACTTGAGTATAAACTTCCTATGTTTAGCGACGAACTTAAGAAAAATCACAAAAGTATCCTAAAAGACATCATCAAGCTTAGCAAAGAGGATATCATAGCTCGTGTGCCCGAGGCTACGATGGTTTCAACTTATGTCGAGATTAAAAAGCTATTTCAAACAAAAGAGGCTAGCAAGCAGGGATTTAACCTTGATCCTGTGCAGCTAAAAGAAATTTTAGAGCAGATCAAACGAGGTAAGAAAATTTCAGACGAGGCAAAAACAAGAATGGCTAAGTCAAACCTGCGTCTTGTGGTAAGTATCGCCAAGCGCTATACAAATCGTGGCTTGCCGTTCTTGGACCTCATCCAAGAGGGAAACATCGGTCTTATGAAAGCGGTTGATAAATTTGAGTATAAAAAAGGCTATAAATTTTCAACCTACGCCACATGGTGGATACGCCAAGCTATAAGCCGCGCAATAGCCGATCAGGCGCGCACTATACGCATACCTATCCATATGATCGAGACTATAAACAGGATAAACAAGATAAACCGTAAATATCTTCAAGAAGAAGGCAAAGAGCCTGACGTAAGTGTGATCGCCAAAGAGGTTGGGCTAAGCGTAGATAAGGTTAAGCAGGTTATCAAGATCACAAAAGAGCCGATCAGCCTTGAAGCACCAATCGGTAACGAAGAAGACGGTAAATTTGGCGATTTTGTCGAAGATAGAAGCTCGCTAAGCCCTATGGATCATATACTTAAAAACGACCTTAAAGAGCAGATAGATGAGGTTCTTGATCAGCTTAACGAGCGTGAAAAAGCGGTTATCAGAATGAGATTTGGTTTGCTTGAAGATGAAAGCGATCGTACTCTTGAAGAGATCGGCAAAGAGCTAAATGTGACTCGCGAGCGTGTCCGACAGATAGAAAGTTCGGCTATCAAAAAACTAAAACATCCAAAAGTAGGACGCAAACTTAAAAACTACATTGAGGGCTAACAAATTTAGATAGCCCTCACTCGCTTGCCCCGCACGAATTCATAAATCGCTCCAAAATTAATTTTATAAACCTACGCATTTCAATCCAAAAATACCAAAAATGCTAAGAGCAAAAGCCAAATTTATGCCCGCAATCTCTTAGCGTAAAAGAGTTGCAAAATTTATCTGCTTAAATTTTAAAAAGTAATTAAAACAATATCCAAAGCATCGCTTGGCAAGCAAGCAAAGAGAATTTGATAGCACACTTATACCTTGGAAGAACTTTAAAAAATATGCAAAGAAATTTATCTTATTTAAATACGTTTTTATATAAAATCAAAGCTAAATTTACAAAGGATAAAAATGCAAGAATTTAAAACCACGCAAAAAGACGAGCAAGAGATATCTTACATGTTAGCAGGTGCTAGAAAAAATGGTATAATCGCCGCTTTGGTAATGAGCTTTTCATCTTTATTAAACGCTATGTTTTTATTTTTTGCAAATAATCTACCGCAATTAACAACCCAAAAAACAGTCGGTTATAAGCAAATTTTTAGCCTTATCGCAGTGATAATATCAATATATTTTTACTACAAAGCCCTAAAAACGATATCAAATTTAAGCGGTAGTAACGCGCTAAGAAACTATCAAAAATTTATCGCTTCGTGTATATTTATTATCGCGCTTTATACAACCCTATATTTTACGCAGGCTAGCAAAACAACTCTTTATGCAATTTTCGCATTGGTTATTATAGCTACTGTATTTGGGCTTACAATGTGGTTAAAAATTCACTACAATCTTGCCCAAATAACCGAAAATAAAATTTTTAAGATATATGCCACAAGCTCCATCACAGCATTAATACTTACAATTATCGCGAGCATAGGCATCTCAGTATTCATATTTTTTACATATATGCCAAATCCAAACGAAGCTATATTAATGCAACTAAAAGCGCAAACTTATATGAATATCTCCGCCTATGTCACAATGCTTGGGCTAAATTTTATCTTACTATTTGCTTGGATTAAGGTAGAGGAGATAAATTTAATCCCGCTTAAGGCTTAGCGCGGATAGGCTGCAAGCAAGTCGCTTAAAAACAAAGCGATGATTTTAAGCCGGTTTTGCTTAGTAAAGCAAATTCAAATAATAAAATTTGCGCACAAGCGCTTTGGCTTCATAGCTACACGGTATAGCAAGTAGAGTTAGTCAGGCAAGAGCCTAAACTCTCGCCTCGCAAGATTAAAAATTATAGTGAAAATTCATCATAAACGATCTCTTATCACCCAGCCTTGCGTTTGAACGCCAATATTTTTTATCCAAAAGATTGTTTATGGCTAGGGTTATTTGAGCATTTTCATTAAAGTTGTAGCCCGCACTTAGATCCACTCTTGCAAAGCCCGGCAGGTGGTTTTGTTCTACTTTACTACTTGAAACCGTGTAGTTGTAGCGCTTAGAATATCCCGTAACGCCACTTTCCACATACCATTTCTTATCTTCTACGTAGCGAAGAAAGACGTTACCTTGCAGCTTAGTGGTGTTGTTTAAATTTAGCCCTTCGTATAGTTTGTTTGAATTGTCTTCAGTTGTTTTAGCATCCGTATAGCCAAGGGAGCTTCTTAGGTATAAATTCCCATAAATTTGCCCCAGCACGTTTAGTTCTACGCCCCTGCTTCGCTCTTTACCGCGCAAAGCCCAAGTGTATGGGTCGTTGGTGGCATCAGGTTGATAACGTATGTTTTTATGCTCTATTTGAAATACCGCCAAATTTGAGCTAAATCTATTATCCGCCCAGTTGCTCTTTAGTCCGATTTCGTATTGGACGTTGTTTTGAGGCTTTGTGTCAAGTGTTGATATATCGTTTGTGCTTATATTTATATTTCCTCGTCCGCCATAAGGAGCAAAGCTCTGCGAATAAGAAACGTAAGCGGTATGATTATCGGTAAAATCCCACAAAAGACCCACTCTTGGGCTAAACGAATTTCCGTCATAGCTATTTGTTTTGCCGTTTATATCTCTTGTCTTAAATTTATAAAAGTCAAATCTTCCGCCGATCAAAAGTCTGTATTTATCATCAAGACTGATGAGGTCTTCAAAAAACACCCCGTGATTTATAGCCTTGTGTCTATTGTCGGTAGTAAGCTTTTCTAGTCTCGGCGACGCCCAGCTGCTAGAAGGTGCATAAGGATCTACTACTGCGGTATGACTTCTGTTGAACCAAAGCTTTGGCGCTCTTTTTTCAAGGACATGATCGTATCCAAAAGCTATATTGTGCTTAATTCTTTCAAATTCAAGCTCCTTTGTTAGCGTAAGCGAGTTTGAGATGGTGTTGTTATCGGTCTGTTGCTTTGCATAGTTTTGCCTGATCTTGTTGCCGCCTACTATCGTTCCGCCGTAAAAGTGGTCGAAATTTTGACTGGCTTGCCTATAACCAAAGATCCATTTTAGGTTCATATCCTTTGCCAGCTCGGCATTTAATTCCGTGCGAAAGAAATGAAGTCTATCCTCGACGAAATCGCCGCTATGCGCAAAGCCCTTTTTATAATCAAGCCCAAGCTTATCGTATATATCCTTAGTAGGCGTTCTATCAGGAACTCTCCACGCATTGTCAAATGTGTATTGAGCCTCAAAGCTAATATCGCCCTCTTCGTTTGTTACTATAACGCTAGGACTTATCATAAAATTTCTATACTTGATATCATCTCGCCAAGATTTTCCTCGCTCGCCGTCTGCTGTTAGCCTAAAGGCTAGTTTGCTATTTGCAACGTGATTTACGTCAGCTCCCATACCCATTCTATACCAGCTGCCGTATCTGGCGGATATCTTTTGCAAAGGTATGAAATTTGCTTTTTTACTTACCAAATTCACAACCGCTCCGCCGTCGCTTCTTCCGTATAGTATAGAAGCCGGACCTTTTAGAATTTCAACCCTTTCTACGTTTGCGGTGCTTCTTCTTATTTGACCGGAATCCCTTACTCCGTCTCTATAGATATCTCCGCCGTCTACACTAAAGCCTCTTATCCTTATGCTCTCTCCGCGCATATCATATCCAGCGTCAACGCCCGCGTTTCCTTCCAGTATGCTTGAAAGATCGTTAGTGCCGTAGTTGCGGTTTTTTTGTATGTCGATTGTCTCGATAGTTTGCGGGGTCTGTTTATTGCTTAAACCATTTCTATTTAGCTCCGCGCTATCATAAGTAATGTAGCCTTTTAGACTATCTTGCTCTGAAATTCCTTCAACTTCTACACTTGGAAGCACAACCGAATAAGATTCGCCGGCATTGGCTAAAGCCAAAGTAGCCATGATGACGCTTGAAGCAAAAATGCTAATTCTCATTAATTTCCCTTAGATAAAAATAAAATTGATAGTATATATCATTATTTTTTAAAACCTTATTAATTATAAATTAAGTATATGTAAAAGATAAGTTATCTTTTAAGATTTTAAAAATTTGCAAGTATAAACTTATATATTCAAGCTCTTTTTTGATTTGGCAAGCAAATTTAATTCAAATTTATTCAAAAAGTAATACACAAATTTAAACCTCTTGCCTTCAAGCCGTGCGAGTACAAAAAGACAAATTTATAGCTATCTTTATATTGATTTTATATCAAATTTATATAACAAATTTTATAATATATTATTTTATATTTTATATATTATAAATACTAAATTTAAGAATTTAAAAAGTATATTTAAATAATTTCAAGGAGAGAGCATGAGTAAATTTTCAACTCTTATATTAAGTCTTGCGCTTTGCGCTTCATCTTTATTTGCAGACCGTGTCATCACCGATCAACTAGGAAGAGATGTAACCCTTCCCGACGAAGCTAAGCGCATAATCGTGCTTCAGCACCAAAGCCTAAACGTACTTAATCAAATTAATGCTATGGATAAGGTCATTGGCGTGCTTGAAACTTGGGAAAAAACGCTTGGCAAGAACTATGCTCGCCTTGCTCCAAGCCTTAAAGATATGCCAACTCCGGGCGACCTAAAGGTCATAAACTACGAGTCGGTTCTCAAGCTAAAACCCGATGTCGTTATCGTAACCAACTACATCCCAAGCGAATATATCGCAAAAATGGAAGAGCTTAAGATACCAGTTGTTGGCATCAGCTTTTCAAAAAGAGAGGATAAAGAAAAAGATAAGCTAAATCCTACGCTTGAAGACGAAGCCAAAGCTTACACAGAGGGCTACTATGAAGGCGTTGAGATACTTGGCAAAGTGGCAAACCGTGAAAAAGAAGCAGCTGAGCTCATTAAATTTGTAAAAGATCAACAAGCTTTCTTAAAAAGCAAAATGGACAATATAAAGATAGATAAAAAAGTTAGAATTTACATGGCAAATCCCGATCTTACCACCTACGGAAGCGGCAAATACACGGGAGTGCTGTTTGCAAGAGCAGGCGGAGAAAACGTGGCTGCAAAAGATATCAAAGGCTATAAGCAAATTTCAGCTGAAAATTTAATCGCCTATAATCCCGACATGATATTTGTCCAAGAGCGCTATCCGCAAGTTCCAAACGAGCTTAAGTCAAACCCACAGCTTGCAAACGTAACGGCTATCAAGATGAATAAAATTTACATGATGCCTGAATTTGCCAAAGCTTGGGGCTATCCTACCGCAGAAGCTATGGCGCTTGGCGAGGAGTGGCTGGCTATAAGGCTATATCCTGAGCATTTCAAAGGTGTAGATTTTGATAAGAAAGTTGAGGAGTTTTATCAAAAATTCTACCGCACATCATACTCTAAATGATGTTTCCAGCACTCATCATCATCTGGGTTATAACCTGCCTCGTCTCGCTTGGGATGGGGCAGTATCACATCGAATTTAGCGAAGTTTTAAGCATTTTAATAGGTAGTAGCGATAACGAAACGGCTAAAAGCGTCATTTGGAGCATTAGAGTGCCTAGAATTTTGCTTTCAAGCCTTTGTGGAGGAGTTTTAGCGCTTAGCGGGCTTAGCTTGCAAGCTGTTTTTAAAAACCCACTCGTAGGCCCTCATATCGTAGGAGTTAGCACCGCAGCGGCATTTGGCGGAGCGCTTTGCATACTCATAGGCTTTGGCTCGTTTTACATCGTAGGCTTTGCCTTTTTCTTTGGAATTTTAGCTCTTTTGGCGCTATTTTTCCTAGCTAAATTTGTCTCTAAAGCTGACATTTTCTCGCTCATCTTAGCAGGTATCGTCATAAACGGCGTATTTGCCGCACTTACAAGCTTAGTGCAGTATCTTGCCGATAACGAAGAGGTATTACCAAACATCATCTACTGGCTACTTGGAAGCTTCGTAAGCGCAAACTACGATAAGCTCACGCTTTTAGCCGTTATCAGCCTGCCTTGCGCGACACTTTTGATCATGCTTAGATACAGGTTTAACCTGCTTAGCCTAAACGACGACGATCTTAAAGTTTTAGGCGTAAATATCACGCTTCTTCGCTCGTTTATACTGATCCTTTGCACTCTTCTTATCGCCGTGCAGGTAAGTGTAAGCGGAAATATCGGCTGGATCGGGCTTGTCGTGCCTCACATCGCAAGGCTCATATGCGGAAGCGACCACACTCGCTCGATGCCCGCTTGCTTCGTTATAGGAGCTATATTTATGCTGTTTGTAGATGACTTAGCCAGAAGCATAAGCAGCGCGGAAGTGCCTCTTAGCATAATTTCAGCACTGATCGGAAGCCCAGTTTTTGCGATACTCTTAAAAAGGAGCGCGTCAAATGCAAAATCTGCTTGAGATAAAAGATTCTGCTTGAGATAAAAGATGCGGGATTTTACTACGAGGAGCAAAAATTTCTATTTCGCAGGCTAAATTTCGCCCTTGCCAAAGGCGAAACACTAGCGATACTGGGACTAAACGGACAAGGCAAAAGCACGCTTATGTTTTGCATGATGGGAGTTTTAAAGCTCAAAGAGGGCGAAGTAAAAACGCAGGCCAAATTCGCCTTTTTACCGCAAAATTTTAGCGTTGCGTTTGACTATAGCGTGCTTGATATAGTTTTGATGGGGCGGATTCGTGAAATTTCGCTTTTTTCAAAGCCGAGCAAAGAGGATATCAAAATTTGCGAAGATGCACTTTGTAGCTTAGAAATTTCACACCTTAAAAACAAAAGTTTTAACTCCCTTTCAGGCGGACAAAAGCAGCTTGTATTGCTTGCTAGAGCGATTGCAAGCAGAAACGAAGTGATGTTTTTAGATGAGCCCGCAAGCGCACTTGATCTAAAAAACCAAGATAGGGTTTTAACGCTGATTCGTAATTTAAAAAAGCAAAGCAATGCAAGTATCGTCTTTACCACTCATCAGCCAAACCACGCTCTAGCCGTAGCTGACAGCACTCTCATCCTTAAAAACGACCTTAGCTACGTCTTTGGCAAAAGCAGCGAAGTACTAAACGAAGGAAATTTAAGCTCGCTTTATGATGTGGATATAAGAGGAGTTAAATTTGATATAGACAGCAAGCAAATACCAAGTATAACGCAAATTTTTACTACTCAGATATAAAATAATTTAATAAGTATTTAAAGTATGTTTATATAAAATATTGTGATCATCTCACAACTAACACTACTATGAATAAATCTTATATTACAATAAGTAAGTGAGATAAATAAAAATAAAGAGTTGCTATGAAAGAAAATTTGATCAACGAAAAATTAAAAAATAATAGCTCTAAAGAGTTGTTTGAAAAAGCAAAGCAAGAAGGTATATTTGGTAGTTCGTTTTTAGGAGTCGGAATTTTAACAAGCAATGCTCCCATGTATTTTGATAATGGGACTATATCTGCTGCAATGTCAATAATGTCAGCAATTTATCTATACAAAGCTCTTAAAAAATTTGAGCAGATATCAAATGTAAGCGTTCATAAATTTTACAAATTAAGCCTTGTATTTTCAGTTATTTTTTTGATATCTTATATAGCTACTGAATTTTATTCATTATATTTTGCCATTCCTCTAGCGATATCTGCTGTCTGCATGGCTTATGCCTGGTTTATATCTACTCTTAAACTGGCAAACATCACTAGAATTTCAAATTTTAAATTATATTTAATACTTCTAACTATAGATATAATATTTGCATTATATATAAGATTAGCCAAAATAGATAATGAAATACTAATATATACAGAATTTGGACTGCTTGTCATAATTCAAATTATATATATTAGTGCTTGGGTTAAGATAGAAAACATTAAAAGCGAGCAGCCTTTAGCTTGTATTTAAACTAAAGTTATTCTTGTTTAGCCATTCATTTTTGATAAATTTTCATTCTTTAAATTTACCTCCATCAGCCTTATCTCCTCTTCGCCGCTTCTTACGATATCAGAGTCGCATTCAAAATTCTTCACGTCTATCTTCTTTGGATACTCGACATTTGCCAAAATATGCCTAAATATATTTATCCGCGCGTGCTTTTTGCTATCAGATGATACTATCGTCCAAGGACAAGCAGGCGTGTTTGAAGCAAGTAGCATGGAGTATTTGGCGATGGTGTATTGATCCCAGAGTTCTTGGCTCTTAGCATCCACAGGCGAAATTTTAAACTGCTTAAGCGGATCGGTAAGGCGCTCTTTGAAGCGTTTTTTCTGCTCCTCTTTTGAAACCGACAGGTAAAATTTAAAGAAAATTATGCCCGAGTTTTTTATCATCTCTTCAAATTTTGGCACCTCGCGCAAAAATTCCTTGTGCTCTTCTTGAGTACAAAATCCCATCACAGGCTCAACTCCTGCTCTATTGTACCACGAGCGGTCAAATATCACGATCTCTCCGGCGCTTGGGAGGTGCGCCACATACCGCTGAAAGTACCACTGCGAGCGCTCTACGTCGCTTGGCTTTTCGAGTGCTACTATACGACATCCGCGCGGGTTTAGATGCTCAGTTAGGCGCTTTATACTTCCGCCCTTTCCTGCCGCGTCACGCCCCTCAACGATGATAAGCACTCTTAGACCCTGCTCTTTTACGTGGTTTTGAAATTTCAAAAGCTCAATCTGAAGCTTTCTAAGCTCATGCTCGTAATCAAATTTAGCCTTTTTATCCTCTTTTTTATGTTTTGACATGGGCTTTCCTTTTATAAATTTCATATATAAAATGCTACTTTTTAGATTCTTAAATTTAAATTAAGCACTCTATATTCCTGCATATTTAACACTGGCTTTATATTATTCTTGTAAAATACGACTAGAAATTTTTAAGGACAAATATGTTTAAAAAAGCGATTTTTTCTATATTTTTACTTATCGTATCAGCCTTTGGAGATCCGCTTTCGGTTGCCGAAGCTTTTGGATTAAGCGCGAAAACCGACAGCCAAAATGTCGAATTTAGGTTTGATCTGGCAAAAGATATATACGTATATAAGGACACATTAAAAGTAATCAGCAAAGGCAAGACACTAAACGATCAGCTAAATTTGCCAAATTTTATAAACGACGGCAGTTTTGACGTATATCCTGAAAAATTTAGCTTATTTGTGCCTATAAGTTTGCTTAAAGAGATAAATCAAAGCGACAGCTTTAATATCACGCTTGAGTATCAAGGTTGCGCCAAAAACGGCATTTGTTACCAACCGCAAGTAAATAATTACAACGTATCAAGCGGCTTAAGCGGATACAAAATAGCGTTAATTCCAAAAGATGGCGATACGACCGTAGCCTCTAGCCTGCCTGGCGAAAGCGACTTATCCGAGCAAGACAGCATCGCTAAAAATTTAAGCGACAAAGGGTTTGTTTTATCGCTTATTACCTTTTTTGGATATGGAATTTTACTTTCGCTTACCCCTTGTATATTTCCTATGATACCGATACTTTCAAGCATTATCGTATCCAAATCAGGAGACAAACTAAACGCTAAACGCGGATTTTGGCTTTCATTTATCTATGTCTTTGCCATGGCTTTAGCCTACGCGGTAGCGGGTATAGTAGCAAGTATCTTTGGTGCGGGACTTAGCGGCATGCTACAAACTCCTGCGGTGCTTATCGGCTTTAGCTTGGTCTTTGTTGCACTTGCTCTATCGATGTTTGGACTTTACGAGCTTCAAATGCCTTTAAAAATCCAAAATTTACTCAACAAAAAAGCCGAAAATAAAGACGGAATTATAGGAATTTTCATCATGGGATTTTTATCCGCTCTCATTGCAAGTCCATGCGTCGCAGCACCTCTTGCGGGCGTGCTTCTTTATATAGCGCAAAGCGGAAATGTGCTCTTTGGCGGATCGGCTCTATTTATCATGGGGCTTGGCATGGGTGTACCGCTTCTAATCATCGGTGCAAGCTCGGGCAAACTGCTTCCAAGACCGGGAATTTGGATGGATAACATTAAAAGACTCTTTGGCTTTATCATGATATTTATGGCTATATGGCTTAGCGCGCGAGTACTTGGCTCTAAGATAGAATTCTTACTTTACGGGATCACAGGAGTATTTATGAGCGTATATTTTGGAGCTTTTGACAGCACAAATGAAAACAGCAGCTCCGGTAAAAAGGCTCTTAAATCGGTATCTCTAATCCTATTTATATACGCATTCATACTTATCATAGGCTCTTTTACGGGAGCGAAGTCGCTTGCAAATCCCCTTGCAAATTTCGGCACATCGGGAGCTATAAATAACAAAGAGGCAAAATTTATCAGCGTATCAAACGTAAATGAGCTTGAAAATGCGATAAAAAGCTCAAGCAAGCCGGTTATGATTGATTTTTACGCTACTTGGTGCGTAAGCTGCAACGAACTTGACGAGATAACATTTAAGGAGCAAGCGGTATTAAGCAGGCTTGAAAATTTAACTTTAATACGAGTAGATGTTACTAAAGGAAGCAAAGAAGACAACGAACTCATGAATAAATTCGGGCTTATAGGTCCGCCTGCGCTGATATTTTACAAAGGCGAGGAGGAGCTAAAAAGTGCAAGAGTTATAGGTTTTTATCCGCCTGAGAAATTTTTGGCCCACTTGGATAAATTTAATCTTTAGTCTAAGGAATTTAAGACAAAAATTCAGAAGCAAATTAAAAGTGCCTCCGCACAAAAGTCATAAATTTATGACTTAAATTTGACTTTGAAATATATCACAACACAAACTTAAATTACTAGCGGCATATGTTTAAAATTAACGTCCTTTCATCTGAATGGATTATTCAAAATCTGCCAAGGCTCTTAAAATACCAAATAGTATCACTCAAATCAATAAAACAAATCCTAATCAGTAGATAAACCGCAAACGAAATTTATCTCATACTTCTAAGCCAAAGAGGCAAATTGGATTGCTCATTTTTTAAAGTAGTAGCTCCGCCATGCCCAGGAAAAAGCTCAAAGTCACCGCTCATGCCAAGACATTTCTCAAGGCTTTTTTTCATATCGTTTTCATTTGAATAGGGAAAATCATAACGCCCTATCGAGCGATAAAATAAAAAATCCCCGCTAAATATCACGTCATCAACTCTTACCATCGAACATCCGGGAGTATGGCCCGGAAAATGCAGATAAGATATATCAAATTCTCCGATTTTAAAGCTCACGTCTTCAAATTTAACGCCGCCTACCGTTACGGCATCGCTCATAGTCTCGTATCCTTCACCGAAAATATCTCTTTGAAGCATGAAATTATCGTCCTTATGAATATACACGTCAATATTAAATAAATTTTTTAAGCTAACGTTTGAAAAAATATGATCTGAATGTCCGTGAGTATTAAGTATGGCGATAGGATTTTTTACATTTTCGGTTACAAATTTAAAGGCGTTTTCGCCAGGGTCAATGATGAGCTCAAAGCCGTTTTTAGAAACTATATAGCAATTTGTCTGGTATGAGCCGCAAGATTTAAATAACACTTTCATCTAAAAATTCTTTAATGTAAAATAAATATAATTTTTATTGTATATTTTTTAAGCTTAAAAGATTTTTTTATAAAAAAATAAGTATAATGCTAAAGAATAAATTAAATACTTGGTAATAAATATATGAAAGATTATAATCAGATCAGCTCTAAGTTACAAATTTTCTTATCTGACTACCTTGCAAAAAGCGGAGCGGAGAATTTTGTCATCGGTATTAGCGGAGGTATCGATTCAGCAGTTGTAGCAACGCTTTGTAAGATGGTTAAGCCTAAAAATACTTACGCTCTTATAATGCCTACTAAATTTTCAAACGAAGATAATTTAAAAGACGCCCTAACGCTTTGCAAAAAGCTTGACATCGGCCATAAGATCATAAATATCCAGCCCATTTTAGATAGCTTTAGCGGTAGCATAGGCGAAAAACTATCGAATTTAAGAAGCGGAAATTTAGCCGCCAGGGTTAGAATGAGCTTGCTTTATGACTATTCGGCAAGCATAAACGCTTTGGTAGTAGGCACAACAAACAAAAGCGAACTAATGCTTGGATATAGCACTATCCATGGAGATTTGGCATGTGCTTTAAACCCTATCGGAGAACTTTTTAAAACCGAAATTTTTGAATTTGCGAGATTTTTAGGAGTAGATGAAGGTATCATCACAAAACCGCCTTCGGCAGACTTTTATGAGGGTCAAACGGACGAAGGAGATATGGGATATGAATACGAAAAAATCGATAAGGTTTTAATAGATATAGAAAAAAAAGAGAGCAAAAAAAAGCTGTTAGGCAAATTTGACAACGCGCTTGTAAATATGATACTTACAAGAATATCAAAAAACAAATTTAAGCTTAGCATGCCACCGATTGCCAAGATAAACTAAATTAAGGAGTTGAAATTATGGAGGAAATTACATTTTACAAGCCATCTATCGACGAAAAAGAGATAGAGCTTATAAAAGAAGCCCTTAAGGACAACGGAGCTTCTATGATTAGTAGGTTTGAAGCGGAGCTTAAGAAGTATTTTGGCGTAAAACATGCGGTAACGACAAACAACGGAACGGCAGCACACCATCTTGCGCTTTGCTCTATCGATCTAAAACGCGGAGATAAGCTTATATGTTCGGTAAATTCAACTCCAAGCGTAGCGCAATCAATCAGGCATTTTGACGCCGAGCCGATATTTGTAGATGTAAACGAAGATGATTTTAACATGAATCCAAATTCGCTAAGAGATGTCCTTAAAGTAAATAACCACAAAAAGCTAAAGGGCATATTTGTAAATCACGTAGCGGGTCAAGCTACCGATATGGATGAAATTTACGATATAGCTAACGAATACGGCATAAAGGTATTTGACGACGCAGGCAAAGGCATAGGACTTACCTATAAAGATAAGAAAATAGGCTCTACGGACGACTCCTCACTTGCTTGCTTTAGTATTCATTCTCAGCTTACAAATCCGATCGCAACTGCCGGCTTTATGGTAACAAATGACGATAATATCGCAGAAAGAGCTAAGCTGCTTAGAAATCACGCCATCATAAACGGCATTGATAAAGACGGAAATTTAAGCTATATATACGATGTGGTTGATATCGGCGTTAAATACGATCTTACGGCACTTTGCGCAGCTTATGCGATGGGTCAATTCGGTAAAAACGATAAATTTATCAAAAGACGCCAAGAGATAGCTAAAATTTACGATGAACAGCTAAAAGACTGCCCGCACATCACGACTCCGATTAAAAAACGAGATCATACCTACGTGCAATACATCATAAAAGTCGATAAAAATCGCGATAGCTTTGCTAAAGAGCTACTTGAAAACGGTATTCACACTTCGCTTCATCATATACCGATGCATCTTTTAAGCTATTACAAAAACAAATACGCACTTAAAGTAAATGCTTATCCAAACGCGCTTAAAGTCTATCAGCAAGTGCTTTCATTGCCGATTTATGCGGCTTTAAAAGATGAAGAGGTTTATAAAATTTGCGAAACGATAAAAGAGATAGCTAAACACCGTGTTTAAGAGGTTTGTGCATAGTTTTGCGCAGCGATATTTTTATAGTCCTGATTTAGCCTGCAAGCTTCTTGCGATACTGCTTTTACCTCTTAGCGCCATTTATTTTATAGTTATTTGGGTCAAATTTAAGCTTGCTTCTAAAAAAAATTTTGATATCCCGATAATAAGTATTGGAAATTTGACTCTTGGCGGAAGCGGAAAAACTCCCCTTTGTATAGCTATAGCAAACGAATTTGAGGGCGGTTTTATCATCCTTAGAGGATATAAGCGCGCCTCAAAAGGACTTAAACAAATTTGCATAAACGGCGAAATTTTAACCGATGTCAAAACAAGCGGCGATGAGGCGATGGAGTATGCAAAAAGCGTTAAAAACGCAAATGTCATCGTAAGCGAAAACCGCGATGAAGCCATAAATTTAGCTCGCAGTCTTAAAGCCAGATACGTCTTACTTGATGACGGCTTTTCTAAATTTCACATCAAAAAACTTAACATCCTCATTAAGCCCTCGCACGAGCCCTATTTTGATTTCGTCATACCAAGCGGTGCTTATAGATATCCTAAGAGCTTTTATACATTTGCAGACCGTATCGTGCAAGAAGGAGTTGATTTCGCTCGAGAAAGCGAGATTATTAACCCAAGCGATAGGATGGTTTTAGTTACCGCCATAGCAAATCCGGCAAGACTTAGCCCATTTTATGAAAAGTGTGTGGGACGAGAGTTCTTTGAAGATCATCATAGCTTTACCAAAGGCGAGCTTGAAGAGATTTTAAAGCGTTACAAAGCCACTTCGCTACTAGTTACCAAAAAAGATTTCGTAAAGATAGAGGAATTTGGCTTGCCGATATCCCTAATCACTCTTAAAACAACTCTTTCAAGCGATTTTAAAGAGCTTATCAAAGCTAGTCTCTAGGCAAAATTTGCTATAATCGCCCAAAAAGGATCAAATTTGCAAAAACATATCAAAACAGCCGAGATTATCGTATCCGCACTCCCGTATATACAAAAATTTAGAGATAAAATTTTTGTCATCAAATACGGTGGCGCAGCGCAAATAGACGAAAAGCTAAAAAACGACTTTGCGCGCGATGTGGTGCTGTTAAATTTAGTAGGCATAAAAGTCGTGATCGTGCACGGCGGAGGCAAAAAGATAAACTCCATGCTTGAAAAACTTGATATCAAAAGCGAATTTGTAGACGGACTAAGAGTGACCGATGAAGCGACGATGGAAGTAGTCGAGATGGTGTTAAGCGGGCTAATAAACAAAGAGATAACGGCTCTTTTAAACAAGCATGGCGCAAAAGCCATAGGCATAAGCGGAAAAGATGCTAATATGCTAAATGCGGTCAAATCACATAGCGGCAAATACGGCTTTGTGGGCGATATTACCGATGTAGATGAAAATATCGTGCTAAATTTGCTTAAAGAGGGCTTTGTGCCCGTTATCGCGCCTATCGCAACCGATAAAAACGCAAACAGCTACAACATCAACGCCGATCTTTGCGCAAGCGCGATAGCCTGCAAGCTAAAAGCCGAAAAGATAATGTTTTTAACAGATACGGCAGGGATCTTAGACGGAGAAAAAAATCTCATAAGCAAGCTTGATGAAGCAAGCATAAAAGAGCTTAAAAACTCAGGCGTAATAAGCGGAGGCATGATACCAAAAGTAGATGCCGCACTTGCTTGCGTAAAAAGCGGAGTTAAAAACTCACATATCATAGACGGCAGACTGCCCCACTCCATACTTCTTGAGCTATTTACCGATGATGGAATAGGAACAATGATAAGATGAAATTTGTGATAACTTCCTGTGATAAAAAAGGCGCAAAAAAACTTTCAAAAAAACTCATAAAGCGTAAATTCGCAGCTTGTGTAAGCGTGATAAAGGCCAAAAGCACCTATGTATGGGAAAGGGAAATTTGCTCTGAAAAAGAGAGAATTTTGCTCATAAAAACAGCTAAAAAATTTAAAAAAATAAGCAAATTTATAAAATCCAACCACAGCTACGAGCTTCCTGAAATCGCAATTATAAAAGCTGACGGTGTGCTTAAAAAATACGCAAAATGGGTTAGAAAATCGACAAAAGGCAAAAAATGAAACTTCACCAAACAAGAGCCAATGAAAATGAAAATTTAAACGCGGTTGAATTTAGCCACGCGCTTCTTGCGCCTAGTTCAAACTACGGAGGGCTTTATGCTCCGCTTAACCTGCCTAAGCTGGATGATGAATTTTTCGCGCAAGCAAAGGAGTTAAATTACGAGCAAATCGCGCTTGAGATCATTAAAAAATTTGAATTTGACGTTAAAAACGATGTCTTTGAAAAAGCCCTTAAAAGATATCTGAAATTTGACAAGCCAAACGAGCCCGTTCAGATAAGAAAAATCGGCGAAAATTTATACATAAACGAGCTTTATCACGGACCTACTAGAGCTTTTAAGGATATGGCGCTTCAGCCGTTTGGAGTGATTTTAAGCGAGCTAGCAAGATCAAAAAACGAAAACTATCTCATAATGTGCGCCACAAGCGGAGATACGGGTCCTGCTACGCTTGAAACATTTAGCGATGCTCCAAATATAAAAGTAGTCTGCCTCTACCCAAAAGACGGCACAAGCGAAGTTCAGCGCCTTCAAATGATAAACGCAAGCGCTAAAAATTTAAAAGTTATCGGCATAGAAGGCAACTTCGACGATGCACAAAGAGCGCTTAAAACGCTTTTGGCTAGCGAGAATTTCAAAACAGCCCTAAAAGAACTTGGAGTATCTCTAAGCGCTGCAAATTCGGTAAATTTCGGGCGAATTTTATTTCAGATCATATATCACGTCTATGCTTATGTATATCTTTTAAAAACAGGTGTTTTAAAAGCGCAAGAGAGTTTTGATATCATCGTACCAAGCGGAAATTTCGGCAATGCGCTTGGAGCATACTACGCTAAAAAAATGGGTGCAAAAATAGACAAAATCAAAATCGTCTCAAACGCAAATAATATCTTAACCGAATTTTTTACCACCGGCGTTTATGATCTTAGAGGCAAAACCCTTGTAAAAACCATAAGTCCGGCTATGGATATATTGATCTCATCAAACGTAGAGAGATTGCTTTTTGATAAATTTGGAGCAGTTAGAACAAAAGAGCTTATGCAAAATTTATCTCAAAACGGTCTTTACAGACTAAATTTAGATGAACTAGAAGAGCTTAAAAAAGATTTTGAAGCTGATTTTTGTAGTGATGAAGAGTGCGAAGAGATAATTAAAGAGCAAGCAATCAAAGACGTCATAATCGATCCTCACACGGCCACTTGCTTTAAGATGAGTTCAAATTTGACCCGTCCAACCATGATCACCTCTACCGCTCATTGGGTTAAATTTGCGCCAAGTATGTTTAAGGCGTGCAAAAATGAAGATCTAAAAGATGAAAAATCAGGACTTGAAGCCTTAGCAAAAGAATTTAGCGATATCGTTCCTGAGTCTATAAAGTCGCTATTTAGCTCACAAGCCGTTCATACCGACATAGCGCACAAAGATGAGATAGAAGATAAAATTCTAAACTGGATAAGGCAATGATAGTAATACCAGCTCGCCTTGCTTCAACAAGGTTTCATAATAAAATTTTACAGCCCATCAACGGCTTGCCGATGTTTATCGCAACCGCAAAAAGAGTGCAAAACGTGGATGAAATTTTAATCGCGGTTGATAATGAAGAGGTGCTTGAAATAGCTAAAAAATATGGATTTAAAGCGGTCATGACAAGCAAGGATCATCAAAGCGGAACCGACCGTATAAATGAGGCGGTTACAGTTTTAAACCTTAACAAAGACGAAATCATCATAAACGTTCAAGCCGATGAGCCTTTTATAGAGCCTGAAAATATAGCCAAATTTAAAGATTTCTGCGAAAAAAACCTAGAAAAAGCATTTATGTTTTCATGCTACAAAACTATAGACGATAAAAATGCCGACGATAAAAATCTAGTTAAAGTCGTAACCGACAAAGACGGCTTTGCACTGTATTTTTCTCGATCAAGGATTCCTTTTAACAGAAGCGAATGCAACGCTTATAAAGCGCATCTTGGCATCTACGGATACAGCGTAAAAGCGCTTAGTGAATTTTGCGCATTTAAACCCTCTTTCCTTGAGGATACGGAAAAATTAGAGCAACTAAGAGCGCTTGAAAACGGTAAAAAAATAGCCATGCTTGAAGTAAGTAGCCAAAGCATAGGTATTGACTGCGAAGAGGACTTGCAAAGAGCCTTGAACAAATTCTTAAACAAATAGCCTTGTGTTGATTTAAATTAACGATTTGCGCGATGAGATTTGCTAAATTTACGCCAAAGGAAGCAAAATGACGCAAGAAAAATTTATAGAACAAGTTAGCACAATGGCAAAGTTTTTAAGCATAAATTGCAAGGATAATCATCCAAGCGCTTTTAAAAACGAAATAAATTTAAATCTTGCATACAAAGGCGAAAATCTCAACTTTAATGTTTCTACATCACTTTGCAAAGAGTGCGAAGAGTTGTTTTACTATGCTCACGAACGCCTTAGCCAGTGTCCGCACGAAATAAAGCCAAGCTGCAGAAAGTGTCCGCATCCTTGCTACGAAAAAAGCAGATGGAAACAGATGGCAAAGATAATGAGATATAGCGGCATGAAGCTTGGACTTACTAAAATTAAAAAGATATTTGGATTATCAAGTAACCACTAGGCTATAAAATACTATTTTAACCTTTTCAATAACTCTAAACTTTTATTGCTCTTTAGACTTCTCTTCCGCTCTTCTTATAGCTCCTTGCTTTTGCAGATTATCTTTGTAAATTTTAAAGATATGATCTTCTAAAACAACTATCTGAAAAGTTCCTTCAAAAACCTTTATATCTTTAGTTCTTCCAACTACTCTTACTTCACGTTTCTTGCTTTCGCCAAAGTGAGCGTGAGCATCAAATTCTATCATCTCGTTAAGCCTAGTCGGGGCATAGAAGTGAATTTTAGCTCCTATCATCACACTGTGAGTTTCATTTACGGAAGCAAGCGCCGCATAGCTAGCCGCAGAGAATACAAATCCACCATGTATAAGCCCTTCGCTGTCCGCCACCATTTCGCTGCTAGCGAAAAAATTCGTCTTAGCGTGATTTGGCTCAAGCGCCGTAACTGTTCCGCTTAAATTTAGCTTGATATTTGGAGATGTTTTAAGTTCGTTGCGAAACGGATTTTCATCCTCGGGCAGTATTACGCTTTCTTGCACACTGTCATCAAATATATTTTCACTCATACTTTTCCTTAAATTCCAAGTTTTAGGTAAACTCTTTTTGGCGCAGGATATCCTTCGATAGTCAAATTCGGATCGTTTTCATCTAAGAAATTTTCCAAGCTCTGACCCAAAATCCAATCCGTCTTTCTCTGCTCGCTAAAATCCGTATCCTTGGTAGCTAAAATTTCAATATCCTTAAATTTAGCTCTTTCACACCAACCCGTTAGCGCATCTATAGTCGGCACAAAATATATATTTGGTATCTTTGAATATGTCTTTTTAGGGCTCAGCGCGAATTCGCCGCGCATATCTATATACATCGTATCTAAAAACACCTCGCCGCCTTTATTTAATGAGCCTTTTAGCTCTTTTAGCATTTTTACCGGATCACTTCTATGATAAAGCACTCCCAAGCAAAAAAGCGTGTCAAATTTATGCTCACAATACGGCAAATGCTCAACTCCAAGCAGCTCATAATAAATACTCGAACGCACAAAACGATTGATAAATTTAAACTGCATAAACGTATTTATGCTAGGGTCAAAGCCAATCAATTTTTTTGGCTTAAAAGGTAGCATCTTAAATAGATAATAGCCGTTATTGCACCCTATGTCGCCTACGATTTTACCCTCTAAATTCATATGTGGCTTCAAGATGTTAAATTTCACAAAACTTCGCCACTCAGAGTCGATAAAGATATCATCTATCTTAAACGGACCCTTGCGCCATGAGCGTAAATTTAGCGCCATATCCAAGATATCTTCACGCTCGCTTTCATTTAAATTTGTGCGAATTTCTACACAATCGCCGAAATTTAGTTCGCTTTCACGCTCTTTCATATCACAAATTCGCTTCCAAATTTCAGCGTTTGTTTTGCTGTGAAGCTCTTTTAAGCGTAAATTTCTGATTTCGTCTAAGTTCATTTTGGCCAATCGACTATATTTTTCGGGCAATCCTTGCGGTAAGTTCCCGTAGCGTCATAATACTCTTTACAATCATTATAATAATTCGTAGAAACTCCGCGCTCATTTACGAACAAGCATCCGCCAAGCAAAATTCCAACCGATATCAAAAGCAAAATTTGTCTCATAATGCTCATCTATTAAAATTTATTTAAAAAATTTAGTGTATTTTTTCTTCATGTATTCAATTACTTCGATGACTTCATCAACACCCTCGGCTTCACTTGTTTCAAGGGCGTCTTCAATGCACTCTATATAAGCTTCAGCTGCATCTTGCAAGCACTCTTTTTTCACGCCCGCGTAGTAAAGCATGCCCTCAAGCATGACCGAAAGTTCGTAACTTAACTCATCTATACTTAGCTCTTCTTCTCTCATTTTTGCTCCTTTTGCATAGTTTTTTTAGTTATCAGATCAACCATCTGCGCTTTGATATTTTCATAATTAAAACTATCTTTAAACGCAGCAAACAGTCCGCCGCTAGCGTTTATATGTCCACCGCCATTTACCAGATGCTTTGCCATCGCGCTTACATCAACCTTGCCGTTAGCTCTGAAACTTAGCGTTTTTTTACTCGTAACATCGATAAAAAAGTCCATATCATCATTTGCAACCAAAAAATCATTGCCTATCACGGAAGTATTTCCGATATTATAGGTTAAAATTCCTCTAAATTCGTTGTAGTTAATCGTAAATTTTTCTTTGTTTTCGCTTAGTAACTTCACAACATAGCTTGATATAAGGTTACTTAGCGTGTCGTCTTTGTCTGCTCTAAAAAACTCTTTTTTAAACCCAAACACAGCTTCGTCAAGTCCGATGTAGTCGTTTTTGTCGTTAAAAAACTCTCTCGCTCTTGAGATAAGGTAGCTTATATACTCAAAGCTCGCTTGCTCAAACATCACTTTATTTATCTCTTTTGCATTTGCAACAAGACCCAAGCAGACCTTGCCCATCTCAAAGTTTTCATCATCTTTAAGCCATATATCAACAGCATTTACCACATCGCTAAATTTCTTAAGACTCTCGTCAACTCCGTAAATTCCTGCAAAAAAATCATGTGTTATCTTAGTAGCGCACCTTGAGCTATCAAGGAAATACCAGCCAAATTTGCTCGCACACTCGGCTCCGCTTTGGTGATGATCAAGCAAGATCAGCTTGGCGTTTTTACCGTCAAGCGCTTTTTCGAATTCTTCGCATTGAGTAACGGTTAAATTTAAATCCGTTATCAAAACAATCGCTTTTTCGTCATTCAAATTGGCCAAAATTTCACTAAATTTCTCATCGATCTCACGCCCGTAGTTTGAGTTATAAAATTTCACATCTTTAAAATAGTGCGCCGTGATAGTCTGCGCGCCGTATCCGTCAAGATCGGTGTGAGAGAGGTGATGTATCGTCATCTTTTTCCTTTATAAATTTTCAATCTCAATCGTGCCAAGCGTTTCAAAAGGCGTATTTGGCGCAACCTCGGCGAAGCTAAGCACCACGATATCTATGCCAAAATTCGTGCAGATATCGGCTATAAATTTTCTAAGACTTGGCTCAACGCAAAGCACCATAGCTCCGTGCTCCGAAAGCGCACGTCTAGTCCTTGCGTCTCTGAGGGCTTGAACGATAGCCGAAGTTTGAGCGACATTTATCATCAAATGATAAGCTCCGTCTTTATATTGCACGGCGTCTATTAACTTTTGCTGTGCAGAAGCTTCGATAATATAAAAATTTAGCCGTCCGCTCTCATCCACATACATCGAAGTTATCGCGCGAGCCAAATTTGAGCGCACATGCTCGATGATCATGTCGATATTTTTGCTAACTTCGACTATATCGCTAAGAGATTCAAGTATGCTAAGCATATCTTTTATAGGAATCGAGTCTTTTAAAAGAGCTTTTAAAACCTTTTGTATAAGCCCGATAGGCGCTATTCTAAGCGTATCTTCAACGATAACGGGATACTCTTTTTTAAGCTTGTCAAGTAGGTTTTGCACCTCTTGACGGGTTAAAAGCTCGGCTGAATTTTGCTTGATAAGCTCGCTCATATGCGTTGATATCACGCTTGCAGGATCAACTATCGTATATCCGCTTAAGATAGCGTCTTCCTTCACGCTTGAATCAATCCACAGCGCATCAAGCCCAAATGCAGGCTCTTTAGTAGCGATTCCTTCGATAGTATCGCTAACCAGTCCGCTATCCATGGCTAGAAATTTATCCGCGTAAATTTCACCCTGACCTATCACGATGCCCTTTAGCTTAAAGCGATACTCGTTTGGCGGAAGCTGAAGATTATCTCTTATACGAATTTTTGGCATTAAAAAGCCAAGCTGGGTAGCGATATTACGCCGCATAGCACGAATTCTCTCTATCAGATCGTTATCGGCTAGTTTTAGCAATCCATAACCAAGATCAAGCTCTAAAATTTCAAGCTTTAATATATCATTTATCTTCGCTTCCTCTTCGCGCGCTATCTCCTCATCGCTCTTTTTAGGAATTTTTTGAGTAGCGGCTTGCTGAGCGTTTTGCTCTTGCGTGGCCTGTGTTTTTGAAGCCGGCAAGATAGAAATTTTACCCTCTTGCGTCTGCTTCATAACGTATCCGATACCCAAAAAAAGCAGTCCCATAAAGCCAAGTGAAAGTGTAGGAAGTCCCGGAACCAAAGCAAACATAAACAGTATAAAGCCAACAATCAGCAAAGTTTTGTATTCCCCCAAAAGTTGAGTTAGCACTCCCTCTGCGAAATTTTCTTCATCTTTACTAGCTCTGGTTATGATGATAGCGGTTGCGGTTGATGTGATGAGTCCCGGAATTTGACTTACAAGCCCGTCTCCTATGGTAAGTATAGTGTATGTCTGAGCCGCGCTTGCCATGTCCATATCATGCTGAAAAGCTCCGATCAAAAAGCCGCCGATGATATTTATAAGAGTGATGATAATGCCCGCTACGGCGCCACCTTTTATAAATTTAGACGAACCGTCCATCGCTCCGTAGAAATTCGCTTCGGCGATTATTGATTCGCGCCTTTCGCGCGCTGTTTTTTCATCGATGAGTCCCGCATTAAGATCTGCATCTATAGCCATCTGCTTGCCGGGCATCGCATCAAGAGTAAAGCGAGCCTGAACTTCCGAAACGCGAGTAGAGCCCTTGGTAACGACCATAAAATTTATAAGCACTAAAATAGTAAAAACGATAATACCGATTACGTAGTTGCCGCCTACGACAAACTGCCCAAAGCTTGAAATAATCTCACTAACCGCGTCAGGACCGTTGTGTCCTTCGCTTAATATCATTCTTGTCGTTGCGATATTTAAAGAAAGCCGAAAGAGCGTAACGATAAGAATTAGCGTCGGAAAGGTGCTAAGGTCGGTAGGTTTTGGTATGTAAACCGAGATTAAAATTATCAAAACCGAGATAGACAATGAAAGCGCAAGGAAAAAATCAAGCACCGCACTTGGAAGCGGAACTATGATAATAGCTAAAATCGCCATTATCACACCTACAATCGCTAGACCCTTAAGCCTTAATATAGGCTCGATAAACGGCGCAACTAAAGTTATGATATTACGTTTTTTTTGAGCCAAGGCTACTTCTTAATGATGTGTGACAGTTTTATCGTGTCTAAAAAATCATCGATTTGAATTTGAAGAGTGTTAAACGTCGACCAAATTTTACACATAGCGCCTTGATTGCTAGGGCAATCCTCAAGCGACGAAGAGCACTCAAATACTGCTGTTTTGCGCTTTTCCGCGCTTTCAAATATACGCTTAATGCTTATATTTTCAGGAGCATCGGCCAGCAAAAAGCCTCCGTTTGCGCCCTTAAAAGATATCAAAATTTTCTCTCTGGCAAGTCCTTGTAAAATTTTTGCTAAAAAACTTTTTGAAATTCCAAGCTCGTTTGACATCGTATCGACATCCACGGGAGAGTCCTTTTGAGAGATGTATATAAGCGAGAGCAAAGCGTATTCGCTGGCTTTTGTAAAAAGCACAAATTCTCCTTTTTTGGTTGTATTTTATAAAAAACTATCTGCAAATTTGATTAAATAGTAATTTTTGAGATATTTTAGCAAATTTTTAAATTTTATGATATAATCGGCTTTTTTAATTTCACCAATCAGGAGGTCATTATGGCTTTGGATTCGGCTAAAAAAGCAGAAATAGTTGCGAAATTCGCCAGAAAAGAAAACGACACAGGTTCACCTGAGGTTCAAATAGCGCTCTTAAGTGCGAGAATTGCTGAGCTTACAGAGCACTTGAAAGTATTTAAGAAGGATTTTTCTTCAAGACTTGGTCTTTTAAAACTAGTCGGTCGTAGAAAACGTCTTTTAAAATATCTTAAAAACAAAGACTATACAGCGTATTCAAAACTTATAGCTGAGCTTAATTTAAGAGATAAATAATCAATAAGCCTCTTTTGAGGCTTTCTTCATTCAAAACCTATATATTTTATTTT
Organism: Campylobacter sp. CCUG 57310; assembly: GCF_013201975.1. Classification (NCBI taxonomy): domain Bacteria; kingdom Pseudomonadati; phylum Campylobacterota; class Epsilonproteobacteria; order Campylobacterales; family Campylobacteraceae; genus Campylobacter; species Campylobacter sp. CCUG 57310. Next base: position 1,242,834 of record NZ_CP053845.1, read on the forward strand.
GATCTAAAAACAAGATTCTTTAAATTTATATTTTTATTTACTCCGTTTTTCATTTTATCAAAAAATATAACTATCTTTTTATGTGACCACTCATAGATGTTTTTAAATTTTGATCCTCTGTTTGCATAAATTGCCGCAAAAACCTCTTCAAGCTGGGCTCTTTCTTTTTGTGTTAATCTATCCATCTAAATTTCCTATCAATTTTCTTATTTTTTTAACTACATACACGACATCTTCATCATCAAGCTCACAAAGAAGCTGACACACTGCGATAGCGGCTTGAGGCTTTGAAATTCCAAGCTTCCAATCCTGATAAGTTCTCATTGATACTCCAAGGCGTTTTGCCATTTGGGCTTGTGAAATTTTTTTACCCATATTTTTTGATTCGACAGCATTGTGCAACAAATTAAAAATATCACTTATCTCTACCATTGTGTAATTATACATTTTATATTATTAAATATACATAAATTATTATAATATAATGAAAATAATTTATATAAAATCTATTTTATATTATATAATATATTTTATTTATATTATTTTATACATTATTTCGTATAAATTTATTTAAATATATACAAATTTGATAAATCTAATATCCAAAAGACAATACTTTCCTTGTTAATTAAAATATGAGCATATAAGGCTAAAGTTATCTAAATAAAATCTTTTAATTTAAATACTTGACAATATCTAACTCAATATTGTATAATGCTTCTAGCAATTAAAATAAAAGAGTGCTAATATGATAAAAACCAGCAAGAGAGATTTGATACTGCAATCTATCATAAAAGCTTATTTGAATGACAATTCACCGATTGGTTCAAGCGAGCTTTGCTCTCGTATGTCAGTAGCGATTCCAGCTTCGACTATCAGGGTTTATTTTAAAAAACTATCAGATGAAGGAGCCATCACACAGCTTCATATAAGTGGAGGAAGGATACCTACCGCTTCAACTATGAACGCATATTGGCAAACTCATCTTAGCTTTGACAAAGGGCTTGAAATTTCAGATGAGTATTTTTTGAAAGAACTCGCCAGAGATTTTGAGATTTATTGTATGATTTACGGCAATAAGTATCAAATTTTAGAAGAAATTTTGAACTTAAACGATAGATTTTTAGTTTTAAATTTTAGTAGTGACGAGATTGCTCTTAAATTTGATCGTAGAGTCGAGAAATTTTTAAACAATCTTTTAGGAATTAGCTTGGATAGACTTGAGGAGATAGCGTCTCAAGTAGGATTAAACGAGCTTAAAAACAGAATCAAAGAGTTAAAGAGGACGAAAATTTATTTTCAGGAAAATGAAAAAATAGTCTTTAGTATGTTTAAAGACGAGAGATTTAAAATGATATTAGATCCCGGCTTTGAGCGGTTAATGGGCTCAAATTTAGCGTTTTCTCCGCTTTTTGACGACGGATATATCGGTATCAAGCAGGACGTAAAATATCTTGGCGATGAGGCTAAGATGATTTGTGCGGGAAGCGTTTATACGGATTATGAAAAATTTTTTAACTATATAAAGGATGCGGCATGAGTGAAGAGATAAAAGCACAAGATCTAATACCTGATGAAGGTAGCGATGAGAGCATTAGCTTTGGCGATGATAATCTAAAAAATCTTGAACTTCAAAAGCAAATTGATGAGCTAACGGATAAGTATTACAGAGCCAATGCTGATTTTGAAAATATCAAAAAACGCTTTGAAAAAGAAAAAGTTGATCTAGTAAATTATGCTAACGAAAAATTTGCAAGAGATCTTTTGCCGGTGATTGATGCTCTGGAAATGGCGGCGAATTTCAACCCGGAAGGCGATGAATTTGCAGCCAAAATCAAAGAGGGCATCAATATCACCATAGACCAGTTTAAAAAATGCTTTGAAAAGCACGGCGTAACGGCTATTAGCACGGACGGCGAATTTGATCCGAATGTGCACAATGCCATGATGAGGGTTGAAAGCGATGCTCACGAAAGCGGTGCGATCGTGCAAGTGATACAAAAAGGCTACCTTATAAACGGTAGAATTTTGCGTCCTGCAATGGTTTCTGTGGCTAAGTGATTTAGCTTAGTGTCAAAGATTAATGCTTAGTTGAAAAACGCGTTAAATTTAAGCTAAAGTTGCGCTAAATTTTAAAAATAGCGAAAATATAAAATAAAATTGAAATAAAAATCTAAAATAAAGGAAAAACAATGGGAAAAGTTATAGGAATAGACCTTGGTACGACAAACTCTTGCGTAAGTGTCTATGAGCGAGGTGAGAGCAAGGTTATACAAAACAAAGAGGGCAAAAACACAACTCCTTCTGTTGTGGCATTTACAGATAAAGGAGAGGTTTTAGTAGGCGACAGCGCAAAACGTCAAGCGGTTACAAACCCTGAAAAGACCATCTACTCTATAAAAAGAATTATGGGTCTTATGAGCAATGAAGATGCCGCAAAAGAGGCTAAAACTCGCTTGCCATATCATGTTGTGGATAGAAACGGTGCTTGCGCTATCGAGATAGCAGGCAAGGTATATACCCCGCAAGAAATTTCGGCTAAAGTCTTAATGAAGCTAAAAGAAGATGCAGAAGCGTATCTTGGAGAGAGCGTTGTAGATGCTGTTATAACAGTACCTGCTTACTTTAACGATAGCCAAAGAAAAGCAACAAAAGAAGCAGGCACGATAGCGGGACTAAACGTGCTTCGTATCATAAACGAGCCTACGGCAGCCGCTCTTGCATACGGGCTTGACAAAAAAGAGGCTGAAAAAATAGTAGTTTATGACCTTGGTGGCGGTACTTTTGACGTAACGGTTCTTGAAACAGGCGATAACGTAGTAGAGGTTCTTTCAACAGGCGGTAATGCGTTCTTGGGAGGCGATGACTTTGATAATCGCTTGATAGATTGGCTAGCTGACGAGTTCAAAAAAGAAAACGGAATCGATCTAAAAGGCGATGTAATGGCGCTTCAAAGACTAAAAGAAGCTGCCGAAAACGCCAAAAAAGAGCTTAGCTCCGCTCAAGAAACAGAGATAAATTTACCATTTATCACAGCTGATGCGACAGGTCCTAAGCACCTTGTAAAAAAGCTTACAAGAGCAAAATTTGAAAGCATGATCGATGATCTTGTAGGAGAAACGATTAATAAGATTAACGAGGTTGTAAAAGAGGCGGGATTAAACAAATCCGAAGTAAAAGAGATTGTTATGGTTGGTGGTTCTACGCGCGTGCCATTAGTTCAAGAAGAGGTTAAAAAGGCTTTCGGCAAAGAGCTAAATAAATCCGTAAATCCTGATGAAGTGGTTGCCATAGGTGCGGCGATACAAGGTGCGGTTATCAAAGGCGACGTAAAAGACGTATTGCTTCTTGACGTTACTCCGCTAAGCCTTGGTATCGAAACACTTGGCGGCGTGATGACAAAAATTATAGAAAAAGGCACAACTATACCTGTTAAGAAAAACCAAGTGTTCTCAACAGCCGAAGATAATCAAAGTGCAGTTACCATACATGTGCTTCAAGGCGAGAGAGAATTTGGAAGAGATAATAAATCTCTTGGACAATTCAACCTTGAAGGAATCCCACCTGCACCTCGCGGAGTGCCTCAAATAGAGGTTGAATTTGACATTGACGCAAACGGAATTTTAACTGTTTCAGCTAAAGATAAGGCGACAGGTAAAGCTCAAAACATCACGATTTCGGGTTCAAGCGGACTAAGTGATGACGAGATAAACAAGATGGTAAAAGACGCAGAGCTTCATAAAGAAGATGATAAAAAACGCAAAGAGGCGGTTGAGGCAAGAAATCAAGCCGATTCACTAGCTCACCAAACAGAAAAGAGCCTAAACGAGCTTGGAGATAAAATTTCAGGCGAAGATAGAGCAAATATCGAAAGCGCTTTAAATTCGTTAAAAGAGACTCTAAAAGATGAAAACGCAAACAAAGAGCAGATAGACGCTAAAGTAAAGGCGCTTAGCGAAGCAAGCCACAAACTAGCAGAAGCGATGTACAAAAAAGATAACGCGCAAGCCAGCGAGCAAAGCGGCGGAGCAAACAAGAAAAAAGATGACGATGTAATCGATGCCGAAGTTGAATAATATAGAAATTTAAGGGGTGGTTTCGCCCCTTAAATTTTATCTCAGCTCATGCAAACCACAAATTCTTTCAAATAAGTTTTACATCGATTAAGTAAAAGTTAATCGATGTAAAATCTAGCAATATACATCTGGCTGCTCTTATCCGCATAAACAAACGGCTTGATTTCCAAGATCACCATAAGCTTTTTTCTTAAGCCTGTTACAAGTTGCACTTGCTCTCGCAACATAAAACTCATCAGAGCTCCTAACTTGAAAAAAGTGTTTTACGAGCGGCATACTATGCAAAACCGATACGCTTTTATAATCAGAATTTTATAGATGATATGAAGCAGAAATTTAAAAAATGGAGAGTTTAAACCCTCCATTTAAATTTTATCCAAGTAGCCTTGCAACTTGATTTTGTAAATTTGAAGTATTGTGAATTTGAGCGAATATAGAAGCGTTAAGCTTGATAGTGTTTGAATTCAAAGAGCCGATGTTTTTTGCTAAATCATCGTTTAATAAATTAGCTTCGCTTGCTCTTAGCGCGGTGTTTTTAGCCAAACCTGCGTTTATGCTTGAAAAAATTCCGTTTTGAGTAGAGCCTATCTCGGAGCGAAGAGAGTTGATCGAAGATATAAAATCAACCACGCTTTGCTGATCGTTTATATCCAAATTCTTTAAATTCACACTCGATAAATTCACGCTTGCGGTTTTATCTCCCGTAAAAAAGCTCAAATTTTCAGAAAATATATTTTTACCGTTAAAGCTAGCTTGCGTGATACTATCTTGCATGGATCGCGTAAGAGCATTTGCTTCTCGGGTTAGCATATTTCTTTGATCTTGATTTAGTATAGGGCTATTCATTTTAACGGATAGTTCATTTATCCTATCGGCACTTTTGGTTATGTTTTCAAGCGTAGAATCCGCTATCTGAAGTATCGCGATAGCGTCGTTTGCATTAGCTATACCCTGCTCTAAAGCCGAACTTTGGCTTCTTAAATTATCCGCTATAATCAAATTCGCACTGTCCTCGCCGCTTATGGCACGGTTTGCCGCTATGTTGTTTAGGGCTTTTTGAGTCGCGTTTTTTGCTTGATCCAGATACTGATTTTGAGTGCTTGCAAAATTATTTCCAAGTTTCATACAAATCTCCTATTTTTTTACTCATTATACAGATAGGCTCATAAATTTCTTATAAACCAATGCCGGTTAGCTCGTTATATCTAATTTCAACCGATCGCTTATGCGCAGTCAATCCCTCAGCCTCCGCAAGCTTCATGCAAGCTTGCCCGAGCTCCGTGATGCCTTTTGCGCTAACGGATATGATAGAGCTTTTTTTAATAAAATTTTCAACACCCAAAGGCGAGTAAAATCTAGCGCTTCCTCCGGTCGGTAAAGTATGGTTTGGTCCTGCAAGATAATCGCCCATAGCCTCAGGCGTAAAATGCCCTATAAATATAGCGCCCGCATGCCTTATATCACTCATAATCTCCATAGCGTCATTTGTGGCTATCTCAAGATGTTCAACCGCCAGTTCGTTCATCAACTCAACGCACTCTTTTATATCGCGAGCTACGATAATCGCACTTTTATTCTCTATGCTGGCTCTTGCGATTGATTCTCGTTGCAAGCTTTTTAGCTCCTCGTTTATACACCTTTGAACCTGCGCGGCGAAAGCTTGGTTTGGAGTTATCAAAAACGCACTGGCAAGCTCGTCATGCTCCGCTTGACTTAGCATATCTATAGCTATATGGCGAGGATTTGCGCTCTCATCGGCTATCACCCCTATCTCACTAGGTCCCGCTATCATGTCGATATTTACTTCACCATAAACAAGCTTTTTAGCAGTGGCCACATAGATATTTCCGGGACCCGTTATCACATCTACTTTTTTTATCAAATTCGTTCCATACGCCATAGCGGCAATAGCGCTCGCTCCGCCTACTTTATAAGCCTCTTTGATGCCGCAAATATGCATCGCCGCCAAAAGCAGCTTATTTACCTTGCCTTCAACGGCAGGAGTGCACACGACTATCTGCTTAACCCCTGCAACTATGGCAGGTATAGCGTTCATAAGAAGCGAGCTTGGATACGCCGCCTTTCCACCGGGTATATAAAGCCCCGCTCTATCTACGGGCGTATATTTAGCTCCCAAAAGAACTCCTTGATCGTCCTTTTGTGTCCATGTTTGAGGAAGGCTTTTTTCATGATAAGCCTTAATGCGATCATAGGCTAAATTCAAAGCGTGTCTTAATGAATCATCTATTCCGTCATAGGCTCTTTGCATATCGACAGGATCTATTTTAAAATCCGCTTCATTTGGCTTCCAACGATCAAATTTGCCAACCTGTTCAAAAAGAGCCGCGTCGCCATTTTTTTTCACATCGTTTAAAATTTCCAAAACAACGGGAGTTACGCTTCCCATATCCATATCCGAGCGATTTACCAGCTGTTTAAAGCTATCTTTAAAATTCTCATCGCTTGTAAGTAAAAATTTCATCTTATCGCCTTTTATTTATCTTTCTTTCATATCTAAGCTTTTGGCTGACATTGCCCAAAATTCCGCCCTGATGGATATATAAAATCTCGTTTTCAAATTTATCCAAATTTGAAAAAAGAGTTATAAGCCCAACAGGGTCGTATATGAGATCAAATTCCACCTTTGTCTCTTTTAAAATTTCTTGCCAAATTTCATAAAGCTCAAATTTCAAATCTCCGAAGTGATACTTCTTTGGCGGATTTAAAATTTCAACTTTTGAATTCAAATCAAGAGCCGAAATTTGCTCCCTTAAATACTCCTCATCCCCCACGCAAGGACAAGTTAGCACTCTAAATTTAGTGTGCTTTGCAAGATAAGCCGCACTCGTTCCGGTTCCTGATGGCAAAAATATATCAACCGTTTTGTCGCTACCGCTAGCCCAGCTTTCTATCTCTCTAGCTTGAGTTATAAAACCCGCTTCAGCCTCGGGCTGCGCCACGCCTTCATTTATAAAAAGCGCTTCTTTGCCGCTTGCAAGCTCTTTTGCTTTAGCTTCTCTATTTCCATCTATAAAAAGCTTCATGCCGTTTTGCAAGGCGAATTTGAAATTTCCGATAGGATTTTCCTTCAAATTTGAGCTTAGATGAGATACTACGTAACAAAACTCAAGCCCCTTAATCTTGGCAAAAACGCTTAAGCTATACATCGCATTTGACTGGCTTGAGCCATAGCTTACTACTCTTTTAACGCCGTTTAGATTTGAATTTAAAAAATACTCAAGCTTTCTGGCTTTATTGCCGTTAAATTCGCCTCCGATAAGATCATCTCTAAGCAGATAAAAGCTAAGATTTCTAAATTTGATAGGCTCAATATTTTTTATTTTGTCGCTCCAAAAACTCTTCGATCTCTCTCATGGCTTCTTTATCCGAGATTGAAATCTTAATCTCAATCCGCCTTGAAGCCTCTGCATCTTCTTTGCCGTCTTTCATGATAAGATCGCTAAAACTACGCCCGCTAGCTATAAGATACTCTTCTAATCTCTTATCGCTATTCCAAGAGTATATAAACTCAAGCACCTCATAAGCGCGCTTTTGCGACAGATCAAGGTTATACAGATAGCTTCCTACCGAGTCGGTGTGTCCTTCAATTACTATCTTGTCGATATGCTTGCGAATTTCATCGCTATTTAAAACAGCCTCGAAGTAACTCTGCAAGATCTCTTTAAGCTTCTCTTTTGACTCTTCTTTAAGAGTGTGCGAGCCAACATCAAAAAGTATCGAATTTGGCAGAGCAACAACTCCTGAAGCAGGATCGATATGAACCTTATCGCCAAGCTTAGAACGTAAATTCGAGATGACGTTTGAGTGCAAAAGACCTAAATTTTTAATCTGCGTTTTAGTATCATTGTAATCTTTTTCAAGATTTTCATACCTCAATCCTTGAGCCTCAAGACTTGCCAAAAGCTCGCTTACTTGGCGTTCTTTTTCGCTAAGGCTTATTATAAGTTCTTTAACCTGCAGATCCAAATTTTCAATCGTCTTATTTGCATCATCAAGCTTATGCGCATAAGCTGAAGTGATATTTTCAAGGCGTGATTTTTCATCTCTTATCGTGCGCAAGCGCTGGTTTACAAGCTCGTTTATCTCTGCTAATTCTTGGTTTTCAAGCTTTGCGGTGTTTAAATTCGAAAAGATATTTTGTATAAGAGCCTCTTTGTTTCTAAGCTCTTTTTGAGCTATAGTAAGATTTTGCTCTTGGGATTTTAAATTTACTTGAAGACGCGCTATATCGCTTTGCGTAAGGACGTATTTGACGACTACCGCACCGATTATCAGCATAAAGACAAACATGAGCCCGGCCATCAAATCGGCATAAGATATCCAAAATGTCTGATCGGAATTGTGTCTTTTATCTTCTATCTTCATCTAATATGCTTGTTTTTTCTATGCTTTCAAGGATTTCACTAGCCTCTTCGTCAAGTTTCATAATGTCTTTTCTAAGCTCGCTAATAAGCGTACTGTTATCTTCGTATGCCAAGCTAGCTTCATCGTCAAAAGCCGTTTTAAAAGCCTGCACTCCGTCTATCAAAGAGTCCTTAAAGCCGTCCATAGCTTGCTTTTGCTTTTCTAAAATTTCATTGCTAAATATATGAAGCGAATTATTAAAGCTCATAACTCCGCTTTGAATTTCGCTCACGCTTCGTTCAAGACGTGAAATTTGATCGCCGCCGACTTCATAAAGTCTGTTGTATTGCTCTGAAAATTTTATCTGCATATCTTTGATGTTGCGATTAAATTGATTGATGACGTTTAAAATTTCGCTATGAATTTTAACCAAATCCCTTTGCTCTTTTGTCGTCTTTAGTAGCGTATTCATCGTTTGCTTTACGCTTTCACTGCTAAGCTTAACCGCATTTTCTTCGGCCTTTAAAATGTCAGTAAAAATTTGAAATTTCTTGTTTATAGCCCTATCAAGCTCGGTAAAAAACTCCTGATTGCTCACATGCTCAAAGATAACTCCGATCTTTTCAAAGTGCGTTAAGCTCTGCTGCAAATAGCGTTTATCGATCTCTTCCTTGCTCCAGAAAAAATCACTCGTGGCGTTTTTTTGCCGTCTAACGAGAGTTTCAAATTTACTCATCCCATATCGCTCAAAAAATATCCACCAAAGTGCAAGAAAAATTCCGTAAATAGAAACGTAAAACGCAGTCGCAACACCGCTTAAAAGGATAGAAATTTCCTTTTCAAGACCGACTGTGTTTGATGAGTTAAACTCGGGCATCGAGATAGCTATGCTTATAAATGTTCCTAAAATTCCAAGCATAGGGAAAATTCCCGCTCCGACCGAAGCGAAATTTTCATTTCTTAAATTTCTTGTATAGTAAGCTACAAAATCATCAAAGCTGGCATTTGACTTGGTATCTTTGCCGATCACCAAAAGATGCTTGATGATGTATTCTTTGAGACTTCGCTTGAAGTCAGCCCCGCTTTGCTCAAAATAGCAGCAAGCAAGCTCGGCGCTATGTTTAGCAAAGATTAGCGCAACGACAAGTATAACACCCATCATAATGACGGTGTGAAGTCCGATATCGAAATTTATCTTTTTAAAATAACCAAGAAGCGCTACTACATAGATAAGAACGGGTACAAAAACTATCTTAAGATAGACAAACGACGCTCTCCTGCCCTTGGTTTCAGGGATAGCCAAGTCGGCAAATGCGTTATTTTTGACATCCATACTTAAGCCTAGTTTCTATTTAAGCAGTTTAGATCCTCAAAGGCTACCATCAAACGATTAACCATACTCTCTTCGCCGCATCTTAACCATTTGCGCGGATCATAGTATTTTTTATTCGGCTTATCTTCGCCTTCAGGGTTTCCGATCTGTCCTTGCAGATAGGCTCTATACTCGAGCTCATATCCTCTTACTCCATCCCAAAACGCCCACTGCGTATCGGTGTCGATATTCATCTTGACAACTCCGTAGCTAACGGCATCTTTGATATCTTTTAGCTCGCTTCCGCTTCCGCCGTGAAAGACGAAATTTACGGGATTTTTGCAAGAAGTATTAAATTTATTAGCGACATACTCTTGAGAATTCTTTAAAATTTCAGGTCTTAACACTACGTTTCCAGGTTTATAAACCCCATGTACGTTACCAAAACTAGCCGCTATACTAAATCTATCGCTTATCTTGCTAAGCCTTTCGTAGGCAAGAGCCACATCTTCAGGCTGGGTATAAAGAAGCGCGTTATCAACTCCCGTGTTATCCACACCGTCCTCTTCTCCTCCCGTTACACCAAGCTCTATCTCAAGGCTGATACCCAGCTCGCTAAGCTCGGCTAGATACTTTTCGCAAGTGCTTATGTTATCTTCCAAGCTCTCTTCGCTAAGATCAAGCATGTGAGAGCTAAAAAGCGGGGTTGAGTGAAATTTCTTATAGTCGCGACTAAATTTGATAAGCTCATCTATCCAAGGAAGCAACTTTCTAGCAGCATGATCAGTATGAAGGATTACAGGCACTCCGTAAGCTTTAGCAAGCATATGTACATGCGAAGCTCCGGCTACCGCACCCAGTACCGCAGCGTTTTGGCAGGCTTTGCCCGCATAAAACGCTGCTCCTCCGTTTGAAAACTGAATAATAACGGGTGAGTTAGCCTTCTTCGCCGATTCCAATACGGCATTTACCGAGTCGCTTCCTACGACATTTACGGCAGGGATCGCAAACCCCTCTTGCTTGGCATAGTTATAGAGTTTATTTACATCATCGCCTACCAAAACTCCCGGCTTTACTATATCTAAAACACCCATTTTACACCTCTTATTTATATTCTATTTTTGCTTTAGAGCGAAGAGCGTCGCCTCTTTTTCTCATCTCGTCTCTAAATTTTTCCATCTTTAAGCCGGCTTCTATCTGTCCTTTTGCCTCGTTTAAAGGAACCGCTCCTGCAACTTTGCTATCTTCTTTTAAGATTACATGGTAGCCAAATTGCGATTGAACAGGTTTTGTTGTGATTTCGCCTTTTTTAAGTGCAAATGCCGCATCGGCGAATGGTTTAACCATTTGAGATTGACCAAACCAGCCAAGCTCGCCGCCATTTGAGCCTGAGCCTTGATCGATTGATTTTGATTTTGCAAGCTCCATAAATTTAGCCACAAGAGCGTCGCCTTTTAGATTTTTTAGTTGAGCTATTATCTCGTTTGCAGCCTTCTCGTCAGCTACTAGGATATGTTTAGCTTTAGCTTGAGCAGGGATTGAAAACTGCTCTTTGTTTTTATCGTAAAATGCTTTTATATCAGCTTCGCTTACTTTGATATCATCATAAATTTTCTTCATCCATATATCAAGCATAATAGCGTCTTTTGCCTCTTCAAGAGCCTCTTTAAACTGCGCTTCTTTTTCTACGCCGCTTTTTTTGGCCTCTTTTGCAAGAAGTTTTCTGCTGATAGTCTCGTCTATAACTTTTCTTTGAGTATCCTCAGGAAGTTGTTGCAAATGCACGCCAGGCATTGCGCCAAGAGTTATAGCCACATCCTTATCCTCGATATTCATACCGTCAACAGTTGCATAAACTGCTGCGTTTAGACTTACGGCCGCAGCCAAACTTAAAGCCCCGAATAAAACTTTATTCATCATGCTTATTCCTTTTTAAAAAATTTGTTTAAAATTATAGCAAGAAAGTAATTAATGTTAGGTTATAATTTATTAAAAATTTTTACTAAAAGGACTTAAAGTAGCCCGATATGAGAACAAAAAAAGATATAAAAGCGATCAAAGAGCAGTTTTTGCTCCATTTTAAAGATGCAAGAAGCGAGCTTAAATTTAACAATCTTTACGAGCTTTTGGTGTGCGTTATGCTATCTGCTCAGTGCACGGATAAGCGAGTAAATTTAATAACGCCTGAGCTTTTTAAAAGCTATCCGGATATAAAAAGTATGGCAAACGCGAACTTGGCAAGCGTTAAAATGCTCATACAAAGCTGTAGTTTTTTTAATAACAAAGCCCAAAATTTAATAAAAATGGCAAAAAGCGTAATGGAGAATTTTGGCGGTGAAATTCCGCTTAGCGAAGAAGAACTGGTAAGCTTAGCGGGTGTCGGACAAAAGACGGCTCACGTAGTTCTTATCGAGCACAACGGAGCAAATTTAATGGCCGTAGATACGCACGTATTTCGCGTATCTCATAGGCTAGGTTTAAGCAAAGCCAAAACGCCTGAAGGAGTTGAGATGGATCTAACAAAAGCTTTTAAAACAGACCTAAACACGCTTCATCAAGCAATGGTTCTTTTTGGCAGATATACATGTAAGGCGATTAAGCCAAATTGCCACGAGTGCTTTTTAAGCGATCTTTGCAAGAGCAAGGATAAGAGAATTTAGCTTAAATTTAATTGGCTTGCGAATTTAAAATAGCTACGGCATATAATGCTTAAAATACCGTAGCTAGGTTATTAAAGATTATTGAAAACGAGCGATTATATTTCTTACTACCTTATCCATCATCTGGACAGACTCTATCTCGCAGCGCTCATTTACCGAGTGAGGCGAGTGGATGTTCGGTCCTATAGAGCAAGCTTCAAGCCCGGGCTGCTTGCTTACTAAAATTCCGCATTCAAGCCCTGCGTGAACGGCTGAAAATTTAGCTTCAGGCTTAAATTTCTTAAGCTCTTCAAGTACTACTTCGCTAAATTCGCTAATAGACGGACTCCAGTTAGCCGAACGATCTCTTACGCTAACGTCAAATCCAAGAGCATCAGCTAATGTCTTAGTCTCAAAACCTACGATATCAAGCCCCTCTCTAGTCATAGCCCTTCCGAAGAAGTCAAATTCCACCAAGCCGTCTTTTTGCTTGACGGTTGAGAGATTTATGCTGTTATTTACCATATTTAGCTCGACATTATAGCTTCTTACGCCTTGCGGGAATGAGTTGATAAGGGCTAAAATTTTACCGCTATGAGCCAGCACCTCGGCACTATCTTCATTAAGAGCAACTACTTCTACAAGGCCGTTTGATTTTAGCTCTTGCGCGCAAAACACCTTGCATCTTGCATTTGCAGGGATAGAGTTGCTTCTTTCTCCAAAATCAAGATTGATTAGCTCACAATCGTTTTCGGCTAAAAATTTGCCGATTACTTTTATGGAGCTTGGGATGTTTTTATGAATTTCATTGCCCGAGTGACCACCCGGAAGCCCGGTAACGCTTACTTCATAAACTTTTCCGCTTTTTTTAACTTTTTCATCGCTTACCTTTGCGCTTACGTTTATACCGCCTGCGCAGCCTAAAGTCACACGATCATCCTCTTCGCTGTCTAAATTTAACAAATTTGGAGCGATAATCTTACCCTTAAATCCGTTTGCGCCTACAAGTCCAACTTCTTCGTCGTTCGTAAATAGACACTCCAAATTTGCAAACTCTCTCATCGCGCCCATCATCATGGCTACGCCTATGCCGTTATCTGCACCTAAAGTTGAGTTTTTAGCTCTTAAAATCCCGTTTTCTTCGATAAGCTCTAGCTTTGGAGCAGCACCTACGCAAACCATATCATAGTGGCTTTGAAGGCAAATTTTAGGATTTCCCTTGTGAGCGTGTATATTTCCAAGCTCGTCCACACCTACATTAAAGCCTTGAGATTTGGCAAATTCGACCAAGAATTCTCTCATCTGTTCTGTCTCATAGCTACAGTGAGGAATTTCACAAAGCTTTTTAAAGTCGCTCATAACGTCATTTTTTTGCATTTCTACTCCTTTAAGTTGTTTATTATCTTACCTTTATAGCCTGTTGTTGCTACTGCGTCTAAGAGTTGTTGCTCGCTTATATCTTTAAGCGTCTTAACAACTGCCGTCTTATCGCGCAAACTAGCCTTTACTTCTTTTACGCCATCTACTTTTAATAGCGCTTTTCTAACCATAGCCGTACAAAGCGGACAGTGCATCTCCTCAACCAAAATAACAACTTTTTGATCGGCAAACGAAAAAGCGCAAAGCAAGATAAGAGCGATAAATTCACGCATAGATAGCTCCCAAAACTTCAGGATATGATAGCAAAATAAACACAAAAACAGCTAAAAAAACGTATATCAAAAGCCATTTTTTGCCTATTTTTTTAAGTGAGCAACTTCTATCTTTTTTAAAAAAATAAAATATAGAAAGAGCCAAGCAAACAAGGGCAAGAATACTTAAAATCCCTCTAAATTCGCTTAGCTGCTCGGTAAAACCAAAAAGAGTAAATGTAGATCCAAATATCAAAAAAACAAGTGCCGGCAAGCAGCAAAGTGTAGCCGCAAAGGCACTTATTATCGAAGCAATAGCTAAAAATACACTTCTCAAGCTTTTAACTCTTGTGCGGTATAGTCGTAGCTAAATTCTTTTGGCGAATAATAATTTGCCGTATTTCCGTCAGTTTCCGCATACGGATAGCCAAAGTTGTTTAGCGGAATCTGCTCGGGCTCGGGCTTTAAGATGAAGTCGCGCCCGTAGTTAAATCCTACCCAGCACATCTCCCAGTTGCCAAAGAGATATTCGCGAATTTTGTTTAGCTTCTCATCGCTATTGCTTAGCTTTTCGCCCAGACGCACTTTAGTAACATCGGCAGGATCTACGGGTATCCAGCCGTATCCCTTAAGATAAAATTCCGCCCTGCAATGCTGTCCGCCTGAAATTTTAGCAAGTCCGTTTTCATCCGCCTTGCCCATCTCGTTTGAAAATCTGCTTTGACCAACTCTTATGCCAAAGAGCTCTCTAGCAGGTATCCCAACTGCTCTGCAAAGCCCTACAAAAACGGAGTTTATATCGGTGCATTTGCCCACAAGCTTTCCGCTTTCAAGTATCGCTTTTACATCTCCTAGACCGCATCCTATGACGCTATTATCACGCTGCATGGTGTTTGCAACCCAAGTGTATATCGCTCTTGCTTTTTCAAGATCGCCGTTAATTCCCTTGACGATCTCTTCGGCTTTTTGCTTTACTATTCCTGTGTTTGGGATTTGCTTGGTAGGTTTTAAGAAAAACTCAACTTCAGGGCTAAGTTTTTCGTTTTCGTTGAAATTTACCTTGCTAAAATCAGTGTTTCTCTCATGTGTCCGGACACGAAATTTAAGCTCCAAATTCGCATCTTTTTCGTTTTCGTTAAAGCCCGCATAAAGCGTAGGTATCACAAGATCTGAGATGTAGTGCTCTTTTGCGTTTGTCGATACATCATAGTTGCTTACAAGTTGCTGATATTCGTTACCGACAAGAAGCGGAACCCAAAGCCTGCTAAGCTTGCCCTGCTCTTTTAAACTATGCTTAAAGCTAACGTCAAAAACTCTATTTTTATTAGGAGACTTGAGCGCTTCACTACTAGCTAAAACAACATTAGGTGCAAAACTAGCCGCACCGACAACAGCACTAAATTTGAAAAAATCACGTCTTTGCATGAAAATGCCTTGTATAAATATAGTTGCACCGCAACTCTTAAGAGGTATTTTACTTGCTAATTACTAAAATTCGTTTGAAAATTTTATACTACTTAAAAGCTATAAATGTGGCGAAATTTGCCCACCTAAACAAGCACTCCACGCTCTTAAATCCCGCATTTAAAGCAAGCTCTCTGTTTTCGGCTTCAGTATATGGTATCAGCACGTTTTCAAGAGCTTCTCGCTTTTGAGCGATTTCAAATTTAGAATACCCTTGATTTAGCTTGTAGTTTTCGTAAATTTCGATGATATTTTTACTTAATGTCTTATCTTCAAATATCATCTTTTCGCTAAAGACGAAAATTCCGTTTTCATTTAGGCTCTCATAAATTTTGCCTACGAATTCCTGTCTTTTTATAGGGCGGATAAACTGCAAAGTATAGTTCATAAGCACCGCATCTTGCACACCTAAATCGCACTCCAAGATATCGGCAAGCTCAAGATTTATATTTGCGCCATAAGCTCTTATCTTGGCGTTTGCATTTTCAAGCATGGCGGCTGCGTTATCTATACCGCGCAAATTCAGATCATTTCTCGTCTCATAAAGCCTTAGCAAAGTAGAAGCCGTAGAGCAACCAAGATCAAGCACGAAAGCTTCTTTTTTTAATGTTTTTACAAGAAATTCGACAATGAGGCTTTGGGCTATATCATAGTGCGGAACCGAGCGGTTTATCATATCGTCAAACACGCTAGCGACCGCAGCGTCAAATTCAAACTGCTTTTTTATCGGCTCTTTAAAAATTTCATCTCTCATCTTTGCGCCACGCCCCCTCTTATCATCTTGTCGTCTATATACAGATCACAGGTTCCTACAAATTTAGAAGCCTCGCTTATATCGAATTTAATCTGCGCTTTTAAACTGCTTAAATCGGCAAATTTCATATTTCCGCGAAGTCGCTTTATAAAGCATACCGCCACGTGGCTTGCGTTTGATATATTTTCGTTTATGACGTGAGTTTCTACGCTAAATTTGCCGTCCGTGCTTAAGCGATTTCCGATAAAAGTTACCGAACCGTAAGTCTTATAGCCTATTCTGGTTCTGGTTGCATAAACGCCCTCGATAGGCAAAAGATAGTTTTTCACGTCCAAATTTAAAGTCGGCACAAGCTCTTTTTGCCCTATTCCTTGACCTTTGATCACATCGCCTTCGATTGAGTATTCACGCCCTATCAAGAGATTTGCCTCGTAAATTTGCCCCTGTTTTATAAACTCTCGAATCGCAGAGCTATGCACGCCCATACCTTCAAAGCAAACTTCCTCTACGATATCGACTTCGCCGTCAAAAATTCGCCTTAAATCATACTTATCCCACGCCCTGTTTCGACCAAATCTAAAATCAAATCCCACAACTATCTTTTTTAAATTTTTAAAATCTCTTTTCAAAAGAGCTATAAATTCATCTCCGCTAAGCCCTTTTATAGCGTTAAAATCATACAAAAAACACGGATATCTCGAGTATTCGGCGCGCTTAAGCTTTGGAGTGATGTTTGCCTTGTTTTTATCGATGACGACAAGTCCGCCAAATTCGCCTAAGCGATTTAAAAGCTCCCTGTGCCCGCGATGCACCCCGTCAAAATGCCCGATAGCAACGGCGGTGATATTATCCTTTGTTAAAAGCGTAGAAAAATTCGGCATTTCCTTCCTTTCCTCTTACTTCGCACTGCCGACACTCCCGTAATACCAAGCCCAAATTTGCAGCCGCAAGCTCAAATTTCGCTCTTGCTCCCGATAAAGCCTTGGCATCGGTTACGACTCCTTTTTTATTGCGCTTAGCTTCACGCCCCACCTCAAACTGGGGCTTAAAGAGTATTATTATATCCTTTTTGGCGACCTTTAAAATATCGGGCAAAATTTGCACTACCGAGATGAAGCTCACATCGCAGGTTACTACGTCAAATTTCATATTTTCATCTTCAAATTTTGCCTCACGGGCAAACTCTCTTATGTCGGTATCTTCTTTCACCTCAACCCTGATATCGTTTTTTAAGCTCTCGTCAAGCTGGCTATTGCCCACGTCAAGCGCGGTTACTCTACTTGCGCCCTCTTTAAGCAAAATTTGTACGAATCCGCCTGTACTGCTGCCGATATCAAGAGCGGTTTTGCCTTTTAAATCAAGCTTATAATGCTCTAAAAAGCTCTTTAGCTTAAGTGCACCTCGTCCGACGTAAACCTCTTCAAGCAAATTTATACTATCCTCGTCGCTAACTTGCGAATTTGGCTTGGTTTGAGTCTTGTTATTTAATAAAATTTTACCCGATTTTATGAGCTCGCTAGCTTTATTTCTGCTGATATTTAGCTTTTGCGCCGCAAATATATCAAATCTCATCACAACTCCTAAAAGCAGCCAAATCTAACCTCAAAACATCTCCACAAGCTCTTCTTCGCTTATAACCCTAACGCCAAGTTCGCGCGCCTTATCAAGCTTACTTCCGGCTTCGCTTCCTGCTAAAACAAAATCTGTCTTTTTGGAAACCGAGCCTGAAACCTTAGCGCCGTGAGCTTCTAAAATAGCCTTAAATTCATCTCTGCCCTTACTAAGCGTGCCTGTTATCACAAATGTTTTACCGCTTATATCGCTTTGCTTAACTTCAAATTTCTCAAATTTCGGAGTTACAAAGCTTAAAAGTTCTGTTAAATTTGATCTATTTACCTGCATAAACTCCACATAGCTCTCAGCCATCGCATCACCAAAACCGTCAATGCTCATAAGCTCCTCATAGCTAAGTTCTAGCCACTTGTCGCCAAACTGTCTTGCTATCTTCTTAGCCGCAACTTCTCCGATATGTTCTATTCCAAGCCCTGTTATGAAGCTATGCAGATTCGGAGTGCGCGCCACATTGATAGCATTTAGCAAATTTGAAATTTTCTTATCCTTAAAGCCCTCAAGACTTGATAATTCATTTGCACCAAGCCTGTATATATCGGCTATTTTATTTACAAAACCCGCTTCAAAAAGCTGATTTACGATAGCTTCGCCAAGCCCGTCGATATTTAGACATCGCTTTGAAGCGTAGTGGATGAGTGAGTTTATGACGCGTGCCTTGCACTCTAAATTTTGGCACTTGATAAAAACCCCTTCATCAAGCAGCATAGTACCGCAAACCGGGCAGTTGTGCGGACGCTCTATCGGCGTTTCAGAGCCGCTTCTGCGCTCTTTAAAGACTCCCGTTATCTTGGGTATCACATCGCCTGAGCGGATTATGCTTATAAAATCGCCTTTCATAACGCCAAGGCGCTTAATCTCATCGAAGTTATGAAGAGTAGCTGATTTAACCTTAACGCCGTCGATATTTACCTCATCAAGCACGCCTACGGGAGTTACGACACCGCTTCTTCCCACCTGAAGCGCCACATCAACAAGCCTTGTCGTCTTTTCAATCGCAGGAAATTTATAAGCAACCATAAATTTCGGGAATTTTTCGGTGTATCCAAGCTCGTTTGAAAACGCTACGCTATCAACTCTTACGACCATTCCATCCATCATAAATGGCTTATCTTCGCGCAAATTTAAAAGTTCGTTGTAAGCTGTTTTTACCTCTTCAAGCGTAGAGCAAATTTTAAAAAACTCCTCGCGGTCAAAGCCAAGCGAGTAGATAAATTCCATGATCTCAGAGTAGTTTTTAAGCCCTAAATTTTGCGCCCCATAACCCCACGGACGAAACTGAAGCCGCCTGCTTGCAGTTATCTTGCTATCAAGCTGTCTTAAGCTTCCAGAGGCTGCGTTTCTAGGGTTTGCAAGCTGGGTTTCGCCTCTTTGCATGCGTGCTAAATTTATATCGTCAAAATCACTCTTTGAGATGACGACCTCACCACGAATTTCGATCTCGCCGCTATAAGCGATAGTTGTCGGGATGTTTTTAATTACTTTTGCATTTGTCGTTACATCTTCGCCCGTTATGCCGTTACCGCGAGTTATGGCGCGTTTTAGCTCGCCATTTTCGTAAAGAAGATTAAGACTAGCTCCGTCAAATTTAGGCTGGATAACAAATTTTTGCCCGAGCTTATCGCCACGATTTAGCCAAGCTACCAGCTCAGCCTCGTCAAATATATCCTCCATGCTCCACATACGCTCGATGTGATCAGCCTTTATAAAGCCCTCGCTTACCTCGCCACCAACTCGCTTAGTCGGCGAAAACATCGAAATTTCAGCAGGATTTGCGCGCTCAAACTCAAGCACTCTGTGATAAAGCTCGTCATACTCCTCATCGGTTGCAAGCGGAGAGTCATCTTCATAATATGCCTTCGCCCACAAATTTAGCAGATCAACGCTTTTTAGATACTCTTTTTTATCCATTTTGGCTCCAAAGGCTTAAATTTCTCATCGCTTCATCCATCTTAAACATCTGCACATGTTCGCTCACATCGTGTGTTCTGATTATGCTTGCGCCGTTTTCAAAGGCTTTTTGATGTAGATAAAGGCTTCCCGGAAGTCGCTTGCTAACCTCGCTTGGACTATAAAAATTTATGACGGACTTTCTACTTGCACCGACCAAAAGAGGCAAGCCAAAGTGCAAAAAATGCTCCAAATGCTTTATCAAAAGCAAATTATCTTGCGGCGTTTTTCCAAAGCCGATACCGACATCAAGCACGATATCTTCGCATCCCAGCTCGCGCACTTTAGTGATTTTATCCGCAAAAAAGCTATCTATCTCGCCGAGTAGATCATCATAATACGGACTGTCTTGCATATTTTCAGGACTGTTTTGCATATGCATGAGGCAGTACTGTACGCCGTACTTAACGGCAAGGCTAGCTAAATTTGTATCTGCCGTGATATCATTTATCATCTTAAAGCCGTGATTTAACGCGTATTCAAGGCAGTATTCATCAAAGCTATCAAGGCTAAATTTCGCCTTTTCATGCAAATTTAGGCGGTAAATTTCAGCCACAATATCCTTAAGTCGCTCAAACTCGACTTTAGCGCCTACGTATTTGCTGCCCGGACGCGAGCTAACCGCGCCCACATCGATATACTCAGCACCATCTTCTATCATCTCTTCTATCTTTTTTATGCCGCTTTTTGTATCTACTCTGCTTTGCTCGTTAAAGCTATCTTCATTTACATTTACAACGCCCATAATTTCAGCCCTGGCTGGCTTTTTAAAGCTTGATTTTAAAAATTTAGCCAAATTTTTAAGTCCAAAATCCTGCGCAGCCTCTTTTTTTGCAAGCTCTTTTATCTGTGTATCGGTTGCGATTAAAAGCGCGGTTGAGTTCTCGCCGTTTAAAATCGTATTTTTGTGAGTGACAAGCTCGGCTCCTATGCTAAGCGCGTCTTGTTTTAGTATGTTTGCAGCAGGTGAGCGGATATCTTTTAAAAGGAAAAAATTTAGATTCGCCTTTTTTTTCATTATCGCCTGGCCTTCTTTGCTGGGGCTTATAAATTTGCAAATTTCATCAAAATTTGTCTCTTGATTTATCTTAAAAATTTTCACCTTCGGCCCTTTTCATATATCATTAGCAAAATCGGCGTTAAGAGCGCGTGTGATTTCGTATTTAGCTCGGCAAGCTTAACCGCCTTGTAAAAGTAGCTTAACTCATCTTGGCTAAATTTAACTCCCGCTTCGCTAGCCTCTAGGGCAATTGAGGAAATCAGCTCCTTTAGCTCGTTTTTACCGAGCTTATCGGCTCTTTCAAGTTCGATTTGTTCATCTATGAAGCGATAAATTTCTTTTAACTCAAGACGAGTGAAATTTAACCCGCTTTTTATGCGTTCTTTTTTTATAAGCCTGTTTTCAGTGATTAGACGTGAGCGAATCGTTTGAAGCAGCATGTTTTTAGATTCGCAAGCGATTATAAATTTGATATTTCTAGGAGGCTCTTCTATGATCTTAAGGAGTGAATTTTGCGCTTCTATGCGAAAATTTTTAGCCATAACAACAAGCAGTTTTTCGCTATTTTCTGCGATATAAGCCTCGACTATGACCTCTTTTGCATTTTCAAGCAAGAAATCTTCACTTATAAAAAACCTTAAAAAATTTGGATCATAAAGCCTTAAAAGCTCCTCTTTTAAAGCTTCAAAATCACTCGTGATAACGATCTTGCTATGCATGAAATCTAAAGCATTACTTTAGCAAAGAGCGCCGCATCAATGCTTTTATCAAAAAGTTTATAAAGCGATAAAAGCTTGATATCCAAAAGCTCGTCGCTTGAGCTTAGATAAAAGCTGTTTTGCGCTTGCTCGTCAAACAGCCACATGTAGCTATCATCCTTGCCTTTGGCTATCTGCGCGCTTTTGTCGTTGCTTTTTCCGACATAAAAGAGAACATATCCATTTGGAAAAGCAAGGCTTAGCATGTCTAAAAGCAGTGAAATTTCCTCTTTTGAGCTAATAGCATCAAAGGAAGGATAGATAGCTCTAAGCGACATAAACGGCAATATCGGGCGAGAATTTGTAGGCTTGTTTATATTTTTAAGAAAATATCTCTCAAACCAGCTTCTGTCATGATCGGTTATCATGATAAAGGTTCGCCCTTCAAGCAAAAATTTAAGCTTGGATGCAAGCAGAGGCGTCCATTCCGTGCGCCTTTCTTCCATCCAGCTCATTAGCGATCCTTGCTCTCTGATCGCTTCTAACGTCCACTTTATAAAATCGCTCATTTATCCAGCTTATATGCTTGATGTAGTGCGCGAACCGCCAGTTCTCCGTATTTTTGATCAACAATAACGGAAATTTTTATCTCACTTGTCGAGATCATTTGTATATTTATGCCCTCATCCGCAAGCGTTCTAAAAGCAAGCGAAGCTACGCCACTATGGCTTTTCATACCTACTCCGACTACGGAAACCTTGACTATATTTTCGCTGTATTCTACGTGTTTTGCCGCAGCTAATTTATCCACGCACTCTTTGGCTACTTCAAGCTCGTTTTGAGGCACCGTAAAGCCTAAATTCGTAGTTCCGTCTTGCCCTACGTTTTGGATTATCATATCGACATTTATATTTTTTTCAGCAAGAGCCGAGAAAATTTCAGCAGCTATGCCAGGCTTATCCACGACACCTCTTAGAGTAACTCTTGCTTGGTTTTTATCAAGTGCTATACCGCTTACTAAAACTGCTTCCATATTCTCTTCCTTTGTTATTAATGTTCCTTCGTTGTTATTAAAGCTACTTCTTGTAACTAAATTTACGTTTAATTTTTTAGCCAGCTCAACCGAGCGATTTTGAAGCACCTTAGCTCCAAGGCTTGCAAGCTCAAGCATCTCGTCATAGCTTATCTTATCAAGCTTTTTGGCTCTACTTTCTATCCTAGGATCGGTAGTATAAACTCCATCCACATCAGTGTAAATTTCACACAGATCGGCATCCAAAGCTCCTGCTATGGCAACTGCGCTTAGATCGCTTCCGCCACGTCCCAGCGTGGTTACATTTCCGTTTTTATCTATGCCTTGAAAGCCCGCTACTACTATTATCTTGCCCTCTTTTATCTCCTCTTTCATGCGGCTTGTGTCTATCATTTCGATTCGTGCTTTAGTATGCACTTCATCGGTAATGATGCCAGCTTGCCTGCCCGTTAAGCCGACCGCCTTATAGCCCATATTATTAATAGCTATCGTAAGAAGTGCGCAGGTAACGCGCTCGCCTGAGCTTAAAAGCATATCCATAGCTATATCGTCAGGATGCTTGGTGAAGTGCTCTGCGTATTCGATTAGTTGATTTGTTACGCCACTCATTGCCGAAACTACGACTATGACATCAGCACCGCTTTTTTTAGTCTCTATCACTCTTTTGGCGACCGATTCTATCCTTTCAAGCGTTCCTACACTCGTGCCTCCGTATTTTTGAACGATTAGCATTAGATAAATCCTTTCTCTTTAAAATATCCCATTACCTTGCTATAAATCGGCTTTTTAAAATGGTTTATATCGTTTAAAGCCTCTTTGGCATGGACGAATTTATACTGATTAAATTCCGGAATTTTGGTTTTGATATCTATTTTAGCACCGGCTTTTAGCTTTACTAAAAAGTATTTTTGAGTTTGTCCGTCATAAGGGTATCTCTTGGCTTTTAAGACATTTGGCGGGAAGTCGTAACTAAGCCACTCTGGATACTCGCACAAAATTTCAACCTCATTTGTGCCTATTTCTTCTTTAAGCTCTCTTAAAAGAGCCTCTTTAGGATTTTCCCCCTCGTCGATTCCTCCTTGAGGAAACTGCCAAACACCTTGCAAATCACATCTTTGAGCTATAAAAACCCTACAATCAAAAGGATATGTAGCAGCCAAAACAACGGCGGCGACATTTGATCTGTAGCTTTTTTGCATAAACTAAACCTAAAATAAAAATTTTGTTAGATTTTAACTTAAAAGAGTTTATATGAAGCTTTAAAATCGCCATTTTCAGCTATCGCAAAGAATTTAAAACGAGATTTGTTACAATTGCGAAAATTTTAGATTAAAGAGGATCATGCTTTTATACATACACATTCCATTTTGTGAAAGTAAATGCCCTTACTGCGCATTTGGTTCCGTTACGGGCAAACAAAACCTAGTAAGCGATTATTTTCATTCGATGATAGTTGATTTGCGCACGCAAATTACAAAATTTAACGTTGGTCACGGCGAGATCGAAAGCGTTTTTATAGGCGGAGGCACTCCAAGTGCCGTTAGTGCCGAATTTTATGAGTCGTTATTTAAAGAATTCGCTCCGTTTTTAACTTCAAACTGCGAGATAACCATCGAAGCCAATCCAAATTCCGCAGATTTAACATGGCTTAAATTTATGCGCTCACTTGGCGTAAATCGCATGAGTTTCGGAGCTCAAAGCTTCTTTGAAGACAAGCTTAAATTTCTTGGTCGCAGCCACGATTCTAAGCAGGTTTATAAAGCCGTCCAAAATGCTAAAATCGCGGGCTTTAAAAATATCAATGTAGATCTTATTTACGGTACAAAATTTGACACTAAAAAACGCCTATTAACGGAAGCTCAAAATATCAAAAATTTAGATATTTCGCATGTTAGCGCGTATTCTTTAACGCTTGAAAAAAATACTCCGTTTTATAAAAAGACAAGCTATCAAAAAGACAGCCCAAGACTTGCTAAATTCTTAATAAACGAGCTTGAAAACATAGGTTTAAAACAATACGAAATATCAAATTTCGGTCAAATTTGCAGACACAATCTTGGCTACTGGCAAGGCAAAAACTATCTTGCCGTAGGAGCTTATGCGGTTGGATTTATGAACAATGTTAGATTTTACGGAAGTGCAAATTTAAGCCAATATATCAAAAATCCTATTAGCAAACAGACCGAATTTTTAAGCAAAGACGAGTTGCAAACGGAACGAATTTTTCTTGGAGCAAGAAGCATAGTCGGTATAGACGCTCTTGATCTAACACCGCTTCAACTACAAAAAGCTGAAATTTTACGCAAGGCAAGAAAGCTTAACTTCAAAAACGGGCGATATCAGGTTAAAAATTTCTTGTTGGCCGATGAAATTTCTTTGTTTATAATCGGTTAATTTATGCAAATTTGAGATAAAACCTGATAAAATGCCTGACTTAAACTAAAAAATCAGGATAAAAAATGTTTGGTATGAGCCTACCTGAAATCATCATGATAGCCGTTATTGCAGTGCTTTTCTTAGGGCCTGAAAAGCTTCCTCAAACCATGGTCGAGATAGCGAAATTTTTTAAAACATTCAAAAAAACCATAAACGACGCTAAGGCGAATTTCGATCAAGAGATAAAAATTCAAGAACTCAAAGAGGATGCCAGAAAATACAAAGAGAGTTTTACTCAAACAACCCAAAGTGTGCGCAAAAAACTTACCTTTGAAGAGCTTGACGAGATCAAAAAAGGAGTTAGCGACGTTACGGGCGGACTTAGCGAAAATTTAAATTCCATTAAAAAAGATATAGAAAGCATAGAAAATCCAAAAGAGATGATAAAAGATAAAATTTTAAACTCAAGCACAGAACAAAAATCCGAAGCAAAAGGCGATGATAGCGTAACTGCAATAAAATCTGAAGAGAAAAAAGAGGCGTAATGTTTGAAGAGTTAAAACCACATTTAGTAGAGCTTAGAAAGAGGCTTTTTATAAGCGTTATGAGCGTAATCGTGATGTTTGTAGTATGTTTTAGCTTTTGGAATCCGATCCTTGCTCTTATGACCGCTCCGCTTAAAAACGCACTTCCCGCAGGAAGCAACATCATCTTTACTCAGGTTCAAGAGCCGTTTTTTACTGCGATGAAAGTCGGGTTTTTCTCGGGATTTATGCTATCTTTGCCGGTTATTTTTTGGCAGTTTTGGTTATTTGTAGCGCCAGGACTTTACGAAAACGAGAAAAAATACGTAATTCCGTTTGTCCTATCGGCTACTTTTATGTTTCTCATGGGGGCTGCGTTTTGCTATTACGTAGTGATTCCTATCGGATTTAACTTTCTCATAAATTTTGGCGGACAGTTATTTACCGCACTTCCTAGTATCGGTGAGTATGTGGGGTTTTTTACTAAGCTTTTAATAGCTTTTGGCATAGCTTTTGAGCTTCCCGTCATTACCTTTTTCTTGGCAAAACTTGGGCTTGTGGATGATGCGATACTTAAAAATTCATTCAGATACGCGATAGTTATTATATTTATCTTCTCAGCCATCATGACTCCTCCTGATATCATCAGCCAGTTTTTAATGGCGATTCCGCTCATCGGACTTTACGGGCTATCGATATTTATAGCCAAAAAAATAAATCCTGCCAAAATCGAAGAAGAAGAAAAGCAAGAGCCAAAGAAGAAGCATGTCGTAGAAGAAGACGATGATGAAATATACTACAATGGCGACTGATATCAACGCACTTTGCAGCTATGATTATCACTTGCCTGCTGAACTCATAGCAGATCGCCCCACTCTGCCCAAAGAGGATGCGAAACTGCTTGTTTATGAGAGGGAAAAAGATAAAATTCATCATCTTAAATTTAAAAACCTTCATGAAATTTTACCCCAATGCGATATCGTCTTTAACGATACTAAAGTGATAAAAGCTAGAATTTTAGGACACAAGGATAGCGGCGGGGCAAGCGAAGTGCTGCTTAACGCTGCGCTTAATGATGATAAATTTAGCGTTTATATACGCGGCAAAGTAAAAGCCGGAACGCAGATAAAATTTGACGCTAATTTAAAGGCTACGGTTTTTGAAATTTTTGAAGACGGAACAAGGATTGTCAAATTTAGCCAAGATGATAAAATTTTAAGCACAAACGAGCTATTTAGTTTACTTGAAAAGATCGGACAAGTTCCGCTTCCGCCTTATATAAAAAGAGCTGACAACAAAGACGACGAGAGCTGGTATCAAAGCATATTTGCAAAGCATCACGGTGCAGTCGCAGCTCCTACGGCAAGCCTTCATTTTAGCGACGAGATGATAAAAGAGCTTAAAAAAAGCCATGATATAAGCTTTATAACCCTTCATATAGGCGCGGGAACGTTTAAAAGCGTGGAGAGCGAAAATATAAACGATCATAAAATGCACGGAGAATTTTATGAAATTCCAAGTCAAACTCAAGAGCTTATCAAATCAAACAAGCCGATTTTAGGTATCGGAACGACTGTTACAAGATGTATTGAAGAGTTTGCAAGAAGCAAAAAACCTAGCGGAATTTGCAAGTTGTTTTTAAACCTTAACAACAAGCCAATTCGCCAAAACTACTTGCTTACAAATTTTCACCTGCCAAAATCAACGCTAATCATGCTCGTAAGCAGCTTTATAGGGCTTGATAAGACTATGCAAATTTATCAAACCGCCATAGAAAACAGATATAAATTTTACTCTTACGGCGACGGGATGCTTGTAATATGAATATCAGCCATCTTTTTGTGATTTTGTTTTTGATCTACATGCTTATTTTGATAATGTATGTTTTGTATTCCAAAAGCTTTAATACTAAATTTAACGATCAAAGAATAAAAATTGCGAAAAAAACAAACAAATATTTTTTAGATTACAAGAAAAAACCATACGAGCAAACTGATCTTGTAAGCTATATGTTTTTTCTTACCTCATCTCTTAACGA
Source organism: Campylobacter sp. CCUG 57310 (assembly GCF_013201975.1). Lineage (NCBI taxonomy): Bacteria > Pseudomonadati > Campylobacterota > Epsilonproteobacteria > Campylobacterales > Campylobacteraceae > Campylobacter > Campylobacter sp. CCUG 57310. The sequence goes on from NZ_CP053845.1 coordinate 1,270,323, forward strand.
AGATGCCAAAAATAGTAAAAATTATCTTTTGCTTGATTACAATATCAGCTATCCAAGAGTTTTTAAAACCGACGCTTCTCATATCATAAAGCTTACGGACGCACTAGCTCAAATAATGCTTTTAAACCTTTCAAATTCAACCATTATCATTAAATTTCTACTAAGCAGTTACAAAAAAAATCAGATCAAATTTACTATCTCGGTCTGGGCTAACAAAAATTTCGCCAAAGAGTGCAAACAAGTCGAAAATATACATATCTGCATGAGTCAAAAAAGTAGAGAATTTTATCGATTTGCTAAAAAACTCGCCTCCGAAAACGACTCTGAGATAAGATTTGACTTTGAAACTCAAGAATCAATCAAAATTTCAACGGACATAACTTTAGAGCTATCGGAAACTAAAGTTGATATACTTAAAAAACTAAAGATAAGAATGGATAATAAATTTACCGCCCTCATTGCCGAGAGCAATCCCTATGCCTTTTCTATCCTTAAAAACGATCTTGAATTTATGGGTATTGACGTTAAGCCTACGTCAGATTGGGATATCATAAAAAGGCACGTGGAAGATACTATTTTTAGCCCAAATATCATATTTGTTCAGGCAAAACTGCTAAAAAGCGTAGATATTCGAAAGATCAAAGCTTCACTCATCGAAAAAAACATACCTCTGGTAATCATACAAAACGAGGGTCGTTGTATAAATATAGATTCTAAAATTTACGTTGAGTATTTAACGCAACCATACACTTCAGACGCGCTTATAAGCATACTAAACAACACTCACGAATATCGTTGCAATAAAAATCAAAATTAAATAAGCAAATTTGGGATTTATAAAATCTTTAAATAGCGCTTTAAAATAATCATCGCGGCTATACTATCAAGCTTTCCGTCTTTTGCGGAACTTTTATGAATTTCGCTTGCCTCAAAGCTGCTCATGGCTTCATCGACATAGACTATCTCTCCGCTAAAATTTAGAAGCGATACAAAATGGCTTATGCGCCTTCTCATCTCATCTTCGCTACTTCCGCCAAGAGGCACTCCTACGACTAAAGTCTTTGCACCAAGCTCTGATAAAACGGCGTTCACGTCGCGAGCCGCTTGATTGCGATTTTTTCTTAGAATCGGCTTTTGAGGCATTACTACACCGCCCACTCCAAGCGCTACGCCTATTCGTTTTAACCCCACATCTATAGCAACCACACTCATGTTAAACTCACTCTAAGGCCTGATATGACAAGCTTTCCAAATAGTTCATACTCATAAATTTTATCTCCGAATTTAGCCAACGCCTCATCCAAATTCGCTCCATTTTTGCAAAAATCTAAAATTTCATCTTTTGCTTTAGGTGGATTTGTTGTAAATTTAGAGGCAAATTCATCAAAATCATTTATAAGCTCGGCTTTGCCACAAGCCAAAAGCTTGTTTGTGCCATCACTTTCGCCAAGTCGCTGAGGCAAGACGTAAATTTTAACTCCAAGCTCTTGAGCCATCCTTGCACTTTGCATGGAGCCGCTTTTAAGATCGGCTTGCGCGACAACCAAAGCCTTGCTGAGAGCTACAACTATTCGGTTTCGCTCCAAAAACCTATGAGCAGCAGCAGGAGTAGAGAAATCATACTCGCTTAGAGCAAGGCAGGAGCCGTAAATTCGTTCTATGGCTTTTAAATTCGCTCTTGGATAGACTATATTAAGTCCGTTGCCAAAAACGGCTATAGTGTTTGGAAAAGCGCCTTCATGAGCCTTGATATCCACACCCAAAGCCGCTCCGCTTACTACGCAAATTCCGGAATTTGAGAGAGTTTTAGCTAAATTTAAAACGCAGTTTTTGGTATACACGCTTGCTCTTCTTGAGCCTACTATCGATACCATCGGAAGCTTTAAAAGCTCTAAATTTCCCTTATAATAAAGCTTCTTGGGAGGCTTTTTAAGTCTATTTAGCTGAGGAGGAAGCTCACTTAAAAAATTCACAAAATATCCTTTAGATAAACAACCTCTACGTCCTTTAATATCTCAGAGCTATTTTTCAAAACATCCATAGTGTTTTTATAAGGATGTCCTATAGCTATAGCTCTACTATGCTTCTTAGCAAGCGCAACGGCGTATTTTAGCTGCTTTGTTATAGCGGCCTTGCTGTCTTCGTGATCTAAAAATACATCCCTTGAGATATACGGCATGGAGTGCTTTTTGGCTGCGGCTGCGACTTTTGTATTGGCTATCGTTTTACTATCGATAAATATCAAATTCTCATGTTTAACAGCTCTCATAAGCCTATCCATGGCATCAAAATCGCTTGTAAATTTGCTGCCTGTATGGTTGTTTATATATATCAAATTAGGAAAATCGCGCTTAATCGCCTGAAGTCGGTTTAAAATTTTCTCATAGCCGTCATCCACTCTTAAAGTATCTATCTCCTCACCTTTAAAATTTTTAGCCTGAAGCGGTAAGTGAATCATATGAAAGCTGAATTTTTTCGCAAGCTTTGGCGTATCGGGATGATCTTTGGTGACAGGGAAAAACGACGGAGTAAGCTTTAGTTTGATTGATTTTATCGCATCTACTTGATGTTTGTGAGCAACATCGTCTATTATGATTACCAACTTTGGTTTGCCAAATTGCTTCTTTGTGCCGTTTAGCACCTGAGCTTTACTGGTATCCAAAGAGGATTCGGGCTCTTTTGTCTTCCTTTGAGGAGGTTGCTTCTTGGGCACTTCGCCAACTCTGCGCTCATCTTTCTTGGCTCCGTCTTTATCAAACACTTCTATATGTATAGAGCCTTTTTTAGCAGGCTTTTCATCAGGAATTTCAGGCGGATAAAATTCTTGCTGTTCTTTAGGAGCTATTTTTGGCTCCGGTGTAGTGCTATCTGTTTTATTTAAAGTATCTTCTTGCTTGATAGTTTCTGATTTTATCTCTGGCTTTACTTCGTTTTGAGTTTTAGGTTTTATCTTTGGCTCAACACTGATTTTAGGCTCGATTTTTGATTCTGTTTTAGGCTCAAATTTGACGGCAGGCTCTTTTGCCGGCTGGTCTTTTTTGACGCTTTGTTTATCAAGATACTTTTCTATTTTTTTTATAGTGTTTTGACTATCTTTATTTGAGTAGATATAAGACAAAGCCGCGTAGGTAAGAGCTCCTACGATAAGGCATACGATAATGATTTTAAGATAACCCCAAAAAGCGCTCTTTTGCTCTTTTTTCTTAACGCTTTTAGTATTTTTAGCTACGGTGCGCTTTTTGGTAGTTTTTTTCTTTGTTTTAGGACTCAATTTTAATTTTTGCTTTGATCTACGATTTTACCTGCGCTTATCCAAGGCATCATAGCTCTTAGCTTCTTGCCTGTTTGATTAAGCAAGCTTCTTTCGGCGATTCCTCTTTCGGCATTCATTCTTACGTATCCAGCTTTGCGCTCAAGGATGAAGTCTTTTGCAAATTTGCCGTTTTGAATCTCTTTTAAAATTTCCTTCATAGCCTTTTTACTGTCTTCGTTTACGACTCTTGTTCCGCTTACATAATCGCCATACTCGGCAGTATTTGAGATAGAGTAGCGCATATCCGCCATTCCACCTTGATACATAAGATCAACGATTAGCTTTAGCTCGTGCAGACACTCAAAATAAGCCATCTCAGGCTCATAGCCCGCCTCAACCAGCGTTTCAAAGCCTGCATTTACCAATGCGCAAAGTCCACCGCAAAGCACAGCTTGCTCGCCAAAAAGATCGGTTTCGGTTTCGTCTTTAAACGTAGTTTCTATGATGCCCGTTCTTCCGCCGCCTATAGCGCTTGCATAGCTTAAAGCAAGCTCTTTTGCCTGCCCTGAAGCGTTTTGCTCAACCGCTATCAGATCAGGAATTCCGCCGCCTTTTACAAATTCGCTTCTTACGGTATGACCAGGCGCTTTTGGAGCTATCATTATGACATCAATTCCTTCAGGAGCTTTGATCTGTCCAAAATGAACGTTAAATCCATGTCCGAAAGCTATCGCATTGCCCTCGCTTAAATTTGGCTTGATCTCGTTATAAAAAATTTCAGCTTGCATCTCATCCGGAGTTAAAATCATAATCACATCGGCCATTTTTGAAGCCTCGCTAACGGTTTTTACTTCAAAGCCTTTGGCTTCTGCTTTAGCCCAGCTTTTTCCGCCTTTTGCAAGACCTATTACTACTTTTACGCCGCTATCTCTTAAATTTTCAGCGTGTGCGTGCCCTTGGGATCCAAATCCTATCACGGCAACCGTCTTACTTCTAATAAGACTTAAATCGCAATCTTTATCATAGTATATATTTACCGCCATATTTTCTCCTTTGAGATAAAATTTGCGAGATTATACAATCAACCAACTCAAATGTCACTGAAACAAAATCAAATTTACGATTTAAGTTTTTTAAAAAGCCATTTAGTGTAAAATGCCCAAAATCAAATTCAACTTTAAAGCGTGAAATTATGAATCAATCAATATATAAACATATTAAAGCACTACCGCCACTTGATGATACGGTTATAAAAATTCAGACGATTTGTGCTGATGAAAATAGCTCTATTGGCGATCTTGCACAGATAATAGAAAAAGACCCTATGCTTACGGCAAACATATTGCGTTCGGCAAATTCTCCGCTTTACGGCTTTAGTCGCGAGATAACAACCATCTCAAGAGCGGTTTCGCTATTTGGCATGGCTACTATTCGAGGTTTTGCACTATCAAGTGCGGTCAAAAAGAGCTTTAAGATAGATCTTGATCCATACGATATCACAAGTCAGGATTTTTTAAACATCTCAATTATGCAAAACGCTCTTATGTATAACTGGTACTCTAAGATAAATCCAAGAGCATTAAGCGTTTTATCTCCGGCTTCATTTATGCTTGAAGTAGGCAAAACCGTCCTTTCTCACGAGCTGGTAGAGACCGGTAAGGGAGCTGACTTTAAAGCAAAATTAAAAGAAATTTCAAATCCTTTTGATCTTTCAGAGCTTGAAAACGAAATTTTAGATATATCAAACGAAATTGTAACGGCTAAGATATTTGAACAGTGGAATCTTGAGACCGAGCTTGTGGACTCTATCTTTTATTCAAATTCCCCTGAAGATGCTCCTGAGCATATCAAGTCTTACTCTGTAGCTTTAAGAATAGTAAAAAATGCGGTAAATATCTTCCATCAGCTTGATGACGAAAGCATCCAAAACACTCTGCCTTTCCTAGATGAATACGGCTTTGCCCACGATAAGTTTTTAGAAGCCGTGGCTAAAGTAAAAGCTAATTTGTGAAAGAATTTTTAACCAAACTACTTGATGGATTAAACGGGAAGGAGATTTTAAGCGAACACAAAGAGACGCTTAGAAATCTCCTAAATTTAGGCGCCATAACCTCTCATAACGACAAATTTTATCTTAATAACGGTTTTGTTTGCGGCAAGCTTGACATAAGCTCAAACGGCACAGGATTTTTGATACCATTTGATAAGAGATTTAAACAAGACATATTAATAGAAAATAAAAATTTAAACAACTCTCACTACGGCGATATCGTCTTAGCCAAACTGCTTCCCCTTAAGAAAAAACGTCAAAGCGCAAAGGTCGTTCTTGCTTTAAAATTAGCCAACGAAACGAGTGTGGTTTATACCAAACATTTTGGTCAAGCTATTTTAGGAGTAAATTTAAAAACAGGTCTTAGCTTAGCCTTAAAAGCTACTCAAAAATCACTAAAAACCCTACCGATAGGAACTCTGCTTAAGATAAATAATCTTAACAACGAGATTACCGAAGTTATAGGCAATATCAACGATCCTTTCTCCGATGAGAAAATTTCACTTGCGATCTATAATAAAAACGATAAATTTAGCGAGGCAAGCGAACTTGAAGCTGCATCTTGGGGAGATAGCGTTGATGCTAGCATGTATCCAAGCAGAGTTGATCTAAGTGAGCTTGAGTTTTGTACTATTGATCCCATTGATGCTAAAGACTTTGACGACGCGATATATTTTGATGAGAAAAATTTAGAAATTTACGTCGCGATCGCGGATGCAAGCGAATACGTAAGCAGCTACGGGGCAATTGACAAAGAGGCTAAATCACGTGGATTTTCGATATATTTTCCGCATATAGCCATACCTATGTTACCAAGAAGCCTAAGTGAAAACATCTGCTCGCTTAAACCGAACGTAACAAGGCTTGCGTTTTGTTTTAAGATCAAACTTAATAAAAATTTAGATGTCGTTGGCGAAGAGCTCTTTGAAGCTATTATAAATTCTAAAAAGCGATTCAACTACGACGAAATCGATGAAATTTTAGAAGACAAAAGGACAAGCGAAATATCTTGGATAAAGCCGCTTTTTGAGCTAACATCAAATTTACGCACAAAAAGGCTTAAAAACGCATTTGATTTTAGAACACAGGAGCTTAGAATGAGCCTTGATGATGAAGGCAAGCTTCTTTCAACTCGTTTTGAAACCGACTCAAACTCCCATAGGCTTGTTGAAGACTGCATGCTACTAGCTAATAAAGCCGCAGCAAGGCTGATAGATAGCGTAGGAGTTTTTAGAAATCACGGAGCGCCAGATATCAGAAAGATAGAAAATTTACTTCAGGATTTAGCCGCTCTTGGATTTGATTTCACATACGAAAGCGATTTAGCCAATCTAATACGCAAAATTCAAGCCCAAGCAGATACTATGGGCAACCGCGAAGAGATAGATAAACTGATCATAAAAGCTCAAAAAAAGGCCGAGTACTCAGCTCAGAATTTAGGACACTTCGGGCTTGGATTTGATCGCTACACTCACTTTACAAGCCCGATTCGCCGCTACTCGGATCTTACTTTGCACCGCTTGCTTAAAGCGAAAATGAAAGATGACAAAAAACTCTTTAACTACCTGCTTTTAAATATCGAAAGTACTTGTGCGAATTTAAGCGAACTTGAGCGAGAAGCTGATAAAGTGGCATACGACTTTATGGACAGGAAATTTGCCAGATGGGCAAAAGAGCGTATCGGACAGAGGTTTAAGGCTTACGTAAGCGAAAATCAAAATATGCTTGTCGCAAAGCTTGATGATGAGATAAAAGGCGCAAGAATATTTTTAAACTCATATTCTGCCGAGCTGCTTCAAAAACTTATCATAGAAATTACCGACGCGGACATAGCAAGCGGTGAAATTTTCGGCAGGGTAATTAAAAAAATCGATGTATAGAAGAGAGCTTGAAGGACTACTGCAAAGTCCAAAATTTCCAAATACATTTCTGCTTTTTGGAGCGGATGAATATCAAATAGAGCTATTTGCAAAGGAAATTTTAGCCAAATTTGAAGGGCTCAATTTACTTAGTCTTTACTACGACGAGTATGATTTTAACCTTGCTAAATCACATCTTTGCGAACCTTCGCTTTTTGGCGACGAGGCTTTGCTCCACATAAAAAGCGACAAAAAAATCCCTTCAAAAGAGCTTAAAATTTTAATCGAAGCTTGCAAAAACGGTGGCGCTTTTATATATGAATTTTACGAAGCGGACACAAAAATAACCTTTGATACACAAAAAGCCTTCGGCGTAAATTTCGCTAGATTTTTTAAGCCAAATTCGCCTGATGAAGCCGTAACTCTATTAAGCAGGCAAGCGGGTAAGATAAATTTAAATATAACCAAAAACGCTCTTTTTGAGCTTTATAGAATTCACAACGAAAATTTATATTTAGCCGCAAGCGAACTAAACAAGCTTGCAAGCCTAAATGAGCCGATAAATGAAAATACGGTCAGAAATTTGGTATTTTCGCTTTCAAGCATAAGTTTTGATGACTTTTTTGATAAATTTATAAATTTAAAAGACATCAGGCAGGATTTTTTCTCATGCGCAGACGATGGAAATTTCAACGAAATATTATTTATAAATTCACTCTATAGAGCCTTTTTTAGGCTGTTTAAACTGCATAGCTTCATAAAGATAAACGGAAAATTCGATATCAAAGAAACTCTTGGCTACACACCGCCTCCAAACATCGCAAACGAGCTTAAAAAGCAATGCTTGAGCATAAATTTAAAAACATATAAAGAAATTTTTATGGCCTTAAATTTAATGGAATTTGAGATAAAGACCAATGCAAAGCTTGATAAAACGCATTTTTTACTATCCTCGCTTATCTCTACGCAAAATTTAATCCATAAAAACAGCAAATATTAAGTAAAAAAAAGATAAAATCAGTCCTTGTCTTTAAACGGACATCCCCTTGCTCGCATGCGAGCTTAATACCCACAAGGAGAATTAATGAAGCATTACGAACTTTTATTCGTATTTAAGCCTACCTTGACAGAAGAAGAGGTAAGCGCAAAAGTTGATTTCATAAAAGAAATCCTTACAAAAAATGGTGCAGAGATTACGTCTTTGCTATCGCTTGGCACAAGAAAGCTTGCTTATACGGTTAAAAAACATGAGCGTGGCGTATTTTTTGTAGCTTATTTCACAGCTCCTACAGTTGCGATTGCAGAAGTTGAGCGCATCATAAGAATCAATGAAGATATCATCAAATTCTTAACAGTGAAATTTGAGAACAAAAAAGAAGTTGCGGCTTGGGAAAGACTAAGCAAAGGTATCAAGCAAAGCAAAAAAGAACCAAAACCAAAAGCTGAAGAGACTCCGTCACAGGAAGCATAAGGACGAAAAATGTTTAATAAAGTCGTTTTAGTAGGAAATCTTACAAGAGATATCGAGCTTAGATACACAACAGCTGGCGCAGCGATAGGAAACAGCTCTATAGCTGTTACTAGAAAATTTACCGCAAACGGCGAAAAACGTGAAGAAACCTGCTTCATCGATATTACATTTTTTGGCAAACAAGCTGAAATAGCAAACCAATATCTTTCAAAAGGCTCAAAGCTTCTAGTTGAGGGTCGCTTAAAGTTTGATCAATGGACTGACAATAACGGTCAAAACAGAAGCAAACATAGCGTAAGCGTTGAAAATATGGAGATGCTAGGCGGTTCAGGACAACAAGGCGGATTTAATCAAAACAGTAATCAACAAGCTAATTACGGACAAAGTAGCGGTTATGGCAATCAAGGCTACGGCAACCAGGGATATAGCCAAAACGCAAATGGCTATAATGCCTCAAAAGCTCAAAACCAACAAAGCTACAATAGGCAACCAAGGCAAGATGATTACAACGATAAAATTCAAGATATAGATGTTGATGCTGACAAATACGACAGCGACGAGACAATACCATTTTAATTAAGGATTAGGATTTAATTATGGCAGAGAAAAGAAAATATTCAAGAAAATATTGCAAATATTGTGAAGCAAAAGTTGATTTTATAGATTACAAAGACACAACGCTTTTAAAATACTCTCTTTCAGAGCGTTTTAAAATAATGCCAAGACGTCTTACAGGTAACTGCAAAAAACACCAAGAGATGGTCGAGCAAACTATCAAAAGAGCGAGACATGCGGCATTTATACCTTACATAGTAGATCGCGACAACGTAGTTACAAATCCTTTCGAGGGTCTATAATACAAAGCCCTTTTTAGGGCTTTTATCTTTTTATATATTTAAATTTCACTTTTAATTTCTTAAATTTCATAAACTTTATCAATATTTACGTAGTATAATTTCCTTACTCTATTCAAGGAGATAATATGCGACTTCATGAAATTCCAACACCCGCTTTAATAATAGATAAAAAAATCGTAATGCAAAATTTGCAAAAAATGCAAGAGTATCCAGAAAAATACAAAGTAAATTTGCGTCCTCATACTAAAACTCACAAAATGCCGTATTTCGCCAAGCTTCAAGAAAATTTTGGAGCCAAAGGCATAACTGTGGCTAAAGTAGGTGAAGCCGAAGTGATGGCTAGAAATGGGCTTAAAGATATATTTATAGCAAATGAAATAGCAGGCGATGAAAAATTTGAGCGAATCATAAAACTCACAAAAGACGGCATAAATTTAAGCTTTGGGATTGACAGTATCGAGCAATCAAATTTAGTTCAAAGCGTATTTGAAAAATTTAGAGTTAAAGCTAATGTGTTAATAGAAATAGAAGTAGGCGAAAATCGCTCAGGAGTAATCGAAAAAGAAGATTTTGCAGCTCTTATAAACCATCTTAAAATTTGCAAAAATATAAATTTCAAAGGCATATTTTCACACGACGGTCACTCATACAAAGCTACCGACAAAAAAGAGTGTGAGCAGATTCACTTAAAAAGCCAAAAGCGCACTCTTGAATTTGCGTCTATCGCTAGCGAGCTAAATTTACCAGCCGAGATAGTAAGTATCGGATCTACGCCTTCGTTGATTAATGATTTTGAGATACTAAAAGGCGTAACGGAGATAAGGCCTGGAACTTATATCTTTATGGACGCATCTCAAGCCATGGCTTACGGCGACTTTAGCATGAATGCAGCTACCGTGCTTACGACTATCATCAGCAAGCCTACAAACAAACGCGTGATAACCGATGTAGGAGCAAAGGGTCTAACCCAGCAAAGACGCACCGTAGGATTTGTGGCTACACCGGGACTTGGCAAGATAAAAGGAACTGACGTATGGATTGACTCCGTCTATGACGAGCATGCCATAATCTATGATAAAAATTTAAGAGATAGCGTTAATATAGGCGATAAGCTTGAAATTTACCCAAACCACATCTGCCCTGTCGTAAATTTATATGAATTTGCTTATTTAATTGAAGATGGGCAAGTTGTAGACAAAATAGAGGTAAGCTGCAGGGGTAAAATTTACTAAAGAATAACACGAAAAGGTATTAAATGTCAAAAATTAAAAATGTCCTAAAAATAGCTTTAATAGTCTTAATAATAGGACACATAGGAATGTATATAGCCCAGAGGAGCGAGTGGCTATACAAAGATCAACTATACAGAAAAGCAAAAGAGTGGCTAATAGGCGCAAATTTTATGATGGTGTATGGCAATTTTCTAACCAAACTCCCTTTCATAGACGAAAAAAGCTTTATCATTCAACCTGTACTTGCTTTGCAGGATTATTTCATAAAAAGATGGAAAGAAAATCTGCCAAACGACGATGCAGAGAAATACACGGACTGGTATGTTTTTAGATTGATGATGTATATCGCCTCCGACCGCATTTATCTGTTTATAAAGTACGATATGGACGAAGTCAAAAAAATAAATGAAAAAGCATGGGAAACTATAGAAAATATGGTTAAATATGAAGCCAAAGACAAGATGTTTCAAGAGATTAGATATGCCGCTTTTAATAACTCGTCCGTTATTTTTGCAAAAAACGTACTTGTGAATTGGTCTAATATAGAAAACAAAAACGGGCGCAAGTTGGTAAATATAAAAACCGAAATGAAATTGCAAGACGTGAAACAGCACGAAAGGCTCATAAAACTGCGCGAATATATAAAATATATGAATACGCTTTACTCCTCAAAATATCCCGAAATCTATGATAAAGCCAAAAAGGCCGAAGCGGCTGAGTATTATGAAAACGCAAGGCTACACTCCATCGTAAGCCAAATTTTACACTGGCAAATACTCACGAATGAATACGCAAATATAGACAGTTTTTGCCAAACGAATAAAAACGAATACTTAAAAGATTACACCCAAACTAGGGATTGGCTGGTAAAAAATAAAGAAGATTTGGAGAAACACGATATAAATATTCATACGACCGTAATAAGATCAGTGGACGATAAGATAAAGGAAGTTTGTGAAAATTTAAATCTTTAGATAATCAGCATTAAGTTTAAGCAACTTTAACAACAAAAATGAAGTCTTGCTTTTACTCCACAAGACTTCATTAAATTTCAAATTTATTTTGAGACCAAAGCGACTTTTAAAACATCTTCTATCGTATCAACAGCAACGATCTTTACATCGGTTTTTACGTCGTTTGGCACATCGTCTAAGTCGCGCTCGTAGTTTTTACGAGGGATTATTGCAGTCTTTATACCGGCCTTATGTGCCGCGATAAGCTTTTCTCTAAGCCCTCCTATAGGTAGCACCCTGCCGCTTAGCGTGATCTCACCCGTCATAGCCACATCGCTTTTTACTTTTGTATCGGTTAGTATAGAAGCGATAGCAGTTACCATCGTAATACCGGCACTCGGTCCGTCTTTTGGAGTTGCTCCTTCGGGAACATGAATATGCAGATCATATCTTCTATACACATCACTTACGGTCGGTTTTTTCTTATCTTCGGCCAAATTTGGAATTATCTTAGCAGGTACTTTTAGCTTTTTCTCATCTATTAGAACTTTAACAAGGCTAAATGCGATATACGCACTCTCTTTCATCACTTCTCCAAGAGAGCCCGTCACTTGCATGGCACCTTTGCCTTGTATCCTTATAGCTTCGATCTTAAGCACATCTCCACCCACACTCGTCCAAGCCAGACCATTCACCTGCCCTACTTGATCAACCTTGTCGGCAAGCTCTATCTCAAAGACCTTTTTTTCCAAAAATTCATTTAAATTCTTAGTCGTGATACTTACTTTGCTTAAGCTACTATCCATAAGCAGTTTTTTAGCCGCTTTTCTAAATATATCGGCAAGCCTTCTTCTCAAATTTCGCACACCGCTTTCTCTAGTATAGTCACTTATGATAAGCTTAAGCACATCTTTTCCGAAGCTTACCTCGCTTGGCTTAAGTCCGTGCTTTTTTAGCTCTTGAGGAATGAGATATTTTTTAGCTATCTCGAATTTTTCTTGCGGAGTATATGAACTAAGCTGGATAAATTCCATCCTGTCGCGAAGCGCAGGCGGTATTGACCCCACATCATTTGCAGTAGCTACAAATACCACTTTGCTTAGATCGATATTGAAATTTAAGTAATAATCTCTAAATTTATTATTTTGCTCAGGGTCTAAAATTTCAAGCAAAACCGCCGTAGGATCGCCGCGAAAACTTCTGCCGACTTTATCGATCTCATCAAGCACTACCACAGGATTCATCTGCTTAGCCTCTATGAGACCTTGCACTATGCGTCCCGGCATCGCTCCTATATAGGTTCTTCTATGCCCCCTAAGCTCATTTACGTCCTCAAGCCCGCCTAGTGCTACGCGCACGAGCTCTCTTTTAAGCGCTTTTGCGATGGAATTTGCAAGGCTGGTTTTACCCACTCCCGGAGGTCCCGCAAAGCACAAAATCGCTCCGTTATTTACTTTATCGGCAACTCCTCTAAGCTCCAAAAGCTCACGCAAAGCGAAATATTCCTCAATCCTTGCCTTCGGTCTTTCAAGTCCGTAGTGATCGGTATTTAGATGTTTGCTTACTTCGGCAACGCTTGATTTTTTATTAGCTATATTTTCAAAAGGCACTTCTATAACCCAGTCAAGATAGCTCTGTATAGTGTTTGCATCCGCGGAATCAGGATGCATCCTACCAAGCTTGTCTATCTGCTTTTTGATCTCCTTATAAGCATCTTCGCCCATAAATTTCTTCTTTTTCTCAAGCTTTTTTCTATACTCTTCGATCTCTTCCTCGCGAGTCGTATCGCTACCTAGCTCTTGCTGAATTTGCTTTAGCTGTTCTTTTAAAAAATACTCTTTATTTACTTTATCGATACGCGAATGAACCTTGCTTTTAATCTCTCTTTGAAGCTTATTAGCCTCTATCTCTTCGATGATAAAGTCGATTAGTTTAAGCAGTTTTTGCTCTAAATTTTCCTCTATAAAAAACTCATATGCCGTTTGCTTTTTAAGTCTAAGCGAGCTTAAAACCAGATCGCACACTCTGCTTACCTCAACGCTTTCTTCGATAGTTTTTAGTAAATCAGGCGGGAAAAAATGGCTAAGCGCAGCTAGATCACGCACCTTTTCGCGAAGCACGGTTACGAGCGCATCACTTTTTACGGCTGTCGGGCGCTTTTCATGGATGATATCCACTGTAGCTCTTAAAGGCTTGCCTTTAGACTCAAGGACAACCCTACCCTTACTCATGCCCTGAAAGAGAATTTTGACTCTTCCGTCAGGCAAAGGAACCTTGCGCATGATAGTCCCAATGACACCCGCATCATAAATTCCTTCAAAGTCACGCGCGCCTTCGTTTTGAGGCTTTGTCGGGGCTACTAAAATTTGGCTTTGGTTTTCGATAGCCAAATTTAAAGCGGATAAATTTTCATCATCGCTTAAAAATAGCGGAGTTATCATAAATGGATATAAAAATAGCTCGTCTTCAACGATTATAGGAAGCTCTGTGGGAAATGTTTTTGATTCGTTTATCTGCAAATTTATCTCCTACTCAAAAATTTTTCTATACCAAGGAAGCTGAGGCTTAATAAGCTTGGCGTCATTTAACGGCGAATTTTCAACCTTTTTCTTATAAATTTCAGCAGATTCGCTTCTGCCTGTTCGCTCGTACAAATCTGCAATCTGCTCGTCAAGATAAAATATCGCAAGCTGAAATTTCGTAAGCATCGTCTCTATAAGCGGTCGATATTTGGTATTTGGATAGATGTAAAGAAATTTTTCTATCTCGTTAATACTGTCTTGCATAAGCTTTTGATTGCGATTTGGTTGAGAAAACGAGTCGAAATTCGCCTTTATCTTAAGATAGTGGGCAAATTCGGTCTTAGGTCCGTTGTCGCCGTATCTCTTAATATACTCATCAAGATAGAAATTTGCCAGCAAATACTCCTCTTCGTTTGCGTGAGCCTGAGAAAGGATAAGCAAAATTTGCTCTAAAAGCGGGCTTGCTACGTGTTCGCTTGACATTGAAGTATAGTGTTTATCGGCACTTTCCAAGTCGCGATCTTTTATATCGGCAATGATTTGAGAGTACCATTCTTCTGGAGTTAAATTATAAAGCTCGCTGTATTTTTCGGCACAACCGCTTAGTAAAAAAATAAAGATCGTCGCATATAATATTTTAGTGACAAATTTCATAAATGTCCTTATATTAGAATTTAAAATGTGATATTTTACTATGCATTGGGTTATTTTTCGATAAATTTAAAATAAATTTACAATTTAGCTTAAAATATAAAAAAATTTGATACAATATTGTAACATTTTAAAAGCAGGAGAACTTTGATGGTATTTGAGGTTAAAAGTCCTATTTTAGGCTTTGAGCACATTAAAAGCATGGAGCTTATAGAGCTTGACAAATTTTTTGTAAAACTTAAAAGCAAAGATGATGAAACATCTTTTACAATGATAAATCCATATGCTTTAAGAAATTACGAATTTGAGATACCGACATACTATCAAGAACTCATGGATATAAATGATAATAGTGAGTTAAGAGTATATAACATAATGATTGTAAGCGTTCCGATAGAAACTTCAACCGTAAATTTTATGGCTCCTATCGTGTGCAATATGACAAATATGACGTTATCTCAAGTGGTTTTGGACGTATATAACTATCCTAACTATAAACAAGCTGAGAAAATTTCAGATTTTATACAAAAATAATGTTTTGCTTTTAACAAATAAGGATTAAAGATGAAAAAAATAAAAATAGCGTTGATTTTTCTTGTAATTATAAGTAGCAATGCTTTTGCGGAATGGATTTATGAGGACAAAAACGGATTAAAGCATACTATAGAAAATGTAGAAGGAAGTAAATACAAAGACATTAATGCAGAAAAAACTCTTACACAAAGAACTACAAACAGCAGAAAAATATATGGCGACATAGAAACTATAGGAGCTACTATATTAATCCCTGAAGAAAATCAGCCTGGAGGCGGGGGGTTTCATTACATCCCTGATTCTACCACTCAAAATGGCTCTTCTGTAGTAAAGGATTTTAAATACATACAAGAAGACGGTGGAGTAAATTCGGCAAAAGCTACATTTAATTTTACTAATAAATATGTTAGCGAAAATATTGATGCAGATAAAATAATTTTTGCTAGGCTATATTGGGGAGGTGGTTTTTCAAAACGTTGGAACTATACAGATATAGATAATATGTTATATTATTATCTTGAAGAAATAAAAGATTTTAATACCGTAACATTTAAAACTCCGGACGGAAAAACACATAACTTAAAAGCAGAAGGAGATCAAAATATAAAATGGTATGGATCCTATTCTGAAAGAGGTATGCAATTTATGTATCAAGCAAGCGCAGATGTAACTCAACTAGTAAAAGATTCTATCGGAAAAGGAAAAACATTTAGCGCAGGAAATATAAAAACAACAACAAAAAAACCCCCTAGCATAGGAGGCTTTAGGGACAACGGTTGGTCTTATGGTCTATATGCACCCCACTATGGAGGCTGGGCATTATCGATTATATATGATTTTGGACCCAATGAAGGAACAAGAGCTAAACTAAAGCCGCGTGGAGTATATGTATATGATGGACTTGCCATACTCGCACCTATACATTTAAATAAAAATCAGAATTCTAGAACCGACACTCTTCCTATAAATGTTAGCGGATTTTTTACTCCTGCTAGCGGCAAAGTAAATTCAAATCTAACAGTTTTATCCTTTGGCGCAAAAAAAGAGGTCGGAAGCGAGAATATTAAAATCAAAAGAGAGTCTGATAAAAAATTCTATGCCGTAACTTCAGCGCAAAACAACCCGGAAGGACAACAATTTAATAGTACTATAACAAGATTTGATAAACACATGGATCCAAACAAAGTTTACAATAATCAAATGGATCTTGATATATTTGACTTAGCGGATCATATGTCGCACAAACAAACTTCTACGGATATTGAACTAACTGCGCAAGTTATAAGAGGACGGCATTATACTTACGGAGAAAGAGCAAATATAGGTTTGGTTGCTTTTTCTACAGAATTATATATACCTGAAGTTTGTTATATAGAAGAACTATACCACCGAAGTAAAAACAAGACTGAAGAAAGTGATTTCAAAGAAGTAAGTAAAAATGCAAGCAGCAGAACAGAAGCAAAATCAGGAGATACTTTAAGGGTTAAGCTTACTATTTTAAATAGAGGCAACGAAGACGCATTAAAAGTAGCAATAGGATCTGAACTAAACGAAAAAAGTATAAAACATATCCCCGATACAACTTTTGTAAAACCTAATGCTGACGCTAAAGATGCGTTTATCGTTTCGGAAAGTGATAAACAAGGAGACAATAATGCAAATTTCTTCAAAAAACAGGACAATAAATTAAAATTTTTTGTAGGAAAAGGCGCAAGTAGTGGTGACGGCGGTACACTTAACAAAGAAAATAAAGCATTTATTCAATACGATACAACATTAGAAGAAAAATTTGAACAAAACTCATATAGTGCAAAATTTGAAAACAAAGAGATAGGCCTTCACTTTGAAGGAGCTATAAATAAATGCGACAACACAAATTATCACTTGATAATCATTAAAAAAGTTTTAAATAAAGTAGTAAATAAAAATTTCAACAATTTAGGAGATTCTGAAAATACCTTTACACAGCTAGCCGGAAGAAGCTTTGATGCCAAGCTTATTAATTTCAATATAACAGAAGGTAAAAATCTTGCAAATTTTGACTTAGAGAATAATATTGTAGTAGATGCTGTAGATAATGCTACTGATGATGTAAAATGCAAAACAGCGCCAAATATAATGCAAGATAAAAAAATATTTACATCAAAAGATTTAGAAGGCAAAAGTATAATAGATGTAAAAAATATTTTAATAAACGAAGCTTACCAAAGAGTTTATTTTAGAATTTCATATGTAGACAAAAATAACAAAGTAATACAAACATCATGCTCTTCAGATCCTTTTAGTGTAAGACCAAAAGAACTTAAATTTTATAATTCAAAAAATGGAACAACTAATTTTGGCAATCTTGTCGGAGGAAAAGGATATACTAATATATGGCTTCAAGCCGTAAATAACAATAACCAAATAACAAAAACATACTCAACTGTCGTAAACCCGATAAATTTCAGCAGATCAAGTGCGGCAGGAGCTCCGAACAAGACAGATTGCCCTGATTCAAATTTTGCATTTCAAAACCAAACTACATTAGAAGCTGATTTTAAAGACGGAAAAGGAGAATTAAAAAGAGTCTGGGATGGCGCTGGCAAGATTTTTGCACCTGAACACGGAACCAATTTTGTATATCCTAATGTAGGTCATGTGCTAATAGAAGCTAAAGACAAAAAATGGACAATAACAGATCAAACAGAAGATTGTATCGTAGACAATGATACAATTACTGAAAACAGCGAAGGTAAGATAGGTTGCGATATAAGCGCTAGAAATGATTTAAATTTGCTCTTTGTGCCAAATGATATATCAATTAATAATTTACAAATTCTAAATTTTAATAACGGAGCTATGACCTATCTTTCAGGAGATGCTACCGGCATGGAAGCGACTGCGAATTTCAATATAACTGCAAGACTGGCCGATAATGCAAATACGACAGCAACTCTATACACTAGAGGCTGCTACGCCAGAAACGTTACTTTCACTACAAGTATCGTAGGAGACGTGAGTGATTTTACAGATTTACAAGGAAAAGCCATAAACGATCCTTCAGACAGGACGGCTGCTGTTTTACAAAATATATTGTATTTCAATCAAGAAATCCAAGATCCTGACGATAGTAAAAAAATCATAAACAGTAAAGTAAAGACAACTATTGACAACAACGGAGCATATTTTGCCGATAAGAGATTTTTCTTAAACGGCACCGCACCTTATACAGTTAGATTTAACTTTGCTAGAGATATTAGATTTGCAAGAAATCCATTTAGAATCACTTCAAATAACTTTACTTTTAATAATATTTCAGATACTGATTCGGTAGCTGGCGCACCTTATGCGGCTCCTTTAAACGTTACAAATGCTGATTTCTACTACGGAAGAGTCTATGCACCTGACTATGAAGGTCCTGCGACAGGATTTAATGCTAATGTATACTATGGTATATTTTGTAACGGATGCAATCCGGCTGCCGAACCAAACAGATATCCTTTGGTAAACGCAACAAGCCAAACTCTACCACAAACAACAAGCTGGTTCATAAATACTGCTCATACAGCTATACAAGGAAGAGTAACCGCATATCAACCGACACTAAATACGACAACGGTAACTCCTGACACAACAACACCTACTATAAAAAACGGAATTGAACAGATACGACTTTCAAGCACTGCTGCTCCTGCGGAAGATACTATAAGAATGAGTGTGCCGCAATGGTTACTATTTAATCCTGTTGATGTGACAGCCTTAACAAACAACTTTAATGTAAAATTTTATGGAAATGTCATCAGATGGGGAGGAAGATCTCTTAATAAAGACAAACAAGAAGTAGGCGTAGGAAAAATAGTAGGTGGAGGGCAAGGAGATATGTCTGACAGATTTGATAATATATCAGAAAAAACAAACAAGAGGTTAAACTGGTAATGCAAAGAGGATTTTCTTTAATAGAGCTTATCGTATCTATCGTAGTAGTAGGTATAACGCTTATGTCTATCCCCGTTTTACTATCTCAAACAGCAGCCAACAATAATGCAGCTATTATTCAAGAAAGCGTAATGGATGCCAAAACAAGAATGGCGCTTGTGCTAAAGGCGCCATGGGGTTGCTTTGGAAATAAAGCGGATTTTGATAAATTTGGAAATTTACGAACGCCTATTTTTAATCAAACAGGAAGTGATAGAAATTTTAATTTTTATGCCGCCAACGGTATTGTGTCTGATAGAAGAAGAAATATCAATAATGTAGCAGACTTACCTGGTAACTGCGCAGGCGGACAAAGACTAAACGACTTTGCAGGCAGTATCATCGTAAATAGTGCCGCAGGATACAATAGAGATGCTATAGTAAATTCAACACTAAATACAACAATAAACCCCGATCCAAATACCAATATGAACGATACTGCAAACCCGAACATGAAAGAAATAGTGATAACAACAACTACAAACAATACGCAAAGCGATGGTGCTAATCATACTATAATACTTAGAGCATATTCGGCAAATATAGGCGATAGCCCTACAATCGAAACAAGAGTATGGTAATGAAAAAAGCATTTACTTTATTAGAGCTTATAGTAGTTATTGTTATAGTGGGAATTTTATCACTAATGGGAGTTGAAATTTCTCTTAATATATATAGAGGCTACCTTCAAAGTAGATCCATTAACACACTTGAAGCTCAAACAGAGCTTGTGCTAGAGCAAATTTCAAAAAGGCTTGCGGCACGCATAAAAAGCTCAACTATAGGAAGGCGAGATGCGGCTACTTTCGTATCTACGCAAGATCCAAATTTGAATAGTACTTATCCAATACTAGAATGGGTAAGCTATAGCTACGAAACGTTTCAAAATAGCGGATGGAGTGGCTTTATCGATTTAAACCATGCAAATACAACCAGAACCAATGCTGCAGGTGCAGGCACTATAGAGACCCCTTTTAGCAATCTAGCAAATGCTTCTACCGATATAGCTAATCTAACAAACAATCTAGCATCACTTAATGCTGGCAATAATCAAGTTGGTATATTATTCAGAGGAACTCCAATAAATATAGCTACATCTTTTGGATATAATGGTGCAAATGCTAATTCAATAGGCATAGTTACAGGAAGAATCAATAATACAACGCTAAATATAGTCTACCCTGCAGGAAGTCAAATTTCAGAGCAATACTACCTACTTCATACTGCTTATGCGGTGGTACCGACAAATGCTGCAGGCGGAATAATGCAGCCTGGAGCTGCCGAAAGTGATTTTACTCTTATGCTTCATTATAACTATAGACCGTGGATAGCAGGTGCTCAAAATCAGTTTAATGGAGTCAGTACAAGCAGGGCAGTTTTGGCAACAAATGTTACTAGATTTAATTTTTCTGAAGCAAACGGAATAATAATTCTAAAACTTTGCATAAGAGATGGAAATAGATCTCTTGGAACAAGAAACGGCGTAAATGAAGCCGAAGCTACCGTATGCAAGACAAAGGCGATATATTAATGAAACAGATGAGAAAAGGCTTTAGCTTAGTAACAGCTATATTTTTTATGGTTTTAGTTGCCACCATTGCAACCCTTGGGCTTAGTCTTTCAGTAACCACATCAAAGCATACTACGGATATCTTTTTAAGAGAACAAGCTGAATTGTTAGCTCAAAGCGCAACCGAGCTAGCAGTAATGAATTTATTACAAACTACTTTTAGTGCAACAAATTGCCCTACTGCAGCGGGTGGAGATAGGCGTATTTTCAAACCAAATCCTTTGAATTTTCCAGACAACGCTAATCCGCTATTCACCATCCAAGTTGAAGTAGTTGAAATTTTTGGTGTTATGAACGGTTGCGGCACTCCTATAACTCTAGACGGAGCAGGAAACAATCCCTCAACCGGCACAGTTATCTTAGATGTAACGGTAACTTCAAATCCTAATTTTAACATTCCGGTTACTTTTCATAGACGCACTATCCAAAAGCTTTAATATGTTATAATAGACGCACATTAATGCAAAGGAGCTATGATGAATACAAGCATCACAGGAAAACAATTTGAACTAACCGATCCGATCAAAAGCTACATCCAAAACGCTTTTGATTCGCTCAACAAATACAATTTAGATATTATTTCGGGACGTTGCGTCGTTTCGGCTGATGAAAAAAACGGCAAAAAAGGTTTTAGCGTAGAATTTGCTATAAATTTGGCTAGAAAAGATACTATAGTTATTCGCCAAAAAGACAAGGATTTATACGCAGCGGTTGATCTTGCGATAGATCGCGCCTCAAAGGTACTTCGCAGAGAGCATGATAAGAACGTAACCGTTAAAAACAAAGACGACGGCAAAGCTATAAGGGCAACCATAGCCGATGAGCCTAGCGACGAAGATATAGATGAGGTTATTCCTATGGAGCTTGAGCTATATAAGCCGCTTGAGATAGAAGAAGCGCTAGCAAAGCTTAAAGATAGCGATATGCAGTTTTACGTATTTAACGATATAGATGCCAAAATGAGAGTTTTATACAAACGCTCAGACGGCAAATTCGGACTTTATTAAAATTTAGGGGCAGCCTTTGCCCCATCATTCTATTTACTTAAATTTACTTTTAATCTCTTAAAAACTGACATAAACCAAACTATCAGCTAACTTAAGCGACTTAAATTTTACCATCAAAATTTGAAGTTAATTTTATCTTCCTTGTTTTTTCCTGACTTGAGTTATGCTTTCGCCTCCAAGCCCGTAATTATCCATTTCGATTTCATCTATTATCACTACCGTTGAAGCCTTGTTTCTTCCTAAAATTTCAGCCACAAGCTCGGTTACTCCCGATATCAGTCTCTGCTTTTGCTCTGTGGTTACAGGCTCTTTTTCTTTTGTGATTTTGATATTTACAAACGGCATTTTCATCTCCTTATGGTTATAAATTTCATGCCAAAACCCATCTTGCGGCAAATAAACAAGTCAAATTTTAGCGCTTTAGACAACGTTCTTAAAATTTATTTATGCTAATTTTCTCTAAACGATTTTTTGCCGCAGCCGTTAAATTCTCTTCAAATTCATAGTATTCAAACGTCGCTCCATGCTGAAACACTCCGCCTAATATATCTCCGCTTTGACGATTTTTAAGATCTATCTGCGCTATCTCAAATCCATCAAGCGTGGCACAAAATTCACGCAGTCTCTCAGGCGGATTTTTAAGCTTAGTAAAGAGAAAGCAAAAGCCCTCTCCACCCTGCCTACCCACTCTGCCTCGTAGCTGATGAAGCGTGGCAAGCCCTAGCCTTTCAGCCCCCACTACGACTATCGTACTAAGCCTAGGCAAAGAGATTCCCACTTCAACAACTGTAGTTGAGAGCAAGATATCTCCACTCTGTCTAAATTCACGCAAAATTTGCTCTTTTTGCCTATCTTTACCGTGGGTTATAAATACATTTTTAAAATTTTTAAGCCAAAAATCCTGCGCCTCGCTTAAGCTTTGATAGCTTGAACTTTCGCTTATTTCTACCAGAGGATACACGATAACTACTTGCTTATTTTTTGCAATTTCTTGCCTGATGTGATTTAAAAGCCGTTCAAAATCCCCGCTTTGTAAAATTTGCGAATGTATAGTTTTTTTAAACGGCATCTGCTTTAAAAAGCTAAATTCCACAAACGAGCTTTGTATCATACTAAGAGTACGCGGTATGGGTGTGGCTGAAAACTGAATCACATGAGCGTAGTTTTGCCCGTCGCGCACCAGCTGATTTATCTTCTCGCGCTGGTTTGAACCGAAGCGATGTTGCTCATCTATCATAACGACAGGCGATTTGACAAGCTCGTTATAAAGAAGCACATGCGTGCCTATTATCAAATTTACGCCTTCAAATTCAAGCTCTTTTTCACCGCTTTTTACAAGCTTGATATTCATAAATCGAGGCAACAACCTCACCGCTTCATCGTAAATTTGCTCGGCAAGTATAGAAGTAGGCGCCATCACGATTGCAGCTTTAGGATATACGCTTAAAGCCGTAGCAAGGATAACTATAGTCTTACCGCTTCCTACATCGCCCATGACAACTCGCCTTTTTGCCTTATCGCCGCTAAGATCAAGCCTGATATCGGCTATGGCGTTTTTTTGATCATCGGTAAGCTTAAACGGCAAGGATGCTATCCAAGGGCTTATATCAAAAGTTTCTACTTTTTCGCTTGCAAAATCGGTTTTTTTAGCACTTAGCTTTCTTAGATAGTTATAAATCTCAACAAATTTTAAAATTTCAAGCCCGTGCGAGCCTTTGTCTAAATTTTCAAGCAAATGTGCGCTATTATGATCGCTCTTGTGCAGATCGCTTAAGAATTTGGCTTCACTCTCGTTAAGTCCTTCGGCAAGCAAATTTTCTATAGTTACATATCTGCTTGCAAGCTCTTTAAATCTATCGTCACGCAAACTTAGTTTGTATTTTGGGATTATCTCGTTTATTTTTGTGATTATCTTTGGATTTGTTATCTGCCAAGAGCCAAAAGCAAAGGAGCATTTGCCGTTTATATAAATTTGCTTACCTGTTTTAAATGCTCCAAAATGCCAAGACTTGGCATTAAATATGATGATTTTAACGTTTTGCTCCCAGCTCTCACACCACGCCAAGATATGCAAGATCCCGCTTTGCCTATATGAGTTTTTTATCACCACTTCGATGCTCACGTTAGCGTCTTTTGGGCTTTGGGTTATAGTCGTGTCATCAAAGCTCTTTGGAATTTTAAGAGAAAGATCAAGTAGCGTAAATACGCCTATTTTGTTTAAAATTTCCTTGTCGCCGGGTTTAAATTTCATTATAAAGCACGGCAAAACTTAGCTTGGTTATCTCATCGTGAGAAGCTATAAATTCGTTAAGCTCGCTAAGTTTTAGCTTAGAAATTTTATCAAGCTCATCTTTAAACGAGCCGATCTTAAAGCCGTTATAAACCTCACCTTGAGCGATATTTAACCTGTTAAAAAGCGTCTCTTGGCGAAGCGGTTGAGAACC
This sequence comes from Campylobacter sp. CCUG 57310, assembly GCF_013201975.1. Taxonomy (NCBI): domain Bacteria; kingdom Pseudomonadati; phylum Campylobacterota; class Epsilonproteobacteria; order Campylobacterales; family Campylobacteraceae; genus Campylobacter; species Campylobacter sp. CCUG 57310. The sequence goes on from NZ_CP053845.1 coordinate 1,294,683, forward strand.
CAGCAAAAATCTCTTAGCCTGAGCTAATTCGCGTGCCGTAACGCCCTTTTTGACAAATTTATCAAATTCGTCCTTCACTACTGCTATAGCCTCGTCCTTACTCTCGTTTTTGGTTTGAAGATAACCTGAAATTTGAGAGTAGCTTAGCATAAATCCGCTTCTTGCGTAAGCTGAATACGCAAGTCCTCGTTTTACTCTAATTTCCTCCATAAGCCTAGCGCCAAAGCCGCTCTCACCTAGTATAAAACTAGCCACTTTAGCCTTAAATCTCTCATCTATACCCACCTCAAAAGGAGCGCCGAAGTATATATAAGCCTGTTGGCTTGGCTTAATGATAAACTTTTGACTCATCTTTTGGCTAGTTTGCAGCTTCTTTAGCTCTCGCGCCTTGCCGTCGCTTAAACCGCTTAAAATTTGCTCTAGTTTTAGCTCGTTAAGATCTACATCTCCGCCAAAAACAACCATCAAATTCGCCAAATCAAGATGAGAGCTGATAAATTCTTTAATCTCTTTAAGCGTGATTTTAGACACGCTCTCTTTAGTGCCTATCGACCCTCTTGCAAGTGAAGTGTTTGGATACAAAAGCTCGTTTAAAGCAGACCGCGCTACATAATCAAAGTCGCTTTCATTGCTTAAAATTTCGCCTATTACTAGCTTTTTTAGTTTATCAAGGATATCCTCGCTAAAATTTGGATCTTTTAAAAGCTCGGATAATTTTAAGCATGCAAACTCAAAATGCTCTTTTAAGCAGCTTAGATCGATATTTAGCGTTTCAAATCCTGTTTGTGCATGAAGCGATATGGCACGCATCTCAAGCTCTTTTGCAAAGGCATTTGAGCCTTTTTTAAGAGTGCCTTCGTTTAAAAGTCTTGCGCTTAAATTTGCAAGTCCCGCAAGCTTACCGTCCTCATAGCTTCCCGCCACTTTAAAAACAAGCTTTAAAGACACTACAGGCAAAGCCTTTGAGCTTTCAAAGACGACTGGAATTTGAGTGTTTTTAACTTTTAAATTTACAACTTTCATTAGTAGAATTTCTCCAATATATCGTAATTTGTATTGCGTTTTGCAGGTTTTTCGCCCACATCGCGTATTAAATTTATCATCTCGTCCTGATTCATTCTGTATGCTGCGCCTGCGGCTTTTACGACGTTTTCTTCCATCATGGTTGAGCCTAGATCGTTTGCACCAAAGAGCAGTGCAAGCTGCCCTATATAGCTTCCTTGCGTTACCCAGCTGCTTTGGATGTTTTTAAAATTATCCAAAAAGAGCCTTGAAACGGCAAGCAGTCGCAAGTAGCGGTTTGATGATTGTTTTTGTATTTCCGGTCTCTCGGCGGCTAATTTGGTATTTAACCCTTGAAAACTCCATAATATAAACGCCCTAAAGCCTCCGGTAAGATCTTGCAAATCCCTAATATGCTGCCAATGCTCAACTATCTCGCGAGTCGTCTCAACCGTGCCAAACATCATAGTCGCAGTTGATTTTACGCCGATCTCATGAGCCTCTTTATGGACCCTTAGCCAAGTTTCGGTGTCGCATTTTTTAGGTGCTATGATATCTCTAACCCTATCGCTTAGCACCTCGGCACCGGCTCCCGGAATAGAATAAAGCCCTTTTGCCTTTAGACGAGCTAAAACTTCGCGAGTTGAAATTTTAGAAATTCTTGCGATGTAATCAATCTCAATCGCAGAAAAACCGTGAATAGTGATCTGCGGATAAGTTTTACTGATCCACTCGACTAAGTTTTCATACCAGTCGATCTTAAGTTTAGGATGAACGCCGCCTTGAAAGAGAATTTGCGTACCGCCTATGGCTATTAGCTCCTCTATCTTTTGCCCGATTTCTTCAAAGCTTAACACATAAGCATCTTCTTCTTTTGCATGGCGATAAAATGCGCAAAATTTGCAATCAACCCAGCAAACGTTGGTATAATTTATGTTTCTATCAACGATAAAAGTTGTGATTTTTTCAGGATGAAGCTCTCGCTTTTTGGCTAGCGCCATAGCTCCAAGCTCGTTAAGCTCGGCATTTTCTATCAAATTTATAGCTTCATCTACACTAAGTCTTGCCAAAATTTTCCTTTGTTTCAATTTGCAAAAGTGTAGCTAAAAATGGTTTTAATTATAATAAAAAATGATTTATAAAGACAATTGTGAAATTTGAAATAAAAAATATTTTGTTAGAAGTTAAATTTGATTACCCCGAGATATGTTTCTCGGGGTAAATTTAGATTAAAAATCTGTTTTGATGTCTGAGTCTATTTGAATTTGGATAGTCTTACCGTCTACTTGATTTACGCTTTCATAGACTTTAAAGCCCGCTTCGGCTTTTGACTGATCGGCTGACTCTCTCCACTCGCCTTTGCCTGCAACTTTATCGTTAGCATCACCTAGTATCTTTAGTACGGTGTTAGAATCATCGGTCACGTCAAATACGTCTTTAGCTGTGATAGTTAGCTTAACAGCCCCACTAGCGCCGTCATTACCTAGCTTTATAGCCTCAAAGCTATCTATCTTCTTGTCTAGATTTGCAACTTTACTTAGATCGATATCTGAGTTAAACACTAAAGTATCTTTGCCCAAACCACCATAGATAGCTTTCTTGCTGGCATCATACTCAACAACGTTGTCTTTGCCGTCATCTGTGATTTTCATGCCAAAAGATACAAGCTTACTTGAAATACCTTTTTGATCAACAACTTTTGATGTAACAGTTATATCAGTTCCCGGCTTCGTAAGTATAGTTGCTCCAACTTTTCCAAAGTCTATATCTTGTTGAGCTATTCGGTATTCTTGTGTAATATTTTTTGTATTGTCATCAGGATCAGTATAGCTTATAACCATTTTATCGCCCACTACAACATCGTCAGGAAGACGCATAAATATCTTAGTAGAGCTTGCATCTCCGTCTTTTGCATTTTGCTCAGGATTGATAGTTATTACACCTTTATCAAAACTACCTTCAGTAAACTCCATAAATTTTACATCTTGCATTTTCAGCAACTGCGCGCTATCTTCACTTTCTGATTTATCTTTACCTTCGCTATTTGTAAGCTCTGCTTTTACAGATGTTTTTTGTTTTTCAATCATGGCTATATTTTCAAGCTTGATAGCATTATCAACAATTTTTAATTGAGCATTTGTAGTATTATCCGTAACAGTTACAACACCTTTATCATCTTTATGGATAGTAAATTCTTTGACAATAGGTGCTTTATTTGGTTCATTGATAGTTACTTTCAACTTATCGCCCTCTATAACGTTACTTGGAAGCTTAATGCTTACCGTAGTAGATCTGAAATTAATATCTTGCATAGCTTCATCTCTACTCATAATACCATCATTGCTAACATCCTCGTCAAATACAACCTCTAACTCTTGCTTAATAGTTTCTAGCTCAACTTCTTTGCTTTGAGTTATTATATCTTTTCCTGTAACGTCTTGAATTTTAGCAGTCACTGATGTTTTTTGACCTTCAAGCACTCTAAGGTTTTGAATTTTAATTGTATTTTCAATAACATCGACTTTTTGCCCTTTAGAATCAATTGCACTAATTATACCCCTAACATCTTTTTGAATAGTAAACGTTTCGGTTCTTGAAACAGATCCGCCACCTGCTTGCGGTTCGCTAATAGTAACTACTACTTTATCGCCAGAAACAACATCTTTTGGAATTGTTACGCTAGCAGTTGTCTTATGTAACTCTGTATCGCCCATACTTTCATCTCTGCTTAACTTGCCATTTCTGCTAGCATTATCCTCATCAAATGAAACGGTTAATTCTTTTGTAATAGGAGATAAAGATAATGTTCCTTCAGCAGAACCTCTGCCGTCTATTTCAGCTTTAACAGCAGAAGATCTATCCTCAGACATCCTGATGCCTTCTATTCTAATATTGCCGTCACTATCAACAGGGACATCCTTTCCCGCCTGATCTCTAACAGTTATCCCCGCCTTACTACTTTCTACCGCATATGTTCTAACCTCAATCAATCCGTCTGCATGAGTTATACTTACTTTTAAAGTGTCTCCCGTTGTTGCGTCGCTTGGGATAGTAACTCTAGCCGTAGTAGTATCCAAAGAGCCGTCCTTCATCGCTTCATCTCTAGTTAGCTTACCGTCTTTACTATCATTATCTTCATTAAATATCACGCCGATTTTTCTAACACCGGGACCTGTTCCGGTAATCTCAAGAATATTAGAAGCGCTTACTTTGTCGGTTCCTTTGCTATCCGTTACTTTGGCTTCAACATCAATTTTATTTTCTTCAGTGATATGTATAGCAATCTTGGCTACATTATCAGTTACTTGTATCTCTTCACTTCCACCCTTAAGAGTTATATTGCCACTATCGTCTTTATGAATGGTATATTGCTTTTCAAGAACACCTTTTTTATCTCCAACAGATAATGTTAATTTATCGCCATCTACTATATTGCTAGGAAGTTTAATGCTGACAGTCGTTTTATTTGTTTCATTATCTTTAGAATTTTCACCTGGAGACAAAATTCCGTTTTCACTAGTGTCCTCATCAAATTTAATAGACATATCATCATTTAGCTTAGTCAAGATACTAGAGTTATTAGCCTCTGCTTTACTTATGCCTTTACTATCCTGCGTTTTGGCTTCTACAGTAGTTTTCTTATCAGGACTCATAAAAACACCGTCTATCTTGATAGTGTTATTATCATAGACTTTTACTGCTTTTCCTTGCATATCTTTAATGATTACTACCCCGTTCAGATCTTTTTCAATGCTATACTGGGTATGCATTACGCTATCTGTTCCTTCTTTAACAGTAACCATAAGCTTATCGCCGCTTACGACATTACTTGGGATTTTAATGCTTACGGTAGTTTCATACAAATTCTTATCTTTAGATGCTTCATCTCTTGATAAAATTGTATTCTTACTAGTATCTTCATCAAACATTACAGCCATTTCGTTAAGATCTGCTAAAGTGTTTTCACTTGTTGCTGAAGAAGTTCCAAAAGCATCGGTTATCTCGGCTTTAACAGTTGTCTTTTTACCAGGAAGAGTATCGATACCAATTAGTTTAAAACTATTATTTGTAGCCATATCTATAGGCTTGCCGGTACTATTATCTATTATGGTTACTTTTCCGTTATTTTTGTCTTTATTTATAGTGTATTCTTTAATAGTTGTTTTATCAGCTCCATTTTCTTGAGGCTCTACTATAGTTACTTTTAGTTTATCACCTGTAACTGTATTTTTTGGAATTTTAATAGTTACTGGAGTATTGAAAAGATCATTATCAGACACTGCATCATTTCTACTTGTAACCTTAGCGCCTTTAGCTTCATCAAATATTACTTCAGGCGTTTTTAAGGCTTCTACGCCTATAGATTTAACATCTGTCGAGGCATCAGGCTTTGAGTCAGAATAATCAACTTTAGCCTTAATAGTAGTATCGTTCGCTTTGCTTTCAGGATCATTTATGTCTCTTGGCTTCATTGCAATATTAGGCAACTTAAATACGTAAGGATCGTCCGTTGGAACTAGAGCTTTATCCGTGCCGCCGCCTGAAATGGTTACAAGACCTGTATTTTCATCAACAGTAAACGTATATTCTACATTCTTCTCTGCCTTACCAGGCTCTTTGATAGTTAAAATCAACTTATCGCCTGTTTTTACATTATCAGGTATAGTGATTGTTGCTGTAGTTTTATCAAGCTTGCCATCAGAGATAGCTTCTTGTCTGGTTAGAAGCTCAAGATTTTGTATCTCGTCAAATTTAACATCAATAGTTCTTAGTCCAAGCTCAACGCAGTCTGTATTAGAATTTTCACTTTTATCGACACCGCCATCCTTATCTTTTAAGATAGCCGAAACTTCTGTTTTTACACCAGATAGAACAGGGATATCGGTAGTTACTTTTTTATTATCTATATCAGTTTGAGTAAGGGTTACCTCTTTTGTTAGTTTAGGTCCGTTAGGATTGTTAATATCAGTATAAGCTACTTTCATCTTATCACCGACAACAGCTCCTTCAGGTATAGTAATCTCTGCGGTTGTTTTTCGAAGATTATTATCTCCTTTTTTATTTTCTTCTCCGGAAAGGTATCCATCATTATTGGTATCTTCAATCAAAGTAACAACAGGCGCTATATCTATCCTTGCTTCATCAGAACCTAAATCGCTTATACTGCCGACCGCATTTGTAATAGTAGCTTCGACTTTATACATGCTCTTGTTTGTCAAATTTCCTATTTGTACATTTTCACCATTGTTTCTAAGACTATCTAGCATATTTTGATCGGTAATCTTTATAGTCTTTGTATCTATAACATTTCCATCTTTATATACTTTAATATTTAAGATATCGCCGATCGAAACTTTTTTATCGCCACTATCTTGAGGAATTTTTACATTGACAGTTGTCTTGCTTTGATCGCCGTCACTAGAATTTTCGTCATGATTTATAATTTTATTATCGGTTCCTGCGCGCGCGCCATCTTCTACAAAAGTAACTTCAGGTGGTGGTGGTGGAGTCAAGCTTACAAGTATTTTGTCGCTTACAGTTTCACTCTTGTTGCCTGCTTTATCGGTAATAGTAGCTTCTGCCGTATATGTTTTATTGTTTTCTATAGATACATTTACTTCATAAAATTTATCATTAAAAATTGATTGGTTAATAACCACCTTATTAGTTCTTGTTATCAAACCATCCGCAACTTTAATATCTATAGTATCTCCCACTTTGGCATCATCAGGTATAATTACTCTTACTCTTGTAAATTGCTCATTACCATCTGATCTATTTTCAAACCTATTCAATATTCCATCATTATTTAAACTAGGATTTGCATTTCCTACACTATATCCATCCTCTACAAAAATTATTTGAGGACTTTTAACTGATATATCTACTGTTACCCCATCACTTCCTTTAGGACTTTCATTACCTGCCTTGTCGGTAATAGTGGCTTCTACTTTTGAAAGCTTGCCGTCTTCAACAGGAATATTTTCCATAACATAGCCATTATTTTTGATGTCAGGAGTAACTATTACTGTTTTGTTTTCCTTTGTTCCATCCGGTTTTGTAATAGTGATATTTAATGTATCGCCTACCTCTGTTGCAGGAGGAACTGTTATGGTTACTTTTGTTTGATTTGGATTGCCGTCTGAATCGTTTTCTGATTTGTTTAGTAATCCGTCATTATTTGTATCTTCATCAAATTTAACCGTAGGCGCAGGGGTTGGAGTTATATCTACTGTTACCCCATCACTTCCTTTAGGACTTTCATTACCTGCCTTGTCGGTAATAGTGGCTTCTACTTTTGAAAGCTTGCCGTCTTCAACAGGAATATTTTCCATAACATAGCCATTATTTTTGATGTCAGGAGTAACTATTACTGTTTTGTTTTCCTTTGTTCCATCCGGTTTTGTAATAGTGATATTTAATGTATCGCCTACCTCTGTTGCAGGAGGAACTGTTATGGTTACTTTTGTTTGATTTGGATTGCCGTCTGAATCGTTTTCTGATTTGTTTAGTAATCCGTCATTATTTGTATCTTCATCAAATTTAACCGTAGGCGCAGGGGTTGGAGTTATATCTACTGTTACCCCATCACTTCCTTTAGGACTTTCATTACCTGCCTTGTCGGTAATAGTGGCTTCTACTTTTGAAAGCTTGCCGTCTTCAACAGGAATATTTTCCATAACATAGCCATTATTTTTGATGTCAGGAGTAACTATTACTGTTTTGTTTTCCTTTGTTCCATCCGGTTTTGTAATAGTGATATTTAATGTATCGCCTACCTCTGTTGCAGGAGGAACTGTTATGGTTACTTTTGTTTGATTTGGATTGCCGTCTGAATCGTTTTCTGATTTGTTTAGTAATCCGTCATTATTTGTATCTTCATCAAATTTAACCGTAGGCGCAGGGGTTGGAGTTATATCTACTGTTACCCCATCACTTCCTTTAGGACTTTCATTACCTGCCTTGTCGGTAATAGTGGCTTCTACTTTTGAAAGCTTGCCGTCTTCAACAGGAATATTTTCCATAACATAGCCATTATTTTTGATGTCAGGAGTAACTATTACTGTTTTGTTTTCCTTTGTTCCATCCGGTTTTGTAATAGTGATATTTAATGTATCGCCTACCTCTGTTGCAGGAGGAACTGTTATGGTTACTTTTGTTTGATTTGGATTGCCGTCTGAATCGTTTTCTGATTTGTTTAGTAATCCGTCATTATTTGTATCTTCATCAAATTTAACCGTAGGCGCAGGGGTTGGAGTTATATCTACTGTTACCCCATCACTTCCTTTAGGACTTTCATTACCTGCCTTGTCGGTAATAGTGGCTTCTACTTTTGAAAGCTTGCCGTCTTCAACAGGAATATTTTCCATAACATAGCCATTATTTTTGATGTCAGGAGTAACTATTACTGTTTTGTTTTCCTTTGTTCCATCCGGTTTTGTAATAGTGATATTTAATGTATCGCCTACCTCTGTTGCAGGAGGAACTGTTATGGTTACTTTTGTTTGATTTGGATTGCCGTCTGAATCGTTTTCTGATTTGTTTAGTAATCCGTCATTATTTGTATCTTCATCAAATTTAACCGTAGGCGCAGGGGTTGGAGTTATATCTACTGTTACCCCATCACTTCCTTTAGGACTTTCATTACCTGCCTTGTCGGTAATAGTGGCTTCTACTTTTGAAAGCTTGCCGTCTTCAACAGGAATATTTTCCATAACATAGCCATTATTTTTGATGTCAGGAGTAACTATTACTGTTTTGTTTTCCTTTGTTCCATCCGGTTTTGTAATAGTGATATTTAATGTATCGCCTACCTCTGTTGCAGGAGGAACTGTTATGGTTACTTTTGTTTGATTTGGATTGCCGTCTGAATCGTTTTCTGATTTGTTTAGTAATCCGTCATTATTTGTATCTTCATCAAATTTAACCGTAGGCGCAGGGGTTGGAGTTATATCTACTGTTACCCCATCACTTCCTTTAGGACTTTCATTACCTGCCTTGTCGGTAATAGTGGCTTCTACTTTTGAAAGCTTGCCGTCTTCAACAGGAATATTTTCCATAACATAGCCATTATTTTTGATGTCAGGAGTAACTATTACTGTTTTGTTTTCCTTTGTTCCATCCGGTTTTGTAATAGTGATATTTAATGTATCGCCTACCTCTGTTGCAGGAGGAACTGTTATGGTTACTTTTGTTTGATTTGGATTGCCGTCTGAATCGTTTTCTGATTTGTTTAGTAATCCGTCATTATTTGTATCTTCATCAAATTTAACCGTAGGCGCAGGGGTTGGAGTTATATCTACTGTTACCCCATCACTTCCTTTAGGACTTTCATTACCTGCCTTGTCGGTAATAGTGGCTTCTACTTTTGAAAGCTTGCCGTCTTCAACAGGAATATTTTCCATAACATAGCCATTATTTTTGATGTCAGGAGTAACTATTACTGTTTTGTTTTCCTTTGTTCCATCCGGTTTTGTAATAGTGATATTTAATGTATCGCCTACCTCTGTTGCAGGAGGAACTGTTATGGTTACTTTTGTTTGATTTGGATTGCCGTCTGAATCGTTTTCTGATTTGTTTAGTAATCCGTCATTATTTGTATCTTCATCAAATTTAACCGTAGGCGCAGGGGTTGGAGTAGTGTCGCCATCTGGAAAACTTGCTCCAAGTGATGTTCTAAAATCTCTAGTATTTGATAAAGGATTATCCAGATCACCATAATCTGCAACCACGTTAGATATACTACCACTTCTTGTAAAAGATGTTTGGCTAAAAGTTCCTTCAGAATTTATAGCGCCACTACCGCCTCCGGCTGCAGTCGCCTCCAAACCTTCTAAATTTTGACCCCTTAAGATACCCTGCTGCAAAGAATTTATATCTGCAATTACATTATCTTGCGATCCTGAGTCTATAAAACCTTGATTTAAAGCTAGTTCATCATTACCCAAAACTGTTGCTTCTTTACCATTGTTAAGAGCTATAACAATACTACTTGATTCTCCTTGGGTCTTTATGGTTTCTCCTAAATAAACTTCATCTCCAAGCTTAAGAGTTCTCTCGTTTCCGTTAGCGTCTACTGCTAAAACTGTTCCTGAAATTTGCTTTACTACACCAGTGATAGTTGCCATAGCACATTCCTTTTTTTAAAATTTTTTATATTATACATTAGACTGCGTAAAATTTTCTATTGTACTTGGGTACAATAGAAAATCTCTCTATCAATTCATTTTTCACACTGTTTAATTTGACAAAAATACTAATATCTAAAACAAATAATATTAATTTACGTATTTAAAATAATCTTTAATATGATAAAATAACTGCCCAATACCAAAATTTCAAAGGAGTTAATCATGAAAAAACTAGCTATCATAGCTACAATAACACTGCTTTTTGCAGGATGTGCACAAGACAAGCCAAAACCTACGGCAAACCAGATGCAAGATGGATGTCCGCATCATCAAATGCATCATAACGACGGCAAATCCTGTGGTCACTCTTGCGAGCAAGGCTGTGCTCATCATGGCGACCATGGACATCATCACGGTCATCACCACCACCATTAATATAAAATTTGAGTGCCCTAAAAGCACTCAAATTTCGCTTTAGTCGTTTTTTAGTATGACTTTATTTCCTTTTGTGCCGACTACTTGGACTTTCTGTCCATCTTTTAAATCACCGTCATAACTCCAAAGAGTACCTTTAAAATATACCATTCCTTCTTTTATCTCGCCCTCTCCGATCTCGTTTAAAAAGTCATCTTTTACCTCATCTTTTGAGCTATAAAACCTCTCTTTCATAGGCTTTTTAAGCAGGATTAAGAGCGCAACGGAGATAAGCGAGGCGAGTAAAATTTGAACATGCCACGAAAAATCTATAAAAAATCCTAAAATTCCGACAGCTAAAAATCCAAGGCCAAAAAATAGAAGAAAAAACGATCCCACAAGCAACTCTGCAACCACCAAAAGCATACCAAAAGCCAAAACAAGATACGGAGGTATCATCTCTACTCCTTATTTTGCTTTATTTGATATAAAATCCTTTAGAACGCTTAGCGAACCTATAAGTTCGGTAGCCTCATAAGGGACTAAAATTTTATCATTGGCACTGTTTTTAGCCAGCTCGTTAAATGCCGCGACTCTATCTCTAGCAAGCAAAAATTCAGCCGCATTTTTATTCTGAGCCATACTCTCGTTTATCATATCCATCGCGTCTTTTTGACCTTGGGCTATGGCGATTTGCTCGTATTTTTTCGCATCCGCCATTCTTTCGATAGCTTCAGCTTGAAGCACTTTTTCTTGTTTTAAAGCCTCTGCGTTGCGTATCAAAGCCTCTTTTTCAGCTTGAGCCTTAAGCTCGATAGCTCGCTTTTCACGCTCGGCTTTCATCTGCATATTCATAGCCGCTTCAATGCCGGCAGGAACCGAAATTTCAGAAATTTCAACGCGCATGATCTTTACGCCCCAGTTGCTGGCAGCATCGCCAAGAGCTACTTGAAGAGCCGAATTTAATCGGTCGCGAGAGCTTAACGTATCATCAAGATTCATAGCTCCTATCTCGCCGCGCAGGGTCGTCATAGCCAAATTTGCGATAGCTTTTTTATAGCTATCTACGTTATAAAGCGCCATTTTTCCGTCGGTTACTTTTAAAAATACGATTCCGTCAACGGATATATTGACGTTGTCTTTAGTGATAACTTGCTGCTTAAGTATATCCACAAGCTGTTCTCTTACCGTTATAACCGCGCGAATTTGATCTATAAAAGGTATGATAAGGTGAAATCCGCCATCTAAAATTTTATGAAATTTACCAAGCCTCTCGATAATCATAATATCAGATTGAGAGACGATTTTGATACCTGCTTTTAAAAACAAAAACGCTAAAACAGCTACCACGAGCCCAAACACCATAAATTCGCTATACATCTTAACTCCTTTTTGAAATTTATCAAATTATAACACATATACATTTAAAGGGCGGCAATACAAATTTATAAACAAATTTGTTATATAATTGCTAACTTTAATCAAGCTATAAAGGCAAAAAATGAAAAATTTTATATTTTTAGGCGTGGCTTTGATTTTATTTAGCGGTTGCGCCTCGCAAAATTTAAGCAAACAAGATTGTGATACCAAAGAAACTCTGCCAGCCTGTAGCGTTAGCGCCGACGTAGCGGGAGTGTATGAGGCTAGCATCTTATGTGCCGACTGCAAAGTGGCCGTTAGCACGCTAGAGCTTTTTAAAAACGGAAATTTTATGCTTGAAACTGTCATCCATAAAAAAAGCTCTCAAAGAACCCTTGAAAACGGAACATACACTATAAAAGGCACCGAAGTAACTCTAGTAAATCAATACAAAGAAAAGACGGTTTATAAATTTGACGGAAGAAATTTAACCAAGCTTGAAAACAAAGATAGCTTCATAAAAGAGGTTTTCGGACAAAATTTGATCTATAAACCTCTAAAGTAGGTTTTAAAACAAGATTGATTTACGATTTTAAAGCTTATAAATGCCTCTTTAAAGACTTGGTTTAATATCTTTTAATAATAAAAAGTTGTATAATCGTTTAAAATAATAACTTTAAGGAGGCTTTTTGATGAGAATTTACATAAATGCTTTACTGTCGATTTTAGTAGCCGTCATCTTCATAGGGTGTACTCCCAAAAGCGCTCCTGAGCCAATCGTAACGCCTGATATAAATACAACCCAAGAAGTAATCAAACCAAAGCCTAAGCCAAAACCAAAGCCTAAGCCAAAACCAAAGCCTGAAATAAAACAAGAAGAGGTCAAAAAAGAGCTTAGCCAACAAGATTACTATAATAAAATTTTCATCAAAAGAGACATATCGGCAAACTCTCAAAGTATAGTTTTTACACATTATAAAGACGAAACAAGAGTTGTTGTGTATTCAGATAGCCTAACCGATGAAGGCAGGCAAAAATGCAAATTTGACGAAGCGGTAAATTTCAAAGACGGAAAATTTTATTATGAAAAAGATGGAGTCAAAGCCGCATTTTCTCTTCTGATAGAAGATGGGATTTTAAGCGTTACGACTAGCGGTAAAAAAGTAAATTTATGCAAAAACGGCACCTTTCACGGTATATATAAAGAAAATAAAAAATCCAAAAACATAATCGCCAAATACTCATTTACAAAATTTAGCAAAGACGCCAAACTTGAAGACATCCTAAAAGAGTATCCACAAGATCGCATCAAAAAAGGTGCGGGGTATCCCGATAAAAAAGGCAACGAAACATTTGAATACTATGTGCTTGATTCTAAATTCGAGCCTCTGTTTTACATCATAACCGCAGCAGACGACAAGATACTTGAAATTCACGTCATATCACCGATTTACAAGACTCCGCAAGGACTATCCACGGCCTCTACGCTAAAAGATATCTTTAAGCAGCTTGAAGTGACAAAGATATCCTCAAAAGAGGATAAGATATTTATGGAGGTCAAAATACTTGGCGTGAAATTTGAATTTGACGGCTCAAATTTGATAGGCAAAAAACAACACAGCATAGATACTTTAAGCATTGACAGTCCAGTTTCTAAGATCATAGTGCTGTGGGATAAATAAGTTTGAATAAATTTATATCGCTTTTAAAGAGAGAGCGAATTTTTGCAAGGCTCTCTCTTATTCAACTCATTTGTTATTTTGGAGTTTGGTTTTCTCATACGGGAGTTTTTACGCTTCTTATAAAGCTTGACGCGCCTGTTTGGGCGATAACTCTAGCCGCAGCTACGGCGTTTTTACCCGGAGTCGTGCTAGCTCCTTTTAGCGGCGTTATCGTAGATAAATTCAACCCAAAACCTATGCTTGTATCTCTTATCGTGATTGAAGCGATAACTGTTTTTATCCTGATTTTTATCAACTCTCTTGATATGCTTTGGTTGCTTTTTATCATCATTTTTGTCCGATCGGCGGCAGGCGGGACATATTTTCAGGTCGAGATGAGTATGTTTCCTAAAATTTTAACCAAAGAGGATTTAAAGCTAGCTAACGAAATTCACGCTCTGATATTTTCTATCTCCTACACCTCGGGCATGGGACTTGCGGGAATTTATATACACTTTTTCGGGATTAAAAGCGCATTTTTGCTTGATTGCGCTCTATACGTATTTGCTCTATTTTTGCTTTTAAAGCTAGATATAAAAAATATGGCGAAAAACAAAGGCGAGAAGGCTTTGCATATGCTTAAAGAGGGGCTTGGCTACATAAAGCAAAATCCTCTTGTGATGCATCTAATTATCTTACACGGCATCGTAGGAGTTACTTCATATGATGCTCTTGTGGCGCTTTTAGCCGATTATCAATACAAAGAGCTGCTTTCAGCTTCGCTTGTAATAGGATTTATAAACGCGGCTAGATCCATCGCGCTTTTGATAGGTCCGATACTTCTTAGCAAATTTGTAAATACAAAGACCTTATTTTATATCTACATCGGTCACGGCATAGGCGTTTGCATATGGGGAATTTTGCAGTTTAACTTCTATCTTGGCTTTTTAGGGACGATGGCGGCAGGGTTTTTTACCTCAAGCCTTTGGAGCTATACCTTTACCCTGCTTCAACAGAAATGCGACGATAGATACTACGGACGAATTATCGCCTATAACGATATGGTTTATCTTGGCATAGGAGCGCTAACTTCAGCCGGCATAGGATTGCTATTTAAGCTAGGTCTTAAGCTATGGGGCATTACTATCATTATGGGGTGTATGTTTTTCCTAGGCGCTATCTACTGGAATGCGGTTTATAAGAGATATAGAAATTTGCTAGATTAAAAAAAGATAAATAAAATAAGACTTGCAACTCTAACTAAAGCACAAGTCTTAAAAATAGCTAAAAATCAGCAACTAAAGGCTAAAAATCAAAGCCTATTATGCTTCAGGTTCTAAATTCGGCTAATTTGTTATTAAGCGTGTCAGTCATTTTGTTTAAGTGTTCGGCGGCACTCGCTATTTCTTCTACGCTTCTTGCATTTTCGGTTGAAATTGAATTGATATTTGAAATTCCGCTCATTATTTCACTTACGCCTTCGCCCGTCTTGATATAATCCTCAGCTGTCTTATCAGACATTACTATAGCGTCACTCATTACTTCGCTCATTATATTTATAGTTTTTTCCACATCGTCTGCAACAATAGTAAGATCTTGTATCTGTTTTGAATTTATACCCATCTGTTCACTTGAATCAGATATAGCTTGAACTATCACGCTAATAGTTGCATTTATCTCAGTTAATGAGCTTTGTGTCCTCTCGGCTAGTTTTCTAACCTCATCGGCAACTACGGCAAACCCGCGTCCGTGCTCACCGGCTCTAGCAGCCTCTATAGCAGCATTAAGAGCAAGTAAATTTGTCTGATCGGCTATATCATTTATTACAACAAGTATGGACTTCACTTGCTCGGCATCTTTGCTGAGCCGTTCTATATTCATAGCCATTTCGCTCTCGGTTCTTGCAGAAGATTCTATTTGCGAACTAAGTTTTCTGATCGCATCATTCGCTGATTTTATATACTCGCTTGCTTTTTGAAGATCGTTTTTACTCTCTTTGGCTACTAAAACCGATGCTTGCATCATCTCTTGCATATTAGAGCATTTTTGGGTAGTATCGGCTACTATCAAAGTTGATTCCTCAACTCTTCTTCCTGTTTGCAAGGACGTGGAACTCAGTTCGTTTGCTACAGACGAATTTTCTGCAGATAGACCTTTGGCGTCACCTATAAGAATTCTTACTTTTTCTATAAAGCTATTTATCGCTTCACTTGCCTGAGCTATCTCGTCTTTGCCGTTTATAGCAAGCTTTCTTGTAAGATCTCCGTCTCCGCTTGAGAGATTTCTGGCTCTATTTATTAGACTATTTAAAGGATTAGTTATAGAAAATTTAGTATAAATCATCGCTAAAATTAAAGATATAACCATTATAACAGTTGAAGTTATAAAGAATTTTTTCATATTCTCATAAGAAGTTTTTTCCATATCATCATCTAACTCATTTACTCTAGCATAAGTGCCGTCAAGAGCGGTTCTTATGATAAATATCATATCCATGTCACCTACTTTTATTTTACGGCTATTTCCTATACTAGGAACTGCTTCCTTCTGATTTTGTGCTTTAAAGGAATATTCAACATATTCATCTTTTGTGCTAGTTTCTATAAATTTTTCTATGAATCTCATCCCGTTAGCATCAGTCACATCGAGTTTATTGGTATTATTCCAGTGAGGTAAAGTAGGATGAAGTATAAAGTTTCCTTTGTCGTCAATTATAAATATATATCCTTTGTTGTCTTCACCAAATCTTATCGATTTTACAAAGTTAATAACATTTCTCTTTATAGTCTCGCTAGACTCTCCTAAATCCTCATATTCTTTAATAATAGCACTAATAAAACCATTTACTATATCTATCTCTTCGTCTAAGGCTATCTTTTTTTCATTTACAATAGCTTTTAAAAATTCATGTTTAGAATACTCGATTGCTTTATCGTTCATACTATCATACAAATAAACTATTCCCGACAACAAAACAATAAATGACAAAACTATCATTATTGTTACTTTACTTGAAATTTTCACACCAAACTCCTTCTTGTAATACAAAAATATTTATCTATTATTTAAATAGCTCTTAAATAATTTGTAATTATAACTCTACTAAAATAAAGCAAAACTTATTTTTACTATTGTGTGTATAAATTTTTAATAAATAATAATCTTAAATTTTAACATAATATGACGAGCTTGTAACAATAACTTTTTTATAAAGCGAAGTATAAGGCACCAAATCCGCATGCCCGGTATAAAGCCTACCGTCATCATTTAGGATTTTATGAAATCTCTCGATAGTCTTTAGCTTATAATCCTCATCAAAATATATCATCATATTTCTTGAAAATATCACGTCAAATTTACCGAGCTTAAAGAGCGAATCGTCAAAGATATTTACCACGCTAAATTCGCTTCTTGGCAAAAGCTCTTTTTTAATCTTAAATCTATCATCAACCTTATCAAAATATATATTTTTTTGATTATCGTTTAGTCTATGAAGCGAGCGTTCGGAGTAAGTAGCTTCGCGGCATTTGTCAATCGCTTCTGAGTTTATATCTATGCCGACTATCGAAATTTCAGACAAATTTAGCAAATTCGAATTAGCTAAAATTCCAAGCGAATAGACCTCCTCTCCCGTTGAACAAGGTGCACAAAGTATGCGCGTAAATCCACGCTCTTTGGCATAATAAATCGCGGCTTGAAGCTGAGCTAACTCTCTATAAAAATAAGTTTCGTTGATAGTGATTAGATTTAGCACCTCTTGCCTTAAAACACGATCAACTATAATCCTTGTGCTTAAAAGCTCAAAAGTCTCGATCGAGTGAGCTTGAGCGAAATTTGCCACGCGTTGTTTTATAGTCTCTTTTTTACTCTCCAGATCAACACCGCAGATGCTTTTAATGTTTTGGATAAACTTATCAAGCCCTTTCATATCGCTAGGCAGAGGGGTTGCTTTAGACTCTTGCAAGTTATCCGAAGGCGAAACTTTCTTAAATTTATCAAAAAACACTCACAAACCTCTCTAGCTCCGCTCTTATCTCGCTGATAGAAAGCGATCTTAAATTTGAATTTATCTCTTTGGCCCGTTTTGGCATACCATATACTATCGCGCTTGCTTCGCTTTCGGCTATGCAAGTTGCGCCGGCTTTATATAGCTCATTTAGTCCTTTTGCACCGTCATCTCCGATACCCGTTAAGAGTATAGCCATCACATCGCAAAATTTACAAGCCTGCACGGCGGATTCAAAGAGCAAATTTACATTCGGATTATAAGTAGTCTCCTTGCCTTTTGCACAAACGGCTGCACTAAGCGGCTGGGTAGGCAAAATTTCAGAGTTCTTTTCGCATATATAAATTTTATTTTTTAGCTGCGTTTTGCCTTCAAGCTTTAACACATCGGCATTGCACTCTTTATCAAACTGAGTTATAAAACTCGGTATAAACATAAGGCTCATGTGCTGAGCTATGACTACACTTGCGCTGCCGATATCTAAATTTTGAAAAAGCTTTTTAAGGTGTCCGGGACCTCCCGTAGACGCTCCTATCAATACTAACTTCTGTTTCACTTTCCGCCAACTTAATTTTTAATTTTGCGCATTATATCTTAAAAACGCAATATATTTAAATTTAATTTATTTTTTATTCGTCATCTTATATAAAAAGCTAAAAATTTCAGCCACCGCCTTATACAAATTCGGCGGAATCTCCTCATTTATATCAACTTTGCTTAAAAGCTCGACAAGATCGGCGTCCTCTTTAATAGGTATATCATGCTCTTTGGCTAAATTTATAATGTTTTTAGCCACTTCCCCGGAGCCGCTTGCAAGCACTTTTGGAGCGTTATCTTTGGCTTTATTATAACCAAGAGCGACAGCTTTTTTTGTTTTTATCTTAGCCAAACAAGCTCCTAAATTTTCTTATCAAAGCCCATATCAAGCCCGTCAAATCCCGTATAAGCGGAATTTGCCAAAAGCTTTGGCAACGTTTTTAGACTAAAATTTGATACTATCAGACCCTGATCGCTTATAGACTTTTTAAGCTCTTTCGTGCCGCTTAAAATCAACTCTTTAAACTCATCTTTTTGCGTAGCTATTGATATATCAAGATATTTGTTTTCGCTTAATCCTACCATGATATTTATGGCGCCGAATTTTTGAAAATTTAGATCGATTTGCGCGTAATGTTTTTGCTTTTTGCCGCGTTTAAAGGATATATTTCCTCCATCAACTCCGTCCCAGACATAAGGAAGATAGGTTTGAAGTCCGCCGGCTACGCTTGAGACGAGTTGATTTATCTCGATTTGCGCAAGCAGTTTTGAGCTTAGTTGATTGATTTGAGAGTTTGGTTCGCTTTTGTTTTGGATATTTAAAAGCGTGCTTTTTACATCGTTTTGAAGCGTTTTTATAGCATCTTCTGTAATCTTTGGCTTTATTAGTTCGATATCTTTTTGGGCTAAATTTTGTTGCTTAAAGAGGTTTGAAATTTCATCAAGTCCGCTCTTAGCGTCAAATCCCGCCTTATCGGCCAGCATTAGAGCTTGATTTAGCCTTTTAGCAACGGTTTTTAGCATATCTTGAAGGCTTAAATTTTCGCTTGCGTTTGAACGATTTAAAATTTGCTCTCCGAAGGAATTTATCAAATTTGACTGCTTTAGGGTGCCTTCGACGGACTTTTCAAGCTCGTTTACGGCGCTTAAAAGCTCTTTTAAATTTGAGCTATAAATTTTGCTTTGGGCTAACTTTTCACCCGCCATATTTGGGAGTTTTTCTTTTAAATTTATTAAAATTTCAGAGATTTTTAAAAGCTTAGTTTTTACACCCTCTTCGCTTAAAGCAAGTCCTTTTTGATTCATTAAATTCGCCTGCTTATCTAAAAATTTAGCCATATTTTCAAGCTTAGAGCTTTGCGTCAGCAGATGCTTTATATTTGAAGAATTAAGAATTTCTTTATTTTGCGCTTTAGCACTGTTTAAAATTTCAGAAAGTTTATTAAAGCTTGCGTTTGTGCTTAAAGTATCGTCCTTTGCAAGAGTTAAAATTTCATTTAAAAGCTTTGGATTAGAAAGATTTTTTATATCTCCTAATAGCTTATTTATAGAGCTTGGAAGCGTGTTTTTATTTACAAGGAGATCTTTTAAATTTGCTTCAAGCATGACGCCTGAGCTTTTTATCTGCTCGTTAAACAAAGAGCCCTTAAGCTCGCTAATAGGCTTTAAAAACGCTTTTAGCTTCTGCGCAAGCCCTTTTAGTTCCGGATTTTGCTCGGCTAGAGCTATAAGATTTTTAAGATCTTTAGCCAAATTCGGTGACACTTGCAGGCTCTTGGCCTGATTTGTGATCTCTGCCAGTTTTGCTTCGCTAGGATTTGATTTTAGCTCGTTCAACAAGCGATTTACAAGTCTATCAAGATCTTGCAAGCCCTTTTCAACAATTACTTCGCTTTGAGTTTGATTTGAAGGGCTTGGCTGATTTTTAAAAAGCGAGCCGACACCCTTTGTGTCACTATTTTTATTAAGGGGTCTGTTTTCTACCCCTGCGCCTTTTGTGATTAAATTTTTAGTTACTTCCATACCGATAAATCGCCGAAATTCGATTTTATTTTAGCTGTTTGCCATAGTGCCTGGACTATGCTCAAAGCTTTTGCGATATTTTTCAGGAACCGTTTTTTGAGTAAGGGCAAATAGTATCAAAAGCGTTAAAAGCACGACATAAACCCACATAAACCCGCTAGCTCCGTAAAAACTCATAACCACACCCATAATAACAGGCGAAAACAGCGAGCCGATAGAGTAGCTAAAAAGTATCGCGCGCCCTACTTCGATCGATTTTGATTTATGCACGAGCATATCGTTTGCTCTGGCAAGCGCAAGAGCATATAGACAAAACACGCCCGAGCCCAAGAAAAACGACAATGCGTATTGTAAATTTATACTTAAATCAAATTTCACAAAAATAATCGCAGCCGCAAGAGAGACAAGGCAGCATCCGATGATAACGGGTCTTCTACCGAATTTATCTGAAATTCCCCCTATGATACCGTGCGCGATAAATCCTCCCGCCATCGCAATCGTCATAAAAAACGACACCTCTTTAGGACTAAATCCTTGAAGCAAGATATAAACGCTAGCCATGGAAAAAAACCCATTTACAAGCACTCCCGCTACTATGCTCGTGATCAAGGCAAGCGGCACGAGAGCGAAAATTTTAGGTATGCTTATGTTTTTACGCTCAGGTATCGGAGGCTCTTTTATGCGAACTAAATTTAAAGGTATGCTTGATATCAGGATAAAAGCCGCACTTATCAAAAAAATCTCCGAAGAGCTAAGATCAAGACTGAGCACCAAAATACCAAGCCCGAAACAGACGTAAAATACGATCTCGTAAAAGGCTATCACGCGCGAGCGAACTTCGTTTCTCGCTCTTTCGTTAAGCCAGCTTTCAACTATCATCAAGATAGAGTAATAGCAAAATCCAAGACAGCCCCGCAGTAGCGACCAAAAGTATAAATTTGAGCTTAGCTCATGAAACATCGCGGCAATGCCAAAAAGCGATGAAAATATCGCAAAACTTCTGATATGACCTACTTTTGAAACAATCTTGTGCGACATTATGGTACTAAGCATGGCTCCTATGAAAAACGCGGCTATTACAAGACCTGTCGCAAGCTCGCCTGCGCCCATTCTTTTAAGCTCTATACCCGCCGAACTTATCACAAGACCGTTTCCGATAAACAAAAACGAAATGCCGACAAACAGCGGCCCCATCGTCTTTATCGTCCTTTTACTACTAATCGCCACGAACAATCACTCCATACACCAAAGCTCCCACGGGCATAACCGCAAGAGCAAGCAAAAATGCCGTCATATCAAAAACTTCGTTTCTGTTTAACGCCAAAAATCCGACCACCAAAAACGCATAAGCCATGAGTCTAAACGGCACAAATGCGGTTTGCAAATTCTCAAATTTTATATTTTTTTTAGCAAGTCGCTTTTCTCTTTTTAAAAGCTCTTTTGCGCTTAAATTTTCTAAATTTTCCTCTTTTTTATCAGTCTGAGGATGCTTGTGAGAAGCCAAATTTGAGCCTTCATCAACCTCGCTGTTTTGATTTGCCCTAAATTCTTTCGCCTTAGCTTCAAATTTAGCTTTTAAGTCATCTTGCGAACTCTCGCCCCAAATTTCATCTTCATCATCGTCTTGCAAGGTAAGCCTAGCCTCTTCCACCTTTGAAAGGACGAGATTTTTATAGCTTCTAAAACTTGCCAGCAGTATTAAAATCGAGCCAAAAAATGCAACTTGCGAACTAAAAAACCAGCTTTTACCCATAAAAAACGAGCTTATCAAAAGCAAAATTTCAAATCCGCCATAAACGATAAAAAGCCTTTTATCAATGAGCACTACTCATCTTCCTCGTCGTCTTTATCGCTCTTTGCGGGCTTAAATTTACTCTCATCTTTTAACTCTTCAAAGCTCTTCATCTGCTTATCATAGGCTTTTTTTACATTTAAAACAGCAGCTGCGATACCAAGAGCAAATCCCGCAAAAAGCGCCCAAGTCCAGCCTGTTTCTTTCATTACCCAAAATCCAAGTCCTGCTCCTATTGCAAGCGCTACAACTATGGAAATTCCAAGGCTTAACTGCTCGGCCCCCTTTACAATCTCGCCTATTTTTAGTTTAGCCATTTTTTATCTCTTTAAAGGCCTCATTAGCCATATCTACGGCAAATTTGATCTCATCTTCGCTCATCACCGAGCAGATAAATCCCGTCTCAAACTGACTAGGAGCAAGATAAACGCCGCGATTTAGCATAGCTCTGTGAAATTTGGCATACATTTTCGTATCGCTCTTTAGCGCGTCGTCGTAGTTTTTAACCTCGTCTTTTGCAAAGAAAAAGCCAAACATAGAGCCGCTAGTACAAATTTGCAGATCTATGCCGTTTTTATCGGCAGCCTCTTTAAAGCCCTCAACAAGCATCTTGGCAAGTAAGCCGAGCCTATCATAGAGCTTTTCGTCTTTGTAAATTTTGCTAATCGAAGCGATACCTGCAGCCATAGCAACAGGATTTCCGCTTAGCGTGCCCGCTTGATAAACGGCGCCCTCAGGGCTTAAGCAGTCCATTATCTCGGCCTTCCCGCCAAATGCAGCCGCACTCATTCCTCCGCCTATAACTTTACCGAAAGTTACCATATCGGCTTTTATTTTATTAAATTCAAACGATCCGTGCTTGCTTGCTCTAAAGCCGCTCATCACCTCATCAAAGATAAGCACCGCCTTATACTCATCACAAAGTGCCCTAAGCCCTTTTAAAAACTCATTGCAAGCAGGCACAAGACCCATATTTCCGGCTATCGGCTCGATTATCACCGCTCCTATTTGCGCACCGCTTTTAAATATCGCTTCAACGCTTGCAAGGTCGTTATATTTTGCCAAGTAAGTATTTTTTACCACATCCTCAGGAACTCCCGAGCTTGAAGCGTTTCCATAAGTGGTAGCGCCGCTTCCCGCCTTAACCAAAAGCGCATCGCTATGACCGTGATAGCAACCTTCAAATTTGATGAGACCATCTTTTTTACTGTATCCTCTTGCAACTCTTATTGCGCTCATCGTAGCTTCCGTGCCTGAGCTTACGAAACGAATTTTTTCTACATTTTCAAACTCATCGCAAATAAGCTTAGCAAGTTTCGTTTCAAGCTCACAAGGCGCGCCAAAGCTAAGCCCTCTTTTAGCCGTTTCTATAACCGCATTTTCTATATCCTTATCACAGTGTCCAAATATAAGCGGTCCCCAGCTTTGAATAAAGTCAAGATAGCGATTTCCCTCTACATCCACAAGATAAGCGCCCTTGCCGTAACTTACCATAAATGGCTCGCCGCCAACGCTGCCGAATGCTCGAACGGGCGAATTTACGCCACCTGGAATATAGCTCTTTGCCTCTTTGAAAGCCTCTTTATTTGTCATCTTTTTTGTCCTTATCATCATTGAAATTTTTTACGTATTCGTATAATAAAAGCGTCTCTTCATCTGTTAAAAAATAGCTTGGCATAACGTCTTTTGGGCGCTTTAAAGCTTCGCTAAATTTCCAAAAATCAAGGTTGTTGATACGAGGAGCTTTTAGTTCTGCATCAACCATTTCATTTTTCTTTTTGTCAAAGTGCTTAAATTTAGCTATGAGCGCACCTTCGCCTTTTTTGCCGTGGCACTTATCGCATCCTATGCCGCGCGGGTTTGAGTAAAGCATCTTGGCGTATTCGTTTTTGGTTATAAAATCGCTTGCAAAAACGCAGTTAAAAAGCAAGATCGGCAGAATAAATTTTCTCATACGCCCTTTTCGTTTTTTGTAAAATTTAATATAAAATTAGCTATGATACAATCTTTGTGATTAAAACAGCATAAAGGATTGGTTATGATTTTGCTAGATGGAAAAGCCGTAAGCGCAAAGATGAAAGAAAGAGTTAAAAACGAAGCCGTGAAGCTCAAAAATTTAGGCGTTGAGCCTGCTCTTGCGGTGATACTAGTCGGAGAGGACAAGGCAAGCCAAACATACGTCGCTTCAAAAGAAAAAGCCTGCCACGCTTGCGAGATTAAATCCATCATGCACAGGCTACCCGAACAAACAACTCAAAACGAGCTTTTAGCACTAATAGATCTTTTAAATTTAGACGATAGTGTGGACGGGATTTTAGTCCAGCTTCCGCTTCCAAAGCATATCAACACGGATAAAATTTTAGAAAGCATAAGTCCAAACAAAGACGTAGACGGCTTTCACGCGATAAACGTCGGCAAACTTTCAAGCGGACTTGACGGATTTGTGCCTTGTACGCCGCTTGGCATAATGGAAATTTTAAAAGAGTACGACATAGACGTAAGCGGCAAAAACGCCTGCGTAATCGGAAGAAGCAATATAGTAGGCAAACCTATGGCAAATTTGCTCCTAAACGCAAGCGCAACGGTTACCGTAACTCATAGCAAAACCAAAAATTTAAAAGAAATTTGCAAAAGCGCAGACATCCTCGTAGCTGCGATAGGAAAGCCGTTTTTTGTAACCGAAGATATGGTAAAAGATGGCGCTATCGTGATAGATGTGGGCATAAACCGACTTGATGACGGAAGACTTGTAGGTGATGTGGATTTTGATAAAGTAGCTTCAAAATGCTCTTACATCACGCCGGTTCCCGGCGGAGTGGGTCCGATGACGATTGCCATGTTGCTTTCAAACACCATAAAATCAGCCAAAAACAGAGTAAAAAAGGCATAAATTTTGAAAAAGGCATTTAATAAATTTTTAGATTTCTCAAACAGCTGGACAGGCACCGTAGTAATCGTCCTTCTTATAATATTTTTCGTTGCGCAAGCCTTTGTTATCCCTTCAGGCTCTATGAAACACACGCTTTTGATAGGCGATCATCTATTTGTCAAGAAATTTAGCTACGGAGTTCCGACACCTCGCATTCCCTGGCTTGAGGTTAAGGTGCTGCCTGATTTTAGAGGCAACGGACACCTTATAAACGGAGAAGGTCCAAAACGCGGCGATATCGTGGTCTTTAGATATCCTCACAACGAAAAAATACACTACGTAAAAAGAAATTTCGCGCTCGGCGGCGATGAGGTTGTATTTAGCGAAAAGCAGATGTTTCTTCGTCCGCACGAAGGAGATGAGTTTATCAAAGCAAACTATCCAAGCGAAAAAATCGTAAATTTTGCAGGCAAAAATTTCGTAAAAGAGCCTTATGATTTTCCGGGAATTCAATACGATGAGAAGATAAATCTCTTCGAGCAAGCTTTATACTACCTAAACGCAGGCAAATTTGCCATGCAACCTGTGATAATAGATAATTTGCCAAAGATAAACGAGCTTCCATTTAATGCGTTTTATTTTAAAGTGCCTGATGAGGAATACTTCATGGTGGGCGATAATCGCGACCACTCAAACGACAGTCGCTTTTGGGGAAGCGTTGCGTATAAAGACATAGTCGGCAAGCCGTGGTTCATCTACTTCTCGCTTGATGATGATTATAAGATCAGATGGAACCGTATAGGAAGGCTGATAGACACTATACAAAACGAACCTGAATTTGCTAAAACCGCAAGAGATGAGAAACATGATGACGGCGACAGGATTGAGTAAAATTTCATTCTCGCAAAATTTAAAGGAATTTGATAGTGAGCACGCTTGAAAATATCGACATAGTAGAGATAGCAACTCTAGTCGTAGCTCTAACCATCGCTATCGTGGGGCATGAGATAGCTCACGGATTTGTAGCGTATAAATTTGGCGATGAAACAGCCAAAAATCAAAACAGACTTAGTATAAATCCGATAAGACACGTAGATCCCCTTGGCACCATCATAGTACCTGCGCTTTTGTATCTAAGCACCGGATTTGTGATCGGCTGGGCAAAACCCGTGCCCGTAAATACCTATACCGTCATAAGAAACGGCGGATACAAGGCTGCTATTTTGGTCTCTTTAGCAGGAATCATATATAACTTCATCCTTGCGATTTTAGCCTTTTTTGCTATCAAAAGCGGCTTTGTGCCGTCTATTTTGATACAGTTTTTCTTTATGCTGATGGCTGTAAATTTGATCTTAGGGATGTTTAATCTCTACCCTATCCCTCCGCTTGACGGCTCAAAAGCGCTTGAATATCTATTTAGGATGTTAAATTTACAAAGCGTGGCAAATTTACTATCAAGCGCACAAAAATACGGCATGATCGTGCTCGTTATCATTGTAATCTCACCTATCAGCCAACAAGTATTTTATCCTATAAGATATGCATTCGCCCTGTTTAGAAATATGCTTTAGGGCTTAAATTTTCTCCTAAATTTGCTCTAAATTCGGCAGTAAAATCTTTCTTTAATCCTACATTTGCTATAATCAGACATTTTTAAATCACGGAAAATTTATGAATATCGATAAAATTTTTATAGCAAGCGATCATGCAGGATTTGAGCTTAAAGAGGAGATAAAAGCGTTTTTAAAAACGCTAAATTTTGACGCAATCGACCTTGGCACAAACGACGCCGTTACAAGTGTTGATTATCCGGACTTTGCAAATTTGATGGCCAAAAATATCTGCCAAGCAGAAGAATACGGCATACTTATATGCGGAACGGGCATAGGCATATCAATAGCGGCAAACAGGCATAAAAATCTCCGTTGCGCGCTATGTCACGATACCTACACCGCCACTATGGCGCGCGAACACAATAACGCAAACGTGCTTTGCTTTGGTGCAAGAACGACAAATTTAGAAGACGCAAAGCAGATGGTTAAGACCTTTTTCTCGACCGAATTTGTAGGCGGAAGACACGCAAGAAGAGTTGATAAACTAAGCTGTTGCGAGGCAAAAAATGATCTCTGATTGGCTAGTCTTAACATTTTTAATCTGTATTTGCATCTACCTTGCCGTTATGGTATTTTACTTTAAAACACTGCTTAAAAAAGAGCGCTCCACAAAAGACTTCATGAAAGGAAATTTACAAGACACCGAAGTGGTAATAAGAAAGCTTCAGGTGCAGCTTCAAAGAAGCCTTGGAAATATCGACATCCTAACCGATGAGCTAAACAAAGTAAAAAACGACGCAAACGCTCTTCGCACAAGAAATTCTCAATACAGACTGGAAAACGAAAAACTCAGGCAGCGCATCCGTGAGCTTGAGGGCAAAATCGAAGCATTATTATAAATTCAAGGAACGATATGAAAGAACTAACTCCACAGCAAAGAAAATTTTTATTAGACTCTATCCGTTGCGTTAATGACTTCCCAAAGCCGGGTATCGTATTTCGCGATATAACTACACTTTTAAACAACAAAGAGGCTTTTGATCTGCTTATGGATCACTTGGTTGAGAGATACAAAGAGCTTGATATAGATTTTATCGCAGGAATCGAATCTCGCGGATTTATCTTCGGTGCTGCGCTTGCAGCTAGGCTAAGAGTGCCTTTTGTGCCGATAAGAAAGCCTAAAAAACTTCCATACATAACTATCTCTCAAAAATACTCTCTTGAATACGGAGTCGATGAGATAGAAATTCACATAGACGCTTTTGGCAACAAAAATGGTGCAAGAGTTCTTTTAATAGATGATCTTATAGCAACGGGAGGAACGGCAAAAGCCTCAGTTGAGCTTATCAATCAAACTGATGCCAAATGCGTTGAGGCTTGCTTTTTGATAGATTTAAAAGAGCTTAAAGGAAGTGAAATTTTAAAACCGCTTACTAAAATTTATAGCATTTTAGAGGTTTGAAATGGAAGAATTCCTAATCGAACTTCTTGCCAAATACGGCTACATCGTGCTGTTTTTATGGTGCATGATGGAAGGTGAGATGGCTCTTATAATGGGCGGAATTCTGGCACACTCGGGACACATGGATCTGCCTCTAGCGATATTTATCGCGGGGCTTGGCGGTTTTGCAGGCGATCAGGTATATTTTTATCTAGGCAGATACAACAAAAGATACATAGCCAAAAAGCTAGCAAAACAGCGGCGAAAATTCGCTATAGCGCACATCTTACTTAAAAAATACGGCTGGCCTATCATCTTCATACAGCGCTATATGTACGGTTTTCGCGTGATCATTCCGATGAGCATAGGCATAACAAGATACAGCGCAAAAAAATACGCATTTATAAATTTGATAAGCGCGTGGTGCTGGGCGGCTATCACGATAATACCCGCTTGGTATCTGGGCGAGGAAATTTTAATCATGTTAAAGCACGCCAAAGAGCACTGGTATATAGCAATCCCTATCGTGCTTGGATTTTTGGGCACTCTGCTTTATGGGTTTAAGAGGATTGAGGATAAAATTTTAAAAGAAAGAAAGGTAAGAAAAAATGAAATTCAACATAATCAATAAACCTATCGACAAGATAAAGGCTGACTTGGAGCTGATTTTTGTCGTGGATAAAAATTTAAAGCATAAATTTATAAAAGACGACAAAAGCTTTAAATTTAGCAACTACAAAGGTGATAGTCCCCTACTTCTCATAGAAAATGCAAGACTTTATATGCCGCTAGCCAAACTTGAATTTGAGGAATTTAGACTAGCTGCGGCAAAAGCTTATAACGCCGTCAAGGAGCTAAACGTAAAAAAACTCAAGCTTGCAAGCTATCTTGGCGAATGCACCAAAATGAGCTTTCAAAGCTTGGTTGAGGGCTTTGTGCTTGGAGCTTACGAATTTAACAAATACAAAGAGAAAAAAGAAGCTTACGCACTAGATGAGATCATCTTTAGCTCGGAGGAATTTAACGGCAAAGAAGTTGATATATCAAAAGCCCAACTTGGTATCAAGCATGGTGAAATAATGGCAAATGCGGCAAATTTCACCAAAGATATCGTAAATGAAATTCCTGAAATTTACACTCCGGTAAAAATGGCTGAAGATGCGCAAATTCTAGCTAAAAATTTAAAAAACGTAACATGCAAAATTTACGACGAAAAATTCCTAAAAAAAGAGAATATGAACGCATTTTTAGCCGTAAATCGCGCAAGCGTGCATCCTCCTCGCCTCATACATCTTGTCTATAAACCAAAATCTCCTAAAAAGAAGATCGTATTTGTAGGCAAAGGCTTAACATACGATAGCGGCGGACTTAGCTTAAAGCTTACTGATTATATGCTTACGATGAAAGCCGATAAAAGCGGAGCGGCGGCAGCGCTTGGTGTCATTAAGGGAGCAAGCGAACTTGAGTTGCCTTTTGAAATTCACGCTATTTGCGGAGCGACTGAAAATATGATAGGAGGAAACGCCTACAAGCCTGATGATGTACTGATCTCACGCTCAGGAGTAAGCATAGAAGTAAGAAACACTGACGCAGAAGGTCGTTTGGTACTTGCTGACTGCCTAAGCTGGGCGCAAGAGCTAAAGCCTGATATCTTAATCGATATGGCGACACTTACGGGCGCTTGCGTAGTGGGTCTTGGCGAATACACCATAGGGCTTATGGGAAATAACGAGGAGCTAAAGAGCGAGCTTAAGGCAAAAAGCGCAAAAAGCGGAGAATTTGCTTCTATCTTAGAATTTAACCGCTTTTTAAAAGAGCTTGTAAAAAGCCAGATAGCGGACGTTAGCAACACCGCTTCAAGTAGATACGGCGGAGCCATCACGGCCGGCATATTCCTTGATAAATTCATAAAAGAAGAGTTTAAAGATAAATGGATTCATCAAGATATCGCAGGTCCTGCATATACCGAAAAAGCGTGGGGATACAACCAATCAGGCGCAACGGGTGCGGGCGTAAGGATGAATTTATACTATCTTAACGCACTTGCAAAGGAGCTGTAATGGGTCTTGGAGTAGGCATAGTAGGGCTTCCGAACGTCGGCAAATCAACTACTTTTAACGCTCTTACAAAGGCGCAAAACGCAGAAAGCGCAAACTACCCGTTTTGCACGATCGAACCAAACAAGGCCGTCGTGCCGGTGCCTGATAAGAGATTAAACGAGTTGGCTAAAATCGTAAATCCAAATAAAATTCAGTATTCTACTATCGATTTTGTCGATATCGCGGGACTTGTTAAAGGTGCAAGCTCGGGCGAAGGACTTGGAAATAAATTTCTTTCAAACATCCGCGAAACCGAAGTCATACTTCATATCGTGCGCTGCTTTGAAGACGAAAATATCACTCACGTAGAAGGCGGCGTAGATCCGGTACGAGATGTGGAAATCATAGAAACCGAGCTCATCCTAGCCGATATCGAGCAGCTAAATAAAAAAATCGAACGCCTGAATAAAGATGCAAAAGCCAATCAAAAAGGCGCAAAAGAAGCGCTTGAAATAGCAACTAAGCTTTTAGCTCACTTAAATGAGGGCAAGAGCGCAAGTAGCTTTGAAGACAGAGAAGAAGAGGCGTTTGTATCCCTAAATAAAGAGCTAAGACTACTTAGTGCAAAAGAAGTAATATATGGCGCAAATGTCGACGAGGAAGGTATTAGCGAGGATAATGAGTATGTAAAAAAACTTCGCGAATTTGCCGCTCGTTCAGGGCATGAGGTGATAAAGCTATGCGCCAAGATAGAAGAGGAGCTTGTAGGACTAAGCGATGAAGAGGCGCATGAGTTTTTAAGCTCGCTTGGCGCAAACGAAAGCGGTCTTGAAAAGATCATTCGCACCGCTTTTGCTAAACTAAATTTGATAAGCTATTTTACCGCAGGCGTTGTCGAGGTGCGAGCATGGACGATCACAAAAGGCTGGAAAGCTCCAAAAGCCGCAAGCGTAATTCACAACGACTTTGAGCGAGGCTTTATCAGAGCAGAGGTAATCAGCTACGATGACTACATAGCTTGCAACGGCGAAACCAGTGCAAAAGAAGCGGGCAAAATGCGCCTTGAAGGCAAAGAATATATCGTGCAAGACGGCGATGTAATGCACTTTAGGTTTAATGTCTAACGACAAAAGTGGTAAATTTAAATAAAAGCTGGTCGAGGCTGTTTAAACACGCCTTGGCTAGCTTTTATGATTTTTGCCGCATTGATTTACTTGGATAAGCAAAATTTAATCATTAATTAAACTTTAAAAAACGATTATTTGGTTTGCTTCAATGTCATTTTTCTATCTTTAGTATTTTATCTTCATTTGAATTTTAAAAATCCTGCTCATAATACTTTAGTATGGATTTAACTTCGCAATTTAATCTGATATAATTGGCCTTTGCTAATTTAAATTTTACAAACACAAAAAGGAAATTTTATGAAAACAAAAGGCATCTTTGCTATAAGTTGCGCTGCTATTGCGCTATTTTTTACAGGCTGTAAAGAATCTACGTCATATACTATTCAGCCTCCTATGAGCGATCTTGAACTGATAAATTTGCCTAAAAATATTGAATTATACGGATCAAATTTTACGCTTAAAGGGCAAAATTTAAAAACGGCGGAATTTTATCTTGAAAACGAACAAAACTTCGGCTGGAGCAAACTAATTAGCGTAAGCTTAGATAGCAAAGCTGAAATCAAAGCATATAAAAAGATTTTTGAAAACACTCTAAAAAGTGGGCAGTTTGGCAAGACAAAATTTGAGTTTAAAGATATCTCTGATAAAGAATATCAAGGATATACGATCTACTATCCCGTAAAAGGAGATAAGAATTTTGATAACTATGAGATAAATTTAATCCAAACCAAAAAGCTTGATTGCGGACTTGCAGCTACGCACTATGCGGTTAAATTTAGTAGCGATACGGACGAAAAAGTTATTACAAATTTTATAGATCAAAAACTAAGCGCGATTAAAACTGATTTTCCAAATATAACTTGCAAATAATCCAAATCAAATCCGTCATTTATATGCTTTGACGGATTTGGATTTTAGTCTAATCTTAAAAAGGAATTTAATGAGTGATTATAGTTTAGCGCAACATTTTGGCGTGAATTTAGCAGAGCTTTTATCGGGCAAGATCAAGGCCGTTTATCCAAAATTTGACGAGCAAAAATATATAAAAAATATAGCAAACAAGGTTAATGACCTAGCATATTCAGGCAGGATAGAGCTTCACGCAAGAGAACTTAACTCTACGCTAAATTTGGATTACAAAAGCCAAATAGAAATTTTAACAAGCGTTTTAGGCGAAGAAAATCCAAACGAAACAGGCATGTTTAAGCAGTATTACTGGGTGTTGCCTATGGGCAAATTCGTTGAAATTTATGGCATTAACGACTTTAAAACCTCCATAGAGGCGATTTCTGAGATAACCAAGCGAAATACGGGTGAATACGCGATAAGAGCTTTTATAAGAAAATATCCCAAGGATACTCTAGAAGTCATGAAAAACTGGGCCAAATCAGAAAATTTTCACCTTCGCAGACTTGCATCTGAGGGCTTGCGTCCAAAGCTTCCTTGGGCGAGCAAGCTTGAAAATTTCATAAACGATCCTTCGTCGGTATTTGAAATTTTAAAAATTCTAAAAGAGGACGAAATAAAATTCGTGCAAAGATCGGTGGCGAACAATATCGCTGACTACCTAAAGGTAAATTTCAATGCCGCCAAAGAGCTACTGCTTGATTGGGGCAAGTCGCCAAATCAAAACACGCAGTGGATAGTAAAACACGCCACAAGAAAAATTAAAATTTAACCATTGAGCCAAATCGTACGATAAATTTGGCTCAAAATAAATTTTTAAGCTAACTATCCAAAAAATAACTTAACTAAAATCCCGCCTACTAGGGCTCCGATAGCAAAGGCACAGGCAAGATTTATCTTGTGCTTTTTATTGATGCCTTCTGATTGTTTTTCATAGTGTTTTTTAACCCCTTCAAAGGTTAGGCTAAGTATCTTTTCGTTCATTTGATTTAGCCCCTGCGCAAACTCCCTAACCTGCTCTTCGTTTACGTATCGCATAGTTTTTACGGTAGTGCTTGCAAGTCGCTCGAAATCCTGCGAATTCTCCCAAATTTCAACAACGGTGTTGTTTTCTATATGCTCTTTAAGCTCAAGCGTCTCTTTGAGCTCCGAATTTTCCACAAGTTGCGTTCCCATCGCGATCTCCTTATTTGATTAACCCTATAGATTCGCCGAATTTCAGTGTCTTGCCTTCAAAAAGATTATGTTCTAACGCACCATCTTCGGCTATCATCACAATAGTTGATCCAAGCTCGAAGTAGCCGAGCAAGTCGCCCTTATTAACCCGTAAATTTTCATATTCGTAGCTTTGTATAAAAGAAGCCGTAGCGTTTGTCTGGATTCGCTCGTCAAAAATAAATTTCATCTTGCCAACATTTAAAGCGCCCACAAATACCAGCCAAAGTATCTTACCCTCGCCTATTTTGCACTTTAGAATCACACGCTCGTTTTTAGCATACAAATTTTCAACCTCTTTAAGAGCCTTTATGCTTACGCTATAAAGATCTCCCGGGATATAAAGAGCGCTTAAAATTTGCATATCGCTTGGTGAGTGATAGCGATGGTAGTCGCGCGGAGAGAGGTAGATATTGATATAATCAAATTCGCTTGATCTGAATTTATCTTCAAGAGCCGAGCCTAAAAGTTCGGCGATATCATACTCGCGTCCTTTTATACTTAAAGCCTTTTGCGCGTTGCTTTTTCCACACTCAAGGCAAAGTCCGTCGCTTGGACTGATAAGAACCTCTTTGGCTTCATCAAATTTTCTCATTATCACAAGCTCTCTTGTAAAAAGCGCGGTTAAACTCTCATAATCTTGAGGTCTTTTAAACTCGCTCATATCGATTTTAAAATATTTGACATAGTTTGAATTTATAAAATCTTGCATAAATTTAGGAAATGCGGTTCCTGCAATTTTGCCGAAAATTTGAGAAATCCTCTTTCTCATCTACTCTCCTTTAAGCTCCAACAAAGAAATTTCACTAGGCGCAAGCACTCTTACGGGAGGTCCCCAAAATCCCGCACCCCTGCTTACATACACCTGCATTTTATCATTTACTTGATAAAGCCCCGCTAAATACTTCTGATCAAGCTTTACAAGAAGCGAAAATGGGAAAATTTGTCCTCCGTGAGTGTGTCCACACAAAACCAAATCCACATCTTTATGCATGTATTTGATAAATTTAGGCTGATGTGCAAGCAAAACGGTCGGCAAATTCTTATCGGTATTTTTAAGAGCAGCTTCTAAATCAGGCTCATAAAATTTATATCTATAGCCGATGAGATCATAAACTCCGGCTAAATTTATACCGCCTATACTCACGCTTTCATTGCCTAAAATTTGAATAC
This sequence comes from Campylobacter sp. CCUG 57310, assembly GCF_013201975.1. Lineage (NCBI taxonomy): Bacteria > Pseudomonadati > Campylobacterota > Epsilonproteobacteria > Campylobacterales > Campylobacteraceae > Campylobacter > Campylobacter sp. CCUG 57310. Next base: position 1,328,930 of record NZ_CP053845.1, read on the forward strand.
CGATCTTTTTAATCTCTTTTAGCGTTCCTTCAATGCCGTTATAATACTCATGATTTCCCGGTGCATAAAATGTCCCGTAGCGAGATTTAAACTCGGCAAAAGGAGCTATATACTCGCCAAGCCTTCTTGGAGGAAGATCGGCTATATCTCCTACTATAACGACCGCATCGGCATTTAGTAAATTTATACGCTCAGCCAAAGCCTTGGCAAAAGGAACTCCTAAGAAATCTCCTAAATGAACATCGGTTATCATTGCTATCCTAAGAGGTCTTTTAAGCCCCTTAAGCACGATACTTTGGCGCTTTACTTCAGGAACGTGTGAAGCGTTATACATACCTTTAAAAAAGTAGCTAAATGCAAGAATTAATATCGTAACATCAAGATAAAATCTTAAAAATTTACGCCTACTTTCGCTAAAAACACGCTTCGTAACCGGTCTAAAGGCGACTATAATCAAATTTGAAAAGAGAACAAACGAAAATAGTATAAAGCTAAGTGCAAGCATAAGCGAAAAAGCGAGTCTAAATTCCGCATTTAAAAAGTTAAACCTAAGCGAAAAAGCAAGCAACACACCGCCCATAGCAAGAGTCGCAAAAAACACGCCAAGCAGGAATTTGTGCAGACCTCGCCCCTCGGTTTTAGCAAACAGCCCTCTATAGGCAACAAAATTCATAAAAATTATAATAAGTGAAGAAATTACATAAAACATCGCATAAATTTATCCAAAATTATTAAATATCTGTCACAAAATGGCGAAATACCAAATAAAACAATTAAATTTAGCAAAATCTAATTTATTAAACACAATCAAATCAAGTGATATAATAAAAAATATAAATATATAAAGGACGCAAATTTTGAAAAAATTTTATTTTATAAATGTGGTTTTATTGTTTTTGGCATTAAATTTTATTCAGGCAAGCAACTTTGAGCAGATAAATACACAGACACAAATCGACTCAAAGCGAGATTTTAAAAACACTTTTTTATATGGAGTTACCATAGATGATAGCTGGTATGACGCAGTCAAGTTATCAGGTATCATAAATACTCTAAAAAGCATGCCAAGTAAGCCTATAGTAAGGATAGTTATGTCAAAAGATACTCATCCTTCAGGCTACGTCCAAATGTTTAAAAAGATAAATGAAGTCGCTTACATAATGGCAACGCCCGTTGATTCGTATGAAATGAAATTATATAAAGACATTAAAAGCTATAAAAAACGCTTTGAGGATTCTTATAACAACTTAGCACCTTACGTTAAAATTTGGGAGGTTGCAAACGAAATAAACGGCGAAGGCTGGTTGGGAGATGATCTGAATTTGATAGTTGATAAAATGAACGCGGCTTATGAATTTATACTAAGCAAAAACGCTTTAAGCGCATTAACGCTTTATTATACGCCGCCAAATTTTCAAAAAATCAAGATGCTGGATTGGGTAAAAAGATATGTTGGCAAAAATATAAAACAAAATATAGACTATGTTTTTGTAAGCTACTACGAAGATGATAATGACGGATTTTTGCCTGATTGGAAAAATATTTTTGATGAGCTGCAAGTAAAATTTCCAAACTCAAAATTAGGCATAGGAGAGTGCGGAAATGTGAGCAAAGATGCAAACAAAACAAGCAAGGTTAATATGGCTAAAAAATACTACAATATGCCGAAATTTAATGAAAATTTTATCGGCGGATATTTTTGGTGGTATTTTGTTCAAGATTGCGTGATGGATAAAAACGATGAGCTTTTGTTTGAAATTCATAAAGCTATGAGAGTTAAAAAATAGTAAATTTAAAAAGATTATTTGAAAAGTAAATTTTAAAACAGGCGAGAAATCTCCCGCCCGTTTAATTTGAAACGATTATTCTATCGTTCCGCTTTTTAGTCTCTTGTCATAGATCTCTTGAAGTTTTCTGATATCGTCTTTCACCTCAAAAACTCCATGCCAGTGAGCATAATCAGGTCCGTTCATCAAAGCGCCCTGTCTCATACGGCGACCTTCGTGATGCCATAAGTGGTAGTAAATTCTTTGGAATTCATCTGCCCAAGGATCTTCTTTAAGAAGCTTTTTGGCTTTAAGATCATCAAGCATAGCTTTAGCGTCTTTGTGATAATCGTTATAAAGCATTACGTGCTTATCGGCCATCTCAAAGAAATTATCGGTATGCAAGGATACGTGGCACTCTTTACAAACCATCTTCATCTCTTTTCTGGCAGCTTCCGGACCATCTACGTGACCTGCCAAAGGCGTGCCTACGTTTAGTTTGCCTGTTTTTTGATACTCGCTTACCGCGGTGTCGTTACCGCCTGTTCTTAGCTCGCTATGCGGCGCCCAAAGATTCCATTTAAGGCGTCTTGAAACGTTGTGAGTAGTTTGCAACTCTCCAACTCCGCTCATATGGCAAGTCGCGCAAGTCGGCGCTCTATAATCAGGAACAGCCCAAGTATCGGGAGCACTGTCGAAATTCCACGTATGACCCTCTGAGTTAAAGATATGTCCGTGCATTGAGTTGTTGTAAATTTCTATATCCGGATGATCAGGTCCAAGGTGGCAAGATGCACAGGCTGCAGGTTTTCTAGCCTCGCTTATAGCAAATTTATGCCCGCTGTGGCATGATTTACATCCGCCGATTCCACCGTCAGGATATAAGTTTCCTATACCGTAGTTTGGCCATGTCTCTTTAGTCGGGCGATTATCGCCGTCCATCTTAATGATAGAGCCGTGGCACTGCATACAGCCTGTTGAATCAGGAGAAATTTGCAAATCAGGATGACCTCTACCTTCAAAGTGATACATCAAATCAAGCATGCCCTTTTTAGCATAAACCTGAATACCGCCTCTTGCGTGACCGCTCTCGTTAAATTCCTTAACTTCATTGGCGTGACACTTCTCACAGGTTTTTGGACTTACCAAAACCGACACGTGGTTATCGCTATCTTTTGGATGCACTTTTTTACCCACCATAGGACTATCGGCCGGATGCGAGTGACAATCCGTACAGCTTACTCCGACATGCGCGTGACGGCTATTTTTCCAATCAGCAACGATGCCGGGAGTCTCTTTTGCGTGGCACTCAACGCAGCTTTTAGCAAGCGGAGTTAAATTGCGATTAACTTTTAAGTTTTTCACAAGATTTGCATCCGAAATGCTTTCTGCAAATGCGAACGAAAAAAGACAGGTTAATAATACAACAACTTTTTTCAACATTGTTCCTCCTTTATAGGTTTTATTTATTGTCTGCATTTATATTGTCCCAGTATTTAGTAATCTCAATGCCCATATTTTTGTGTCCCACGTTATTATGACACTGAACACAGGTTTTATTTATATGACCTGCAAAATAATCCCTATGAGCAAGCCAAGCTTTATCGACTTGATTATTAGCCTCTTTTAAATTCGAATGACAGGTCATGCACCCGCTGTCGTAAGTAAATTTATAAGCGTGATCTCGCTTTTTATGCCAATCAATCTTACTTACATCGGTAAATACGGTTTTATACCCGTCATTTATAGAAACTTTTGCCTTCGTCCATAGATACATTAAGGTATTATCATGCGAAAGATGACAGGCTGAGCACTCGGCTTTGACGCCAAGTTTGTTGTTGCCTCCGTGAACGTCGTTTTTATATGCCGTTACCATAGGATTCATAGTATGACACATAGTGCAGAATTTATCGCTTCCGGTATAATGAAGCATATCAGCAATACCGATTGATGATATTAAACCTATAAATATGCCAAGTGCAACCGACCAAACAAAAAACTTCTTTTTCATACGGATCCTTCTTGTAACATTTTATTTTCTTTAAATATTATAATAAAATATTTAAATTATTATACCTAAGCCGGAATTAAAAATTATTGACGAAAATCAATTAATCTTAATTTGATATTAAATATTAGTTATCAAAAAAATCTTTAAGTTTATCTTCGGAAATACTGATGATTTTGTTATTTGAGTCCAAATTTACAAGCTCTTGGGCTTTAAATTTAGCAAGTATTCTTGAGAAAGTTTCAGGAGTTATGTTTAAAATAGAAGCTATCTTGATGTGTTTTAAGGCATTAAAAAGATCAGAGTGATTTACTAAAAATTTAGCCACTTTTGCCTCCGAGCTTAAAACAAGCTCTTGATGGATAAGTTCGCTTGCGATTTTTAGTTTCTGAGATAGAGATTTTATGATGCCGACTGAAATTTTAGGATTGGATAGAAATTCTTTGTAAAATTTATCATAATCTATCTTTAGCACTTCGCCGGAAGATACAAATATCGCCGTAGCTGGAAATTTGATATTTTCAAAATTCGCAAGCTCGGCGACAAAGGTCATGCCGTTTAGTTGATGAAGGAAAATTTCCTTGCCTTTAGGCCCGATTTTATAAAGTTTCAGCGAACCTTTTATCATGAGATGAAGCCACTTTGACTCCTCTCCTTCCATAAATAAAAACTCGCCTTTTTTATATTTTTTAACTATGCTTATATCTTCAAGTCTTTTAAGTTCGCTTTCATTTAGCTCGTTAAAAAATCCTATTTGCCTAAGCATTCCTCTGCCCGCTGTTATTTTGATTATATTCAATTTTCATGAAGGAGAGCTCCTTCATGAAACTAATTTTATTTTCTAAGAAGATCTCTAATCTCAGTTAGCAATACTATATCTTCGCTTGGAGCGGCAGGTGCTGCAGGAGCAGGCTCTTCTTTTGGTTTTTTAAGTGAATTTATAGCCTTGATAACACAAAAAATACAAAATGCGATTATTAAAAAATCAACCGTAGTTTGAATAAATGCACCGTAATTAACCGTTACGGCAGGCGCTTCGCCGGCAGCTTCTTTAAGCACAAATTTAAGATCGCTGAAATTTACTCCTCCGGTTAAAACTCCAACGATAGGCATTATCACGTCGCCAACCAACGATGAAACGATCTTGCCGAAAGCCCCGCCGATAACGACACCCACAGCCATATCAAGCACGTTACCGCGCATCGCAAATTCTTTGAATTCCTTAACGAAACTCATTTAGTACTCCTTGTGATTAAATTTTATTAGATATAAAATTCGATTTAGTTTTAAGACGCTAAATGAAAATCAAACTAAATATTGCGTTATTATAAACAATTTTGTTTAACACATTATTTACATACAAAATGCTATAATCAAGCCCAAATCAACTTAAGGAAATGCTCAATGTATCGTTTTGCACCCTCTCCTACGGGAGATATGCATCTTGGAAATTTGCGCGTAGCTATATTAAATTATCTTTGCTCTTTACAAGATAAAAGTGGCTTTATAGTGCGCATAGAAGATACCGATAAAGAAAGAAATATACCGGGAAAAGACCAAGAAATTTTAGAAATTTTAACTAAATTCGGCATCAAATGGGATCAGCTCTATTATCAAAGCGAAAATTTAAAATTCCACCGTCAGCTTGCTTCAAAACTAATGATAGATAAGCGAGCGTTTGCCTGCTTTTGCACCGAAAGCGAACTGGAAGCAAAAAAAGAAAACGCTAAAGCCAAAGGCATAGCATATCGCTATGACGGCACTTGCGAAAGGATGAGCAATGAAGAGGTTTTAGCTTGCGAAAAGCCTTTTGTGATCCGCATGAAAAAGCCAAAAGAAACGATGAAATTTACAGACGCTATCAAAGGCGAAGTAAGCTTTGAGCCCGAAAATGTCGACAGCTTTGTCATCATGCGTGCCGATAAAACCCCTACTTACAACTTCGCCTGTGCGACTGACGATATGCTTGAGGGCGTTACTTTCGTCATACGCGGAGAAGATCACGTAAGCAACACGCCTAAGCAAGAGCTTATCAGAGAGGGGCTTGATTACACGAGTAAAATTCGCTACGCACATCTTCCTATCATCTTAAATATAGATGGTAAAAAGATGAGCAAGCGCGAGAACGAAAGTAGCGTAAAGTGGCTACTTTCTAAAGGATTTATGCCAGAAGCCATAGCAAACTACATCATATCGCTTGGCTATAAAGCTCCTGTGGAAATTTTTACTATAAATGACGCTGCACAATGGTTTGACATCTCTAAAGTCTCGCCAAGTCCTGCGAAATTTGATATAAAAATGCTTGAACATATAAACAGAGAACATATCAAACTAGCTAGCAGCGAGCGACTTGCCGCACTTAGCGGATTAGATGAAAATTTAGCGGATCTAATCAAATTTTACACCCAAGAGGCAAGCTTGCTAAACGAGATCAAGCAAAAGATAGAGGCGATATTTGCGCCAAAAAACATCCCTGATGAGTTTAAAAAGGAGTGCGAGATCATAAAAAGCGCTGCAAATTCATTGAATTTAGATGAATTTCAAAGCTTTGACGAGTTTAAAAAGGCTTTAATGAGCTCTACAAATTTAAAAGGCAAAAGCTTTTTCATGCCGCTTAGAATTTTGCTCACAAACGAACGGCACGGACCTGAACTAAGCGAGCTATTTCCGCTCATCAAAGGCAATTTAAAGGAAATTTTAAAATGATTTTATCAACTCTCATCTCGGCCATAGCAAGTATTTTACAGATGGTTGTGCAAATTTACGTTTGGGTCATCATCATCTCGGCTATCGTTAGCTGGGTAAGACCCGATCCTTACAATCCTATAGTCCAGCTTCTTTATCGCTTAACCGAGCCCGTATATGCGCTTATAAGGCGCTTTGTGCCGACCGTGTTTGGGGGCATAGATCTAGCGCCCATCATCGTGCTTTTGGCTCTTAAATTTATAGAACTATTTTTCATAAGGCTACTCTTTGAATTTGCTGCTTCGCTTTAGTCTTACCTTGGTCGCATTGAGCGCATTTGCTTTTGGCGGAGTAAAAGATTTTGAAGAGATAAAGGATAAGCCAAAGGGTTTGGCGAAAGATTACTATATATATCGATTAATCAGCGAAGGCAATTACACTAAAAAGCAAGTTGAAATTTTAAACGAAGATATTTTTAGGCGCTCTCCTACGATGCTAAAAGTGCTTGATACTATCATAAAGCCTAAAAAAGTCGCTTCAAACTGCGATAGCGTAAACGCCACAAACATAATGGACGCAAATTTAACCTGCCAAAGAACTCTGCTTAGAGTGCCTTTTATGATGAAGATAAAACAGGCCCAGAGGGCGCTTCTAGCCGATAAATTTGATGATATAGATAAAAACGTCGCAAGAAGGCTAAGAGCGCTTAACGCTAAAAATGCCGCTTTAAAATTTGCCGATCAAAATGACACGGATGCGTTTATAGCGCTATTTAACTCAAGCAGTCAAAAAGACAAAGAGAAATTTAACGTCAAATTTGAGCCTCATTTTATGAATTTACTTTCAAACCAAAAATCATTTCAAAAGATCGCAAGTAGTCTTGTGATAGATAAAAAAATGGCTAAATTTAGAGAAAATTTCTTAAATATTGACGCTAACGCTTCAACCCAGCAGCACTCTTATATGCTAGGGCTTAACGCTATCTTGCTTGATTCGCCGCACATCGCGCTTAAATTTTTTAAACAAGCCGAAGAGAGCTTTCAAAACCAAGGCGCAAAGGACGCCGCAATTTTTTGGCAATACCTCATAACTAAAAATCAATTTTTGCTTGAAAAGCTAAACAAAAGCAGCGACATAAACATCTACACTTTATACGCAAACGAACTAACGGGCAAAGAAATTCCAAAAGTTTTTTCGCCGACACCGACCAAGCAAAAGCTCGAAGACTACGATATCAAAGATCCGTTTTTATGGCAAAAAACCTTTGCTATCGTAAAAGAGGTAAATGCGACTAAAGCTCTTGAATTCGCAGAGCTTTTTAATACTAAAGAAACACTTGGGCAGCACGCTTACTTCATGGAAAAAGCAAGCGGATATAAAGATCACTACTTTGTCATGCCGTTTTTAGAAGAACTTGAGGATATAAATGCGACCAGAAAGGCTACGATTTATGCTATCGGTAGGCAAGAAAGCAGGTTTATCCCATCTGTGATATCTACATCTTACGCGCTTGGAATGATGCAGTTTATGCCCTTTCTTGCAAATCACATTGGCAAAAAAGAGCTTATGATAGAGGGCTTTGATCAAGACGATATGTTTGATCCGAGGGTTGCTTTAAAATTTGCAGATCACCACTTAAACTATCTTGAAAAATTCTTGCACCATCCGCTCTTTATAGCTTATGCATATAACGGCGGTATCGGCTTTACCAAGCGCATGCTTCAGCGCGGAGATCTATTTAACGAAGGAAAATTTGAGCCGTTTTTATCGCTTGAGCTTGTGCCATATGCCGAAAGCAGGCACTATGGCAAAAAAGTGCTTGCAAACTACGTTATATACTCGCACTTGCTTAATTCCAGTACATCGATTTTGAAACTTTTTGAAACTCTAAGCTCACCTGATTTGACGGATAAATTTCGAAAGAAAGATTAAGTCTATCCGAACTCTTTTCAGGTGCGATTACTTCAATATATTTGCCCCACGGCATTTGAAACGTGATGAGCTTTAAAAGCTCGTCATTTTCGTCTAAAATTCTAGTTTTAATGCCGCTTATGTCGTTATTTAGACTAAAACTTTTTAAATTTACGTCAGCATCTTTTGGGTGGATGGCGATTATAAATTTCTCATCTTTGTCTTCTTTTATAAGCTCGCTATGAACGGGATTTAGATAAGTTCCTAAAATCAAAATTTTAAAATCTTGTTTGATTATTTCACTCTTGCTTGTATAAGCCAAAAGCTCGTTTTTAAGAGGTTCGTGAATGACAATTTTATTAGAACACCCCAAAAAAGCCGTCATAAGAGCTAAAAATATCAGTAAATTTTTCATAATAATACCTTGAAATTTTTTCTTATTTTATCTTTAATTTGGGTAATTTTTGCTTTAAGAAAGCCTAAATTTGTTATAATCTTACGAAAATTTAGAAGTTGGAACTAGATGAAAAGATTGGCAATGGCGTTTTCAGGACCCTCAAATAGCGGCAAAACTACGCTTATATTAAAGGTAGGGCAAAAATTTATAAAAGACGGACTAAAGGTGGTTATCATTAAGCACGATCCGGGCGACAAGGCTCGCTTTGACGTCGAAGGCAAGGATAGCTATAGATTTAGCGAGATAGGTGCTGACGTGGTTGTGCTAAGCCCCACGCGCACGACATACTTTTCAAAAGAGCAAAAGAGTCTTGATGAAGTAGTGTCTATGGTGGGCGAATTTGACCTACTGTTAGTAGAAGGGCTTAAAACCCTGCCGCTTCCTAGGCTAAGCGTGTTTAAGGACGAGATAAACGCTGAGTATATCGGGTTTTCAAACGCTATTGCAAGCTATAAAAAAGAGTGTGAATTTGATATTTTAAATATGAATTTAGACGATATAGACACTATTTGTGAGTGGATTTTACAAAACGCAAAGGCTTTATGATGGAAAGAATTTTTGAAACGATCAAACAAATCGCCGTTAAGATTGCAGAAGAGATAAAATTTGCCGATCTTGGCTACACAGATCACGCAAACGCTACTGGAGATACCCAGCTTAAGCTTGATGTGCTAAGTGATGAGATCATCACGCGCGAATTTGCAAATTTAGAGTGCGTAAAAGCGCTGGTTAGCGAGGAAAAGGACAAAATTTTAGCGCTTAACGAAAATGCAAAATTCATAGTAGCATACGATCCGCTTGACGGCTCAAGCTTAGTTGATGTAAATTTTGCTATAGGCTCGATATTTGGCATATATGCAAACGAACTAAAGCCTGAAAATTTAGTAGCTTCGGCATATAGCGTCTATGGGCCGCGCCTTGAGCTGGTTATCTGCACGGATAAGCCAAAGCTTTATAGACTTAACAAAGAGGGGAAATTTCAATTTATCAAAGATTTGCAGTTAAAAGAAAAAGGCAAGCTAAACGCCACGGGCGCTACGCAAAAAGGCTGGAGCGATACGCACGCTAAATTTATAAGAGAGCTTTTTGAGCAAGGATACCGCTTAAGATATTCAGGCGCAATGGTGAGCGACCTGCATCAAATTTTGCTAAAAGGCGGCGGGCTTTTTAGCTACCCGGCTACCACCGATGCGCCAAACGGCAAGCTTAGAATGCTTTTTGAAGTGCTGCCTTTTGCCTTTATCTATGAGCGCGCAGGCGGAGCTACGAGTGACGGCTACTCTGCAAGTCTTTTTGATATAAAGATAGAAAAAATCCACCAAACCACACCATGCTTCTTTGGCTCAAAAGACGAGATAAAGACGCTACACAAATTTTACGGAAGCAAAAATGGCTGACGAGCTTAAGCAAAAAGACAAATTCGAGCTTGAGCTTGATAACCAAATAGACATATTAAAGTCATGCCAATCTCAAAAAAACCTAACAAGCTGTTTTGCCTGCGAAAATTTATTTGAATGCGAAATTCGTAAAAATTATGTTGATGCCGTCTATAATTCGATGTCTAAGGGCAGCACCGGCGGATTTGATTTTTAATTAAGGAAGATTATGAAAGCTTATATAACAACACCTATTTATTATGTAAATGACGTTCCTCATATCGGACACGCCTACACTACGATCATCGCCGATACGATGGCTAGATTTGCAAGGCTTAAAGGCGAAGAGACGTTTTTTTTAACAGGAACCGATGAGCACGGACAAAAGATAGAACAAGCTGCGCAAAAAAAAGGCAAAAGCCCAAAAGCATACGCAGACGAGATAAGCGCAAAATTTAAAGAGCTTTGGGATGAATTTGAGATAAGTTACGATCACTTTATCCGAACGACCGATGAGAGCCACAAACTAACCGTTCAAAACGCTTTTAACAAAATGCTTGAAAAAGGCGACATCTACAAAGGCGAATACGAGGGTTTTTACTGTGTTAGCTGCGAGACGTTTTTTACCCAAACTCAACTTTTAGATAACGAGTGCTGTCCTGACTGTGGGCGACCGACAAACTTAGTCAAAGAGGAAAGCTACTTTTTTAAACTATCAAAATACGAAGACGCCCTGCTTAAATGGTACGAGCAAAATGAGCAGTGCATACTTCCGAAAGGTAAGAAAAACGAAGTTGTAAGCTTCGTAAAAGGAGGACTTAAGGACCTATCCATAACTCGCACCAGCTTTGACTGGGGTGTAAAACTGCCTGCAAATTTAAATGAACCAAAGCACGTGATGTATGTCTGGCTTGATGCGCTAATGAACTATCTTTCAGCACTTGGCTACACTAGAGACGGCGAGAAAATGGGCTTTTGGGAAAATGCGGTACACTTAGTCGGCAAGGATATCTTGCGCTTTCATGCGATTTACTGGCCAGCGTTTTTGATGAGTCTTGATTTGCCGCTTCCTAAGCATATCGCAGCACACGGTTGGTGGACTAGAAACGGCGAAAAGATGAGCAAGAGCAAGGGCAACGTAGTCGTGCCAAAAGAGGTTGCAGACGCTTATGGACTTGAAAATTTCAGATACTTTATGCTGCGTGAAGTACCTTTTGGTCAAGACGGGGATTTCTCGCAAAAAGCACTTATCGAGCGCATAAACTCAGAGCTCAGCAACGATCTTGGAAACTTGCTAAACCGCATAATCGGAATGAGCGGTAAATACTCAAACTACGAAATTTCAAGCAAAGACGTAAAAAAATACCATAAAGAAATCTTGGACGAATCAACCGCTCATCTAAAAGCAGCTTGTGAGAATTTAGAAATTTTTGCCACAAATCGCTACTTAGAGGAGCTTTGGCGAGCGCTAAATATCGCAAACGCAAGCATTGCAAAATTTGAGCCTTGGAATTTGATAAAAGAAGGAAAAAAAGATGAAGCAAACGCTCTTGTAAGCCTTTGTGCGAATTTACTTGCGCGCGTGGCAATCTTGCTAAGTCCTGCGATGCCAAAGACTTGTGAGAAGATAGCCAATGCGATGAAATTTGAAATTTCAACTCAAAATTATCAAAAGATAATACTTGAAAACGAAGTTTTAGACTTTGTTTGCGAGCCTACGGCGCCGCTCTTTCCAAAGATAGAAAAAGAGCTTATGAGCACTCCTGCACCAAGCGTAGCCGAACCTAGCAAAGACGAAACGCCAAAGATAAAGATAGATGAGTTTAAAAGGTGTGTTATCAAAGTTGGAACTATCTTAGAGGCTTCAAATATCGAAGGCAGCGACAAACTACTTAAATTTAAGATAGATCTTGGCGAAAGCGAGCCAAGACAGATCGTATCGGGAATCGCTAAATTTTATGATCCAAAAGAGCTTGTCGGCAAGCAGGTTTGCGTGCTGGCAAATTTAAAAGAGGCTAAGATATTTGGCAATATCTCTCAAGGCATGATACTTACGGCAGAAGACGACTTGCTAGCGCTGTTAAGTCCTATCTCAAGCGTTAAAAACGGAGCGATCGTCGGCTAAATGATGAATATAGAAAACTTAAAACGTCTAATCAACGGCGATAGCATGAATACGCCAAGTGTCACAAGCGTTGTTGATTTTTCGTTTGAGGCTAAGAGTATTCGCCAAGGGTACGCATATATAGGCATAGATGCTACGCAAGAAGACATCAAAGAAGCTACGGCAAACGGGGCATACGCGGTCTTAATCGATAAAGAGTGCGAGATTACTGACAAGGAAGTCGCATTTATCAGAGTTGATAATCTAAATACGGCTATCATGCGTCTGGTTCGCTTTGAGAGTAGCTCAAAAAGACTTAAATTCTGCTCCATAAATGCCGTTCAAAAGGCTATCTTAAAGCGTATGAGTCTAGCAAAAAACGCATCTATCCTTCCGACTGACATAAAAGAGCTCTTTATCAAAATTTTTCACGCCAAAGAGGCCGATACGTTCTTTTGCGATGATCTTAAAATTCTCTCTAAGGTTGCGCCTTTTTACGATACCGCATGGACAGATATGAGTGCTGAAGCCATAAATGAAGGCTCGATTTTCTTTACGACTCTTATTTGTAGCGGCATCTATTATCAAAATTTGGCTATATCCAAAGTCTTTAAAGGATTTTTAGCAGGACTCATAGGATATCTAAACAAAAACGAGATCGAATTTAGACTCGGTGATCTGCGAGGGATCGAGCACTTTGAGCCGATATTTGTGGATAGAAATTTTAAAATCACTCCATTTGGAGCAAGCTTTAGGGCTTTTATAGTAGAAAACGACGAATCTCTTTTTGAGATGGAAGCAAATTTTTTAAGGCGAAATTTTAGCGAAATGATAGAAATTTGCGTTCCTGCAAATTTCAGATCAAATTTAGAACCAACCTTTGTTTTTAATGATTTAAGTGAGCTTAAAGAGCTTACAAATTTCCGATATGCGCTTGTTAAATGCCAAAAATCAGAACTGGAAGCGATGCTAAACAAGCAAGACAAAGAGGCGAATTTATTTGGATTTTAAGCAGTAATCCCGCCAAAACTAAATACAAAAAACTGCTTTTGATGGCTTAGTCTAATTAATTTTACTTGCGTATTATAAATTTCTCTTATCGACACTAGTGATAAATTTACTTACTGATAGGTTCTTTGCAAACTCATGTGTTAAAAGCAAATTTGTTTAGTTTGTTGTTTTCTTATACCCTATCTCATCTCTTACGCCCGCTTGCTTAAATCCTCTAAGCCTAAGCAAGCAGCTATCACACTGCCCGCACGCCTCCTCTTCGCTCTCATAACAGCTCCAAGTAAGCTCTAAAGGCACTTTAAATTTCAAAGCCTTTTGCACGATATCAGCCTTTGTAAGATTTACAAGCGGGGTTTTTATCTCTATCTTTGTTTTTATAGCCGTGCCTTCGTTTATAACCGCCGTCATCTTATCTATAAACTCGCTCGTGCAGTCAGGATAGCCGCTTCCGTCAGCCTCTATCACTCCGATATATATCGCTTCGGCTCCTTCTTTTTCGGCAAGCGAGGCGGCGATTGATAAAAATATTCCATTGCGATACGGCACGTAAGTTATAGGGATATCTTCTCCAAGGCTATTTTTAGGAACGTCTATAGATGTATCGGTTAGTGCGCTACCTCCGATATGAGCGATGAAGCTAACATCAAGCACCAAGGATTTGCTTACGCCAAGATCGGCGCAAATTTGATAAAAAGCCTCGCGCTCTTTTTTCATGGTGAGCTGATTGTAATCAAAATGAAGCGCTATTATCTCATACCCGGCACGCTTTGCCATATAGGCACAAAGAGTGCTATCCATGCCTCCGCTTATGATACAAACCGCCTTTTTCATCTATTGCCTTTGGTCTAAATTTGATGTTTTGCTTTAAATTTGAGTTTATAAATGCAAAATTTAGCTAAAATTATACTCAAATTTATCAAAGGAAGTCTTATAAATGATACTTTGCGAAGATGATTATCCCGAAATTTTAGATGAAATTTGCGAATTTTTAACAAGCGGCGACGTGGAATTAAGTTTCGTTGATAATGAGCAGATGAGAGAGATAAATCTAAGCCAAAGGGGTATCGATAAGACAACAGATGTGCTTAGCTTTCCGCTTGTTTATCAACTTCATTTGCCTCTTGGATGCGTTGTTATAAACACAAACTTGGCAGAGCAAAAAGCTGTCGAACTAGGGCATGAAAGAGATTCCGAAATAGCCCTACTCTTTACGCACGGCTTGCTTCACCTGCTTGGCTTTGATCATGAGATAGATAGCGGAGAAATGAGAGCTAAGGAGTGCGAAGTGATAGAGAAATTTAGCCTTCCAAAAAGCCTGATAGTGCGCACTATGGATGAGGATTAAGAGGCTTTCTTTTTCTCTTTTTTCTTCTCTTCTTCGAGTTTCTTTTTCTCTTCTTTTTCAAGAGTGCTTTCGATAACGTATTTTTGATCTATGTAGCCAAGCTCTATAAGCTTGTTAAAAATTTTAGCCGTAAGCGGTCCTGCGGCAAGTCCGCCGTGTCCGCCATGCTCTATGATGACGGTTACGACATATCTTGGATTTTCATAAGGACCGTAAGTAGTCATCCACGCATGAGAGCGCTGAAGATACTTCATATCTTCTTCTTTCATACGTTTTTTCTCTGTTTGCGAGATCGCTACGACCTGTGCGGTTCCCGTTTTTGCCGCAAGCTTTAGCTTTGCCTCCTTAAAGTGCTTAAACGCCGTGCCTTTTTGGTGATTTGCAACCTCATACATCGCTTTTCTTATATATGGAAGCTGTTTTTTCTCAAAAGCCGTGAATACATCATCGCTTTGCTCAAATTTAGCCACCTCTTCACCCACACTATGCAAAAAATGCGGTGTGATATTTTTGCCGGTTGCAAGCATGGCGGTATGTCTTGCTATCTGCATAGGGGTTACTAAGAAATTTCCCTGTCCAATGGAGCTATTTAAAGTCTCGCCGTGATACCAAGGCTGACCGTACTTTTGCATCTTCCATTCACGACTCGGCACGATTCCTATAAATTCATTAGGTAGATCAACTCCAGTTTTTTGACCAAACCCAAGGCGCTCGAGCACCGGTGCGATAGCGTCTATACCGATTTTAAGGCTACCTTTGTAAAAATAATCATCACAACTTTCTCTAATCGCCGAGTTCATATCTACAAAACCGTGTCCGTACTGGTTCCAGCACCTAAAATTTCGTCCGCCGACCTCAAGAGTGCCGCTACAATAATACCCCGAGCTTCTATCCATCTTGCCTGAGTTTAAAAATGCAAGCGCAACGCCCATTTTGATAACGGACCCTGGAGGATAGTGTCCGTTTACCAGCTTATTTAAAAAGGGATGATCTATACCGTTTATCAGCTCGTCCCATTTGGCTTTTGAAATTCCCGTCACAAAAGGGTTTAAGTCATACTCAGGAAAGCTTCCAGCCGCCAAAATCGAGCCGTCTCGCACATCCATTACGATAACAGCGCCTGCGTCTTTGTCAAAAATTTCTTCCACATATCTTTGCATCTCAAGATCGATGCTTAGAGTGATATCTCTGCTCTTTGGATAGGTCATAGATATCTCTTCTACCTGCTCGTTTAGGGCATTTACCTTTATCTTCCTAACGCCCTCCTCGCCTTGCAAGATAGAGTTGTAAAACCTCTCTATACCGCTTTTACCCGTGTGATTGGTAAGCTTGGCGATAGGGTCGTTTAAAACATCATCTTTGTTCGCTCTTCCCACGTAGCCGATGATATGAGAAGCAAGGTGCGAATATGGATAATGCCTTTTGGAAGCGGGCTTTACGCTTAAAACTTCACGAAGCGAAAGCGAAGAGATGTGAGGTATCATCGTGTCATAATCGATAAAATTTATGATCTCGATGAAGTCTTGATTATAAGGCGAATCGGCTTTAACGTAATCGCGTTTTAGCTTGGTAACGTTTATATCTTCAAAAATTTGGGCCAAATTTAAAAGCTCTTCGTCTAAAATTTTACTCTTGCTTAAATGCGGCTTGACAGATACCGAAAATCCAAGACGATTTACCGCTACAGGATTTCCTTTAACGTCTAAAATTTGCCCTCTTACAGGGGGAATAAATTGAGATTTTACTACGTTTTGCTCGGCAATCTCTTCGTAAATTTCGTTTGACTTGATACTAATATGATAAATTCTAACAAGCAGCAAGATCCAAACGCTAAATATGACGGCAAAAACTATGCGCATTCTCATGCAAATCGCTCGCGAAATAAAATAGTCGCCAAAAGAGCTTCAAAGGCTATGTAAATAAAATACTTGTGGTCAAAATTTAGCATATGTAAATTTGCGACGTATCGCAATAGTAAAGTGATCAAACAAGTCATAAAGTATCCGCTTGCGACAAAAACTATAAGCAAAATTTCACGCGATTTAAATGTTACAAGCAGCCAATCAGAAACCAGATAATAAAACAGCAAAAACCCTATCATCGTAGAAAAAAGCGCATATCCATGCACCTGCTCGGCAAAAATCAGATAAAAGATAGCAAAATACCATCTTTTGTCATACTTTTTGACTTTTTTATTTTTTTCGATATTTAAGATAATCATATAGGTAAAAAATATACCTATAAGCGGCGGCAAGTAGGTAGCTACGCTTGTGGCGGCTTGATATACAAGCAAAAACGCCGTCCAAAGAGCGAATTTTAGAATTTGTAAATCAGAGCTATTTCGTCGCATACCGGAAAGTGCTTGCATTTAATACAATCGGCCCAAATTTTTTGCGCAGGCAAATCAGACTTTGGAATTTCAACAAAACCAAGCTTTTCAAAGAAGCTTTTTCGGTAAGTTAGAGTAAAAACGGTCTTGATTTCATACTCTTTAGCCTCCCTAAGTATCTTTTGTACGAGCTTGCTTCCAACTCCGCCGCCTCTTAAATTTTTAGACACTACAAGGCTTCTAACCTCGGCTAAATTTACAGTATGTATATGAAGTGCACAAAACCCGACAATCTCTTCTTCTTTGCCGTCTTGATGCAAACAAGCAAGCATATAAGACCTGATATTGGTTGAAATTTCATCGTCACTTCTTGGCAGGATAAGTCCGCTTGCAACCTCTTCACGGACAAGCTCTTGCATAGCTTTTATATCTTTTAGTTTAGGCTTTCTGAAGTTTATTGCGCCGTTCATCTATACACCCAATGCATTTTTTACTATTAGCTCATTAGCTTTATCAATGCCTATCTTTTTAAGAACAGATACAAAGTGAGCGTTTGGATAGGCCTTTAAAGCTGCGCTTTTTTCGCTTTGATTTAGTTTATCCGCCTTTGTTAGGATGTTTAAAATTCTCTGATCGGCTCTTAAAAAGCTTTGCAGGTAGTCATTTACATTTTTATCTATCTCAAGATCAAAATGCCTACTATCTATAAGATGAACGAACAACTTGATATTAGATCTTTGTTTTAAATATTCGTCTAAATTTCTCTTCCATTCGTTATGCATACTTTTTGCCACTCTTGCATAACCAAAACCGGGCAGATCGACAAATACAAGATTGATTCTTTGCTCATCGTATTCGTAGCCTACTTCAAAAAAATTTATAAGCTGAGTTTTACCTGGAGTAGAAGAGCTTTTGGCTAAATTTTTATGATTTACAAGAGCGTTTATAAGGCTACTTTTGCCCACATTTGATCGCCCCAAAAAAGCAACCTCGCTACCGCTAACAGGTGGAGCTAGGGAAATATTTGGCGCCGAGATTAAAAATTTAGCATTAAGCGCTCTAATCACTTGTTCTTACTCTTTTCTTCAACCTGAAAGATAAATTTAACCGGCTTTTTGTTTCCGCTATTTACATTATACGTTCCGCTGTTTTGATTTACGGTTATCTTTTCGCCATAGACTTTTTTATCGGTTTCTTCTTCGTGCAAAAAGCCGTTTCCGTTTATGGTGTATAAATTCGGTGCAGGCTCGTAAATAAGCTCGTTTCCGCTTCCGTTGTAATTTTTATTTTGTATAATGACTTTAAATTTGGCATCTCCGCTGGCTACATATTTAAGAGGGTTTCTTTTGGCGTCAAAGTATATCAAAACCTTATTTGCCGTTAAAACATCCTTGCCCTTTTTTATATTTACATTTCCGCTAAATTCGCTTATAAGCTTTTTTTCATCGGCGTAAAAATCATCAGCGGTTACCTCTACCTGCTCCGCAAAAAGAGCCGACAAACCAAATAAAACAAAAGCCCAAATTATCTTTTTTCCTCTATCCATGCGCGGATTCCTTTTACATATGTTCTTTTTAAATTTGCATCATAGACCAAAGCATCACCTACGACTTTGTCGCCATTTTGAGTCATCACAAACGAAGTATCGGATACCGCGAGCTTTGATTTGATATCATACACCACTTCATCCGAGACAAATTTAAGCCCATCGCTACTTATATAATCGACATTGCCTTTAAATTTAAGCGTATCGTTTTGATAAAAAGCCTTATCGGATGTTAAATTATGCTCTTTATTATCTTTTATAATTTCGGCTTTAAAGCTAAGAAATTCATCCTTATCGCTATACTTATTCCACTCGTCAGCCTCGTATCTTGCGTTTATGATAGTGGAATTTAGCTCATAATCAATTACATCGTTTATCTTCATACTGGCGATAGAATTATCAGGCTTAATGCTTTGAGTATGATACGGATCTTGTATGGTCAGATAAACCATCGCTACGCTAAAAATAGATATAACGAAGTAAAAAATCTTTATAACCAACGTTTAGACCACTCTTCATAAAGATTTTCATGCTTTATCAAAATTTCAATCATCTGCCTAATCGCCCCATTGCCACCCTTAAAATCAAGCTTGGTTTTTACATCAAGCTCTTTTATGGCATTTTTTGGCTTGAAGCTCCACTTTACAGCCTTTAAAAGCTTATAGTCATTATAGTCATCACCTATAGCGGCTGCGTTTTCAAAGCTTAGTCCTTCGAATTTTAAAATTTCTTCAGCTACGGCAAATTTATCGCTTACGCCTTGATATACGTGATCTATCTTTAAATTTTCAGCTCTTCTTTCTACTATTGCGGATTTTCTTCCTGTTATGATGGCTACTTTTTTACCAAGCTTAAGCCAGCTTTCTATGGCGTATCCGTCTTTAACATCAAAGAACTTAATCTCCTCGCCGTTTGCGCTATAGACTATCTTACCGTCAGTCATACATCCATCAACGTCTAAAAATATTATCTCTATCACAGCACTCCCTTTGTGCTTGGAACTCCGATTCTTTCGTTTTTAGCAAGCGCTCTTCTAAGAGCCACGGCTAGAGCTTTAAAGCTTGCTTCTATGATATGGTGAGAGTTTTTGCCACGAATTTTAGTTATATGAAGCGTGATATTTGCGTTAAATGCAAGAGCTTGGAAAAATTCATTAACAAGCTCGATGTCAAAATCACCTACTTTGCCATCGCTAATACTTTCATAAACTAAAAAAGGTCGGTTAGACAGATCAAGGGCGCAATTAACCGCCGCTTCATCCATTGCAACAGTAGCTTCTCCAAATCTTTCTATCCCGTTTACAGGATAAATGATCTCTTTTAAAAGAGAGCCTATAACTATGCCCGTATCTTCAACCGTATGATGAAAATCTATATGCAAATCACCCTTTGCAACAAGCCTCATATCAAACAAAGCATGCTTGCCAAAGGCTTCAAGCATATGATCAAAAAATCCTATACCCGTGCTTACCTCGCACTTTCCGCTTCCATAAATTTCCAAATCTAAGCTTATATCGGTCTCTTTGGTCTTTCTTATCTTTTGCACGCTTACTCCCTTGCGATAAATGCGCCTTCTATATGCCCTGCTTCAATGAAGTCTCTAGCCTCGTTTTCGCTTCTAAATCCTGTTAAGAAAACTCTATAAATCGGCTTATTATCAAGCGTATATTTTCTAATTTCGGCGGTATAGTTTTTAGTTGAATGCTTGTTTTTATAAGTTGTAGCACCGCTTAAATTTCTAAACGCCCCGATTTGAACCATAAATTCTCCGCCCACAAACACATCTTGCGGTTTTTGCGCTACAACTACGCCTCCGGTTGTCTTTTGCTCTTTTGTTGTACCAGAAACAACCGTGGAGCTATCGCTTATCTTGCCGTTAAATCCTATCACCTCTAAAAATACTGGAGCTGTTCCTGCGGCTATCATATCTATCTTGGATGCTGCGGTTTTGGAAAGATCTATAACCCTGCCTGCCACAAACGGACCTCGATCGTTTATACGCACCACAATGCTTTTTTTATTTTTTAAATTTACGACTCTAACCATTGTATTCATCGGCAAAGTCTTATGCGCGGCAGTCATATTGTACATATTATAAATTTCGCCGTTTGAAGTTTTTTTACCATGAAAATCAGGACCATACCAACTTGCAATACCGCTGGCCGTATCTCCTACGCTAACAACCGTAGGATAGTAAGTCTTGCCGTTTATCTTATAAGGGCGCATAGTGGCTTCATGCACTTTTTTAGAGTTATTTATCTTTTCTTGTGTTGGTCCCTTTGGTCCGCTTGGTCCTAATATCCCGCTCACGACAGAACAGCCTGTAAAAAATATAGCTACAAAAACACTAAGAAGCGTAAATTTTATACTATTCTGAAGTTGCAAGCTTTGCTCCGATAGAAGAATTTGAGCTCATCAAGCTATTTGCATCCTTTAAATCCTCAAAAGCGACATCAAATTTCTTTGCAACTTCACTTAAAGTGTCTCCGCTTTTTACTATATATTCAGCCAGATAATTAACATCTTGATCGCTAGGAATGACTAATTTTTGATTTGGCTTTATCTCGTTTGAAGCAAGAGCGTTATACTCCTTGATAATCTTATGACTTACGCCTGTTTTTTCAGCGATTGCAAGGAGCGTTTCGTTTTTGCCCACAGTGTAAATTTCAAATTTACGATTTTTAGCAACCTCGAAATTATTATCAAACATCTCTTTTTTATTTTTTGGTATATACATATAATACGGCTTATCAACAGGCGGAGTATAGACAAATTTAAGATGAGAGTTGTACTCTTTCATTCTTTTTAGACTAAGTCCGATACTGTCGCCTACCTCCATCAAAGTAGTTCCTCCGGGCACTTTTATCTTCTCAATCTCCATGCCCTTTGCATTTGTTATAAGCTCGGCATCTTTTGAACTAAGGAAGTTCTTATCGTTTGCGATATGCGCAACGGTTAAAATTTTCTTAACAAAATTTCTAGTTTCCTTTGGGATATAGCCTTTATTTGCGTCAAGCAAAGTAGCCAGATCATCCGTTCCTGCCTTTTTAATAGCCGATCTTAGCTTAGTGTTGCCGCAGTTATACGCCATCATAGCAAGATACCATTTCCCAAATTCGTCTTTTAAGCTCTGAAGATACTTGGTAGCCGCGATAGTTGCCGCGATAGGATCTTTTCTCTCGTCCGTATAGTTATCCACTCTAAGACCGTAAAGCCTTGCGGTAGGCGCCATAAACTGCCAAATTCCGATTGCACTCTTGCTTGATACGACATTATTGGAAAATCCTGATTCTATCATTGCAAGATACAAAAAAGACTCCGGAATACCTGAGTCTTTGATGATTTTTTGAAGAGTAGGTATGTGCCTATGTCCGTTTTTTAAAGTTTTTACGAATTCCTTCTTCTTGCTCTCTTTTATGCTATTTTTTATAGAGCTATAGTGTGGATTTTTCATAAATTTAGCATCTATATCAAACTCTTTTAATATCTTCTTTTGTATTTCTATATGATCTTTGTTTGCCGTTGATGCAGACAAAACTCCAAAACAGGTCATACACAAAAGAATTATCTTAAAATATCTCATTTTTCTCCTTGGTTTATGCTGTTTTAAAATGCCCAAAAAGCATCTTTGCATTTGACGTTGTTAAATTTATCAACCTCTCTTTATCTAAATTTAAAATTTCAGCCATTTTCTCAGCAACCAGCTGAGTATATATCGGCTCGTTTCTTCTGCCTCTATACGGCTCTGGAGAAAGATACGGACCGTCTGTTTCAATTAGTAACTTATCTTGTGGAATTTTAGGCAAAATTTCCACTAAATTTTTAGCGTTTTTAAATGTCAAAACTCCGCCTATGCCAAAATAGAAATTCCCGAATTTATTTAGCTCCAAAAGCAAAGGCGATGCGTTATAACAGTGCATTACGGCGCCTACAAGCCTACTTGCATACTCTTTTAGTATGTTAAAAGCATCCTCATTGGCATCTCTAATATGTAAAATAACGGGCATCTTTAGCTCGCTAGCCAAATCAAGCTGAGAAGCAAAAACCCTCTTTTGAAGCTCTTTTTCGGCTATTTTTTGACTATCGTCTTTTAGCAATCTAAAATAATCAAGCCCACACTCTCCGATAGCTATACACTTCTCATGACCGGCAAATTTACGAAGCGTATCGATATCTAAATCCTCTTTATGATATGGATGAACGCCTGCGGCAAAAAATACATTATCAAATTTCTCAGATATCTTAGCAGCTTTTGGTAAATCATTAATATCAGCCCCCGGGATTAAAACCCCTCCTACACCTTCGTTGTAGGCATTTTGCATGACCATATCAAGATCATCATCATATCTATTATCGTCAAGATGGCAGTGAGTATCTATGATCACAGATTGATCTCCACACGGTTTCTTCCGTTTTTCTTAGCGGCATAAAGAGCCTTGTCTGCAAGCTCTAGTATTTCATCTACGCTAGATTCGTTATCTCCAAATGCCAAACCAATAGAAACGGTCATTTGGATATTTGCTTTTTTTAGCATAACTACACTTGATGCTATAGCGGCTCTTAAGTTTACAAAAAATTTCACGGCCTCTTCTTGGCGTATATTCTTAAGTGTCACACAAAACTCCTCGCCGCCAAAGCGAGCTACTATATCGCTTCCCTTAGTGGAGTCTATAAGTTTTTTAGCTAAAAATTTAAGCGCTCTATCGCCGCCGTCATGCCCATATGTATCATTTATCTTTTTAAAATGGTCAATATCTATCATCGCCAAAGCGTAATTTTCATTTTTTTCTGCGATTTTCTTTAAATATTCATCCATGTCGCTATAAAAATAACGCCTATTATAAGCGCCCGTTAAAAAGTCACAATTAGCAAAATTTGCAATTCTTTCTATGTTTTCCATGGCTTCTATAGTGTTATTTACTCTAGATATTAGCTCTTCTTTTTCAAAAGGCTTTGCTATGAAGTCATTAGCGCCACTTTTAAGAAATACGGCTGCATTTATCTCGTCCTTAGGAGAGGTCATTACGATAACTCCCAAAGAGTTTTTATCCTTGTCTTTTCTTACCTCTTTTAAAACTTCAAGACCGTCTTTAACAGGCATTCTATAATCTGTAATAATCAGCTTTATATCGGGATTATCTTTAAAATAGCTAAGAGCTTCTTCGCCGTGAGCTGCGGCAAATACTTCAAACTGCAAGCTTTTTAAAATTTTTTTCGAGCTATTTCTAAAAGTCAAAGAATCCTCAATGACCATTACTTTATATTGTCTATTTTGCCTAAGACGATTAATCATATGAAATATATAATTTATATCCTCCATATTGCCTTTATAGACATAATCCACAATATCTTTATGTATGAAAGTCTCTCTTGTTTTGTTATCCACACTTCCGGTTAAAACTATGCTCGGCAAGCCTTTTGAGATGACATAATCAACAACTTCTCCGTCTGGTGCATCAGGCAAATTTAGATCAAGCAATGCTATAAAATAATCATTTGGATTTTTTAAAAATTCCTGCGCCTCTTTTAAACTATAAGCTATATCAACCTGCATATCGACGTTGTCTTCCATCTTTTTAGCTATTAGTTTTGCAAGTGATTTGTTATCCTCTACTATTAAAATTCTATTTTTTTCCATATTTTTTATATTACCTATTAAATTTTATATTTAAACTATATTAACTTTTTTCAAAAGCGTTAGATATTATCATCTTTTTTCTTTTTTAAAAATAAAATTTCGGACATAACTACCCGTCTAAAAGCTGCTTGGCAAATTCCATCGCCTCTTTGCTTACGGTCTCTCCGCTTATCATTCTGGCAAGCTCAGATATTCGTTCGCTGTTTTCAAGCTCTCTTACGATGGATTTTTCTTCAAGTTTTTCAACCAAAAAGTGAGAATTTGCTTTTGAGCTAAGTTGAGGCTGATGCGAGATAGCAAAAATCTGATAGAATTTCGCCAAATTTAAAAGCACATTTGCGATACTCATCGCCTCTTTTCCACTTAAATTCGCATCTATCTCATCAAGGATTATTACCCCTTCTCCGCTTCCTGAAATTTGCGTTTCACTTGCTATAAAGGCAAGTCGCAAGCGGTTTAGTTCGCCCGAGCTTAAATTTTTTAAATTGGTCTCGTTTAAACTCAAAGCTATCTCGTCAACGCCGAATTTATCAAGCGGCTTTTGGCTTATTTTAAGAGTGATTTTGCTCATATAAAGCTCTTTAAGATATGAATTTATAAGATCCTCAAGCTCTTTTAAATTTTCACTCCTTGCCTTTGTAAGCTTGCTTGACATATCGTTAATCTCGCTTTTTAAAGCGTTAAATTTAGCTTCAAGCAAGCTTTTTTCAAAGCTTATATTTTCATATTTACTAAGCTCGGCTTTTCGTTTTTTTAAAGTTTCAAGCGCTTCCTCGATGCTTGCGTATCTGCGAATTAGCGAATTTAGCGCCTCGATCCTATCCAAAACTCCCTCTATATCGATATCTTCAAGCTCGTCCATATTTAGGTTGTCGCGCGCTATTCTAAGCTCGTTCATACACTCTTCAAAAAAGCTCGCATCTATATCGCTGATATTTAGCGCATCTATGACGGCTCTTTCAACGTGAAATACGGCTTCGGCCCTACCCCAAGCTTCATTTATCTTATCTTTTTTACTAAGGCGTTTTTTTATCTCCATAAGCTCTTCAAATTCGCCTACTTTTGGGCTAACTGACTCTATTTTTGATATCTCAAAACTTGCAAATTCCTTAAGCTCCTCAATCCTTCTTTCATCTTCTATTATATTTTGCAACTCTTTTGAGATTTGATCAAATTCCTTAAATTTTGCCTCAAATTCCTGCTTAAATTTTAAAAATTCTCCGTTTTTTTTACTTTCGGCGATATCAAGCAAATTTAAAAATCTCTCGTTTTCAAACTCGTTTATCTCTTTGGCGGACAGATATTTTATATGCTCTTTTGCGATTGAGGCGAGATTTTTCTTTGAGATAGCCTGAGAGTTGATAAAATACCTTGTCGCCTTATCTCTAAACAGTTTAAAAGTATTTATCTGCTCGCTCTCAATCCCATACTCCTCGGCACTGAATTTATACTCCACATCCGCTTCAATCAGCTTTGCGTCGCTATCCTTAAGCCCAAAAACAGCCATTATCGCGCTCATCAAAACCGACTTGCCCGCACCGCTTACGCCGGTAAATACGCTAAGTCCCTCCTTAAATTTCAGCTCAACGCTATCAAAATTTAGATATTCCTTTATCAAAAGCC
The DNA here is from genome assembly GCF_013201975.1 of Campylobacter sp. CCUG 57310. Lineage (NCBI taxonomy): Bacteria > Pseudomonadati > Campylobacterota > Epsilonproteobacteria > Campylobacterales > Campylobacteraceae > Campylobacter > Campylobacter sp. CCUG 57310. The sequence goes on from NZ_CP053845.1 coordinate 1,354,728, forward strand.
TCTCAATCATTATAACCCCAGTGAAGTTTTTCTTTTAAAATTTGAAAGTAATCCCTGCCGATATGGCGGATAAATTTTGCCGATTTTTCACTCAAAGCAACGCTAACACTATCTAAATTTGACATGTTAAACCTATCTTGCCCATCGATAACCAAAACAGCATCGCTTTGGGTTTTAAATTTCATCTCAAAGCCTCTTGGAAGCACAACCGGACGCTGAGTAAGCGAATGAGAGCATATCGGAGTAACGGCAAAAACATCGCTTAACGGATAGATGATAGGTCCGTTTGCGCTCATGTTGTAAGCAGTCGAGCCGATCGGCGTTGATATAAGAACACCGTCGCCAAAATACGAGTTAAAATCTTTTCCGTTTAAAAGCGCATTGATATGAGCCATAGAGCCTGGTTTCAAGCTTAGTATCGCAGCTTCGTTAAAGGCTATCTTTTTTACCGTATCGCCGCTTTTTTTATGCATAAATACATCAAGCATAAACGGAGTTTCGATATCAAATTTTCCCTCAAAAAAGTCTTTAAAAAACCCTTCGCATTCATCCATCGTGATATCGGTTAAAAACCCAAGTCTTCCTGCGTGAATTCCAAGCACAAACGGCGAAATTTCTGCACTCTGTCTGCAAACGGATATGATCGTGCCGTCTCCGCCTAAAGAGATTAGAAAATCACAATTTTTAGCCAAATTTATTAGCTCAAAACCTTGCTTATCAACCTCTTTAGCGCAACTTTTTTCAAGCAAAATTTCTACACCGTATTTGGCTAAAATTTTCTCAATCGTCTTTAAATTTTTAGCCAAATCGGCATTTATCTTAGCTATAACTCCGACTTTTTTTACATCGGCAATATTTAAATTTCTCTCTTTTTTCATAGTTTTGATTGTAGCATATTTTGGTTTAAAAGCTCGGCAAAAGCAAAATTTGAGTATAATCAGGCTTTCAAAAACGAATTTTAAGGAGTATCTAATGCGAAGCCATTATTGCGCAGAGCTTAGTGCGGCGGACATCGGCAAAGAAGTCGATCTTTGCGGCTGGGTCAATACATATAGAGACCACGGCGGAGTTATCTTTATCGATTTAAGAGATAGAACAGGGCTAATCCAGCTGGTTTGCGATCCTGCCGATAGCATAAGCGCTCATGAAATAGCGTCAAAAGTTCGCGACGAGTATGTTTTAAAAATTAAAGGCAAGATAAGAGCGCGTGGCGAAGGACTTGTAAATCCAAGGCTAAAGACCGGCGAGATCGAAGTCGTAGTTGGCGAAGTAATAGTTGAAAACCCAAGCGAACCGCTTCCGTTTATGATCAACGATAACTCGGTAAATGAAGACATCAGGCTTAAATACCGCTTTTTGGACTTAAGAAACGAGCGCTTGCAAAATATCTTTAAAATGCGCTCAAAGGCTGCGATTGCTGCTAGAAACGCACTTGATAGGCTTGGCTTTATAGAATTTGAAACGCCTATCCTAACTCGCGCTACACCCGAAGGCGCAAGAGATTATCTGGTGCCAAGCCGCGTATATCCGGGACAATTTTATGCACTTCCGCAAAGCCCTCAGCTATTTAAGCAGCTTTTGATGTGTTCTGGCTTTGATAAATACTTCCAGATAGCAAAATGCTTTAGAGACGAGGATTTGCGAGCTGATCGCCAGCCTGAATTTACGCAGATTGATATCGAGATGAGCTTTATTAAGCAAGATGATATATTAAATATGGCTGAAGAAGTTCTAAAAGACATCTTTGCAGCCTGCGGATATGATGTCAAAACGCCGTTTAGACGCATGAGCTACAAAGAAGCTACCGAAACATACGGCTCGGATAAACCTGACCTTAGATACGATCTAGCTATGGTTGACGTGATTGATATATTTGCTCGCTCGACAAATGAAATTTTTAGCTCTATCGCAAAAGATCCTAAGAAAAACCGCATAAAAGCGCTTAAAGTGCCAAACGGAGATAATATATTCAGCAAACGCGAGATGAATAGATTTGAAGAATTTGTGCGCAAATTCGGAGCTCAAGGACTAGGATACTTCCAGATGAAAGAGGACGGATTAAAAGGTCCGCTTTGCAAATTCTTTGAAGAAAAAGACCTTCAAGAGATAGTTGATAGATGCGAGTTAAAACTTGGCGATGTCGTATTTTTCGGTGCAGGCAAGAAAAAGATAGTGCTTGACTATATGGGAAGATTTAGAATTTTCTTAGCTGAGCAAATGGGAATCATCGATCAAGACAGAATGGAATTTTTATGGGTGCTAGACTTCCCTATGTTTGAACAAAACGACGACGGAAGCTACTCTGCAATGCACCATCCGTTTACCATGCCTAAAAATATAGACGAAGAGGACCTGGAAGATATCCTATCCATAGCTCACGACGTTGTGCTAAACGGCTTTGAACTAGGTGGAGGAAGCGTGAGAATACATAAAAATGACGTTCAGCAAAAGGTATTTAAACTTCTTGGCATAGATGAAGCCGAGCAAAGAGAGAAATTTGGCTTCCTGCTTGACGCGCTTAGCTTTGGAGCGCCACCGCACGGAGGTATAGCGATAGGATTTGATCGCCTTGTGATGCTGGCTACTAAATCAACCAGCATTCGCGACGTCATCGCATTCCCTAAAACACAGCGCGCACAATGCCCTATGACAAAAGCGCCAAGCGAAGCAAATTCCGAGCAACTTCGAGAGCTTGGACTTAGACTAAGAGAAAAAACCAACTAAGGAAATTTGATGAAAAAACTATTTTTAATAATCGGAGCACCGGGAAGCGGTAAGACAACAGACGCAAATTTGATCGCAAAAGGCGATGAAAGCTTTACTCACTACTCCACGGGCGATCTGCTTAGAGAAGAAGTTGCCAGCGGAAGCGAGCTGGGCAAACTTATCGACAGCTACATCTCAAAAGGAAATTTAGTCCCTCTTGAAGTGGTCGTAAATGCGATAATAAGCGCTATAAAAAGCTCCAAAACACCAAATGTCGTGCTTGACGGATATCCTAGAAGTGTTGAACAGATGAGTGAGCTTGATAAAGTCCTCTCTGCGCAAAATGAAATCGCGCTAAAAGGCGTTATCGAAGTTGCCGTTAGCGAAGATGTAGCCAGAGAGCGTGTGCTTGGACGTGCAAGAGGCGCCGATGATAACAACGAAGTCTTTAATAACCGCATGAAAGTATATCTTGAGCCAATCGGCGCAATTCGTGAATTTTATTCAAGCAAAAATTTGCTTCACGAGATAAACGGCGAAAGAACGATCGATGAGATCGTAGATGATATGAGAAAGCTTATTTTAAATTTACTCTAATGAAAAAGCTTATTATCGCTGCGCTTATGACGCTACTGGCAGGGTGTGGATTAACAAACACTTCAATAGAAGCCAGCTATACTAAGTGCAGCGATAACGCAAGTAAAGCCATTGAACGCAAGATAGATAAATTCTTAAAAAACACCAAGGCAAGTGATATAAATTTGGATTTTGTTTGTGAAATCGGTGAGGGTAGCGATGAAATTAGCGCACCTACTTATTTGATATTAATCCGAGAAAAAGCCCCAAATTCTTATTAACCTTTTCTTAACAAATTCCCATTACAATTTGACTTAATTTATAACAAATTTCACAGATAGTTATAATAAGAGCAACAAAAGTCGGCTCCACGGAGCTTAAAAAATAAAAATTTAAAAGGATAAAACAATGTTAAAGAAAATCACTATTTCAGCTCTTTTGGCTAGCTCGCTTCTAGCAAGCGGAGGATTTACGGGTGCTAACGCCAACACTACGCAAAATCAAGGCGGATTTACCGGCAAGGGAAGTGCGACTTTAATGAGCGTAAAAGAGGCTTTAAATTTAAGAGATGACGCCCCTGTCATACTTGAAGGTAAAATAAGATCGCAAATCAGAGCCGAACACTACGAATTTGTAGGTAAAAGCGGCGATGTAGTCGAGATAGAAATAGACAATCACATCTGGAAAGGCGTAACGGTAGATGAAAACACGCCTATAAGAATAACGGGCAAAGTCGATAAAGATCTTACAAAAACAACAATAGACGTAAAATCTGTTGAAATAATAA